>JBGCFS010000076.1:0-32172 GCA_045107035.1 Hyphomicrobiales bacterium
TGGGATGAGGCGCGCCCATTTAGTCGTGAGTGCTATCGAATTGAGCCTGGACCGGGCTCCCAAATTGAGTCCGGCTCTTCGTATATTGAGCAACCAATGTCAGACCACCTTGACCCTGGACGAGACAATTTTTGTGCAGTCGAAATTAAGTTTGATACACTAGAATGGCTCTTTCTTCGCTCAGAAGGACATCGCCGCGCCAAATTTTCTTGGGGGCAAGATGGCACGCTGACATCGTGTTGGTTAGTACCTTAACAATTGCTAAGTGACTTTGTCTTTTGTCTTTTTTCTAAAAAATACCTATGTAAATTTGCTGATACCCATCAAAATCTCCCAAAAAAACACCTCAAAACTGCTATTGATCAAATTTTGTGATTGGAATCATGAGAGTTTCTAATCCGACCCCTTGACGCCTTCCTCAATATCACATCGGGTGCCCTTGTCAGTGGAGATCACTTGCGAAGGTGGAGTGGCTTAGAGGCCTGGGAGGGCACTTAGATTTTGCCCGCATCTGATCTGACCAATGACGCCAATCAGACTTGATACAGATGGCACCGTGCCGTTTTCGGTGACAGCTGAACTGTGTCTAAATTTCAAAACCTTTTGAAGGTAACAAAAAGGCTGTAAAATGAAAAAAGCACTTCTGCCACTCGCATTGGGCGTGGCAATGGGCGTATCCGCAACAGCAACTTTCGCTGCGTCCCACGGTTCTTCAACTCTCGCTGAAATTCAAGCCAAAGGCTTTGTACAATGTGGCGTGAGCCAAGGGCTCCCTGGGTTTTCAAACCCGGACAGTAGTGGTGCATGGTCGGGTCTCGATGTTGACGTTTGCCGCGCAATTGCGGCCGCAATATTTGGTGACGGCGACGCGGTAAAATTCACTCCATTGTCTGCAAAAGAGCGCTTTACCGCTCTGCAGTCAGGCGAAATTGACATCCTGTCTCGCAATACGACATGGACAATGACACGGGATGCAAGTCTCGGCCTGAACTTTTCAACTGTCACGTACTATGATGGCCAAGGCTTCATGGTTCGTAGTGACATGGACATCGATTCAGCGCTCAAGTTGAGCGGCGCTTCCGTTTGTACAAATACTGGTACGACGACTGAGCTGAACGTTACCGATTACTTCCGTGCGAACAACATGGAATTTGAAATTGTAGCGTTTGAAAAGGCTGATGAAGTTGTTGCTGCTTACGACGCAGGTCGTTGTGAAGTCTACACCACCGATGCTTCCGGTCTTTATGCTCAGCGTTTAAAATTGGAAGATCCCGGCGCTCACATTGTTCTGCCAGAAATTATTTCCAAAGAGCCTCTTGGCCCAGTTGTTCGTCAGGGTGACGATGGTTGGCTGAATCTCACTAAATGGGTTGTCTATGCGTTGGTAAATGCTGAAGAACTTGGCGTGTCCAGTGCAAATATTGGCGATATGATGGATTCCAAGAACCCTGCAGTTGCTCGTCTTATGGGCAATGCTGGTGGTTACGGCGAGATGATTGGCCTTGAAAATGACTTTGCTGTGAAAGCAATTAAAGCTGTCGGCAATTATCGTGAAATTTTTGAGCGCAACGTTGGTCCAGATACGCCACTTAAAATTGCTCGCGGTGTGAACGCACTGTGGTCTGATGGTGGCCTGATGTACGCACCACCACTGCGCTAAGCTGACAATATCCGGCCGAAAACTGATTTCTTTCGGCCGGATATTTATTTCGCGAACAATCGCAAAATACATTTTACAAAACTGACTTCAGGCAAATTTAACAGCAACTTATCCCGCGTTTGTAATCAAGGTTGGATAGTTCTGTGCCAGACTAGGCAAGGGGCTCATGGCAGTTCAGGATGCAATCGCGGGTCCTCCGCGCACGAGCCTAAGCTTGAACGATCCAAAAGTAAGAGGCATGATTTTTCAAGCCTTAATCATTGGATTGGTCGCTTGGGTATTTTATTCAATCATTCATAATACCGGTGCAAATCTTCAGCGGCAGGGCTTGCCGTTTGGATTTGGTGTTCTTTCAGAACCAGCCGGCTTTTCAATCAATCAGACGCTCATCGAATACGATGAAAAATCGTCATATGGGCGTGTTTATTGGGTCGGTCTGCTCAACACTTTGTTGCTCGCCTTTGTCGGTATAGTTTTTGCTACACTCGTTGGTTTCTTGGTGGGAGTTGCTCGCCTTTCGAACAACTGGGTGATTGCAAAAGTGTCTTATGTATACGTTGAGGCAATCCGTAACATTCCGCTGCTTCTCCAGATCTTTATCTGGTATTTTGGCGTTCTTAGGTTATTGCCGGGCAAACGAGACTCTGCAGACTTAGGTATGTTTGGCTTTCTAAATGTGGCCGGGCTGTATTTACCAAAGCCCATTTATGGCGAGACAGCATGGTTGATTGTTGCTGCATTTGGCATTGGTTTAATAGCGACATTCATTGTTGCCAAATGGGCCAAACGAAGACAGCTTGCGACTGGGCAACAGTTTCCTATGTTTTGGACGGCTGTTGGTCTGCTAGTAGGGCTCCCGATTGTCGCTTATTTGCTGGCTGGCCTTCCTATCACTTTCGAATACCCAACAAAGGGTAATTTTGGTCCAAGGGGTGGTCTTCGCGTTTTCCCTGAGTTCATGGCTCTGCTATTTGCCTTGGTTATGTACACAGCGGCATTTATCGCAGAGATCGTACGTGCTGGTATTTTGGCGGTGAGTCACGGCCAAACAGAGGCTGCGAACGCATTGGGCCTCAGAAATGGACCAACCTTGCGGCTTGTTGTGGTTCCGCAAGCGATGCGGGTTATTATTCCTCCACTGACCAGCCAATATCTCAACATTACAAAGAACTCGTCATTGGCCGTTGCAATTGCCTATCCAGATCTTGTGTCGGTGTTTACGGGAACGGCGTTGAACCAAACCGGTCGAGCGGTAGAGTTTGTGCTGATCACGATGTTGACTTACCTCACCATAAGCTTGGCAACTTCGCTCTTCATGAATTGGTACAACAATCGCATGGCATTGGTGGAGCGCTGATTATGTCTGACACGACTTCAAATAACAGCATCGCCTTTGTGCGTGGTAAAATGTTGACAGAAAAGGCGGCCCCGGCAGGAAGCCGTGGCCTGCAAAAGTGGATTTGGGACAACATTCTTAGCTCCATGACGAATTTCTCCACGGTTGGTACATCGGTTGTTTCCAGCTTGATGATTATATTGACGTTCGGTTCCGCCTGGTTGGCTTATCAAGCGATTGAATTTGTCGTGACGTTTGGGTTTACGAATGCTGTATGGACGGGTGAAAATCGCGAAGCCTGCGCGACGATCCAACAGGGCGGCGTGCGTCCCGATGGCTCCTTCGGCGCTTGCTGGGCCTATGTCGATGCGTATATGAGCACCTTCATCTATGGTCGTTATCCCGAAGTGGAACGTTGGAGGGTTGATTGGTCCGCCATTCTCTTCTTCGGCGGTCTCATTCCATTGTTTATGCCTCAATTACCGTATAAACGCGAAAATCTAATCTATATGGCTGTGTTTGCACCGTTGGCAGTCTTGATCTTGTTGACTGGTGGAAACTTCGATTTTGGAGCGTTTTTGCCTGTTATAGGTGTCAATTTCGGGATCGATTTTGTATTTCTGTCGACGCTCATTGCTGGCGGTAACGCCTATTGGGCTTACATGACAGCCGGTGATCCCAAGAAAAGTGCCATATCGGTATTGGTTGTCATGGCTGCCATTGCAGCCGTGATCTTCATCATGACAATCGATTTCGGTTTGGAGCATGTTGAAACTGAGGTCTGGGGTGGGCTTTTGGTTACTCTGGTGATTGCCATAACTGGTATTGCTGCATCTTTGCCTCTGGGTATTGCTCTGGCGCTTGGACGTCGCTCTGAAATGCCAATTGTTCGCATGGTTTGCATCATCTTCATCGAGTTTTGGCGAGGGGTGCCGCTCATTACGGTGCTTTTCATGTCCTCCGTTATGCTTCCACTGTTTCTGCCGGATGGTGTGACGTTTGATAAGCTCTTGCGAGCACTTATCGGCGTTGGACTTTTCTCAGCAGCCTATATGGCAGAGGTGGTACGGGGTGGTTTGCAGGCCATTCCAAAAGGGCAATACGAAGGTGCGATGGCGTTGGGGTTGACCTTCTGGCAGATGATCAACAAAATCATCATGCCACAGGCTTTGAAGCTGGTGATCCCAGGAATCGTCAACACATTTATTGGCTTATTCAAAGATACGACCCTTGTGTTGATAATCGGGTTGTTTGATTTTCTTGGAATGATCCAATCCAGCTTTACTGATGCAACCTGGTCAACGCCTCTCCAATCACTCACTGGCTATCTTTTTGCCGCGCTCGTCTACTGGGTCTTTTGTTTTTCTATGTCCCGGTACTCAATTTTCATGGAAAACCGGTTGAACACCGGCCATAAACGTTAAGAACAAAGGACTAGTTCCATGACAGCAGAAAATGCAGTTAAAGCAGAACAACCGGCTCTAGACCGGGCGAAAATGACCGTGTCTGAAACGGATGTGGCAATTGAAATAAATAGCATGAACAAATGGTACGGTGACTTTCATGTTTTGAAAGACATCGATCTGAAGGTTATGCGTGGTGAGCGTATTGTGGTGGCTGGACCCTCTGGTTCAGGCAAATCCACCATGATCCGCTGCATCAACCGTTTGGAAGAACATCAAAAGGGCGATATCATCGTCGATGGTATTGAGCTGACGAATGATCTCAAAAAAATTGATGAAATTCGTCGAGAAGTTGGCATGGTTTTTCAGCACTTCAACCTATTTCCACACCTGACAATTCTTGAGAATTGCACGTTGGCCCCAATTTGGGTTCGCAAGATGCCGAAGAAGGAAGCTGAAGAAATTGCTATGCACTATCTTGGGCGCGTGAAGATCCCGGAACAGGCCTTAAAGTATCCTGGACAGCTCTCTGGGGGGCAGCAACAGCGTGTGGCGATAGCTCGGTCACTTTGCATGAGTCCACGCATAATGCTGTTTGATGAGCCAACATCCGCTCTTGATCCTGAAATGATCAAAGAGGTTTTGGATACGATGGTTGGTCTTGCCGAAGAAGGCATGACTATGATCTGTGTAACCCATGAAATGGGCTTTGCGCGCCAGGTTGCCAACCGTGTGATCTTTATGGATGCTGGACAGATCGTTGAGCAGAACGCACCAGATGAATTCTTTGACAACCCTCAGCATGAGCGGACCAAATTGTTCCTTAGTCAAATCCTGCACTAAGTAACTGGCACACCATACTAAAAAGCCCGCATTGAGCGGGTTTTTTTATTGAATTTGAGTCGGTTGAGATGTTTTCTTCAGTCTAGGGTTCAATTAGTTTCTCGGTCTCTGCACGTGCACCCCATTCTGCCCAAGAACCATCGTAGACCTTGTTGTCCAAGTGGTCCAACTCATCGAGACCAAGGGTCAAAATTGCGGCTGTTACGCCCGATCCGCAGCTGGTTATCACTGGTTTTGAAAGGTCGATGCCAGATTTTTCAAAAGCGGAACGCAATTCGCTGGCCGACTTCAATTTTCCACCATCACCAAGTAATTTTTGGAATGGCAGATTAAAAGAATCGGTTATATGCCCACCTTTAAGCCCTGCACGAGGTTCTGGTGCTCTTCCGGCAAATCGGTCGGCGCTGCGTGCGTCCAGAATCTGTGTGTTTTTCTCACCAACAGATTTTGCAACATCCTGCCAGCTGGCGACGCGAACTATGTCCAACAATGCATTATATGCCATAGGTTCGATTTCAGTTAGGTCAGAGCTGAGTTCGCCATCAATAGCTTTCCAGGCCGGGAGGCCTCCATTCAGAATTGAAACATTTTTATGGCCGAAGACCTTAAACATCCACCAGATACGTGCGGCGGACATAAGACCCAAACCATCATAAACAATCACGTGATGTTGATTTGAAATACCCAAGGAACCCACTGCACTCGAAAACAATTCGTTGTTGGGCATCATATGAGGCAAGTCTGTCGATGGGTCGGAGATAGCATCGAGGTCGAAAAACACGCCGCCAAGAATATGCTCTGCAGCATATTCTGCCAATGGGTCACGGTTTTGCTGAGGAAGATACCAAGAGCCGTCAACGATCTTGATATTTGGATCTTTCAAATGGGTGGATAACCATTCAGCAGACACCATGTTTTTCAATTCAGTCATTCCCTATCCATTTCTACCAACCGAACCCGAACACGCCGGTTCTGCTTTCCTTTTTTTTCAACTTTGTAGACATCCAACAAACCAATATCGCCAGTCTGTTTTACATGTGTTCCACCGCAAGGTTGCAAATCGACTTCGTCAGTGTCCCCAATGGAGACAAGTCTTACTTTACCTGATCCCATTGGAGGCTTCACAGACATTGTGCGGATCAATTCTGGATTTGCTTCTAATTCAGCATCGGCAATCCATCGATCGGAAATAGTATGGTTGGCTTCGACCAAGGCGTTCAACGTGTTGGTTAGAGATTCCTTGTCAACATTGTCCGGCATGTCAAAATCCAAACGACTTTCTGTTTCGCCAATTTGGCCGCCCGTTACGGGGAAGGGGACCGAGGCGCACAGCAAATGCATAGCGGAATGCATACGCATCAACTTGTGGCGGCGTTCCCAGTTCAATTTTGTTGAAACTGTTTCTCCAACAGCTGGTAGATGATCAGATGAGGCTGGTACGAGTATAATCTCGTCTTTGCTTTGCCCACAAACTGCCGTCGCTATTTCGATTTCAGTTCCATTTGCCAGTGTCAGTGTGCCTACATCGCCTGGTTGGCCCCCGCTTGTGCCGTAAAAATTGGTCTGATCAAGCACAATTCCACCACGCTCATTGACCTCAAGGACAACGCCTTGGGTTTCAATCAGATACGCGTCTTCAAGAAAAAGCCTTTTTACATTGTGACTCATGCTTGAACATCTTCAAATGGTGGATTGATCGTGCTGTCTTTTTCCAACCAAGCAGGAATAGGGAGTTCCTTGGAGCGCAAGAATTCTGGATTAAATAATTTGGATTGATATCGGTTGCCATAGTCGCAAAGTATGGTGACGATGGTATGTCCTGGGCCCATTTTGCGAGCAAGTTGAACAGCACCTTCCACATTGATACCAGATGAACCGCCAAGGACTAAGCCTTCATGTTCCAACAGATGGAATACATGATTCAAAGCGTCCGTATCTGATATTTGAAACGCTGTATCTATCGGTGCATCCACCAGGTTTGCAGTTTCGCGCCCTTGGCCAATACCTTCTGTGATCGAAGAGCCCGTCGAACCAAATTCACCATCGGTGTAATATTTAAACAAAGCAGAACCATGCGGATCAGAAAGCGCGATTTGTATGTCTGGGTTTTTCGCTTTCAGCGCCATTCCAACCCCAGCAAGCGTACCGCCGGAACCAACTGCACATACAAACCCATTCACTTTTCCATCGGTCTGTTCCCAAATTTCAGGTCCAGTGGTTTCGATGTGTGCTTGCCGATTGGCGACATTGTCAAACTGATTTGCCCAAATAGCGCCATTTGGGTCTGATTTCGCAATTTGTTCCGCTAAACGCCCCGAAAGCTTTACGTAGTTGTTTGGGTTTCTGTACGGGACTGCGGGAACTTCGATTAGTTCTGCACCCATAAGCCTCAAGGTATCTTTTTTCTCTTGAGACTGCGTTTCCGGAATAACGATGACGGATTTAAACCCCATCGCATTGGCAACCATCGATAGACCAATGCCTGTATTGCCAGCAGTGCCCTCCACGACTGTACCGCCAGGTTTAAGTTTGCCGCTTGCGACGGCCTCGTTGATAATGAAAAGTGCAGCACGATCCTTGACTGATTGGCCAGGATTTAAGAACTCAGCCTTGCCAAGAATTTCGCAACCAGTCTCTTCAGAAACCTTGTTCAGACGAATGAGAGGGGTGTTGCCGATAGCTTCCAGAACGTTTGTGTGCACGGGGTTTTTCTCTTTGATGGTGTGTTTCACCTTATATTGCTCTTTTGGGCTGCAGTAACAATGGCGAGTTTGGGAAGGCTGTTTCGTTTTTTATACGAAACGTGGAAACATTTGTCTTATTCCTTGAGATTACAAGTTAGAGGTGAGTTTAACAAAATTTCATTTCCATTCCTTGACCCCAAAGACAAACGCGATAATTTACAATAAATGTGAATTTGCGGTGATCCAAAGCGCTCGATATGGCGTAACGTCACCAATAGAAAACCAGTGCGCCTCCTTTTGTTCGGTTTGTTTAAGAGCTGAGGAAACACCGGCGATGAGGATATTTTAAATGTTAGAGCAAACGGATGCCATCGACGCATTAATGGCCGAGTTTGTTTCCGGTACTTTGCCAGCACCGCTTCAAGTGATGTTGGCATCTCATCTTGAAATGAACCCGTCCAATAGAGAATGGCTTGCGAATTTAGAGGCTATTGCAGGTATCGAGTTGATGGACATTAAACCAACAGCTTTGTTGAACCGTAATGCAATGCTTGAAAATATTTTCGCTTCCGATGCAGATTCGAAAATTGAATTGGCTGAATTGACTGAAGATGGAACGCCAGATCTTTTGCGAAACTTCATTGGTTCGACAGTGTCCGACATTCAGTGGAAGAAGAAGCACTTCGTTGGGTTTGAAGAAGTGAAGCTTGGCGAATTTGATGGTTGCAAAGCTTCCTTGTTCAAGTTGCAAGCCGGGCAGGGTGTTCCTCACCACACACACCATGGCACCGAAATAACCTTAGTTCTTGAAGGCGGTTTCAGCGATGGAACGGGACATTACGTAAAAGGTGATATTGTGGTTGCTGATGGCACCGTTGATCACCGTCCTGTAGCGGATGATGATGGTGAATGTATTTGCTTTGCAGTCACAGACGCGCCACTGCGATTGACTGGTCCCCTTGGTCGCTTTGTGGCGCCATTCCTGCGCGGTTAATCAGTATTTGTACGATTTATTTTACGCCTAGTTGTTGCAGCGTCTCGAGGAAACATGTCCACATACATCGCAACCCCTGCTGACGGAATTGCCTGGATCACAGGCGCTAGTTCCGGCCTGGGGTATAAAGCCGCTGTGCTTTTGGCGAAGGACGGTTGGACGGTTGCTGCCACAGCCCGCAATGTTGAAGACCTTCAAAGTCTTGCAGATGAATGTGCTGGTTTCTCAGGTCAAATTGTTGTTGCTGCCGGTGATGTGACGAAACAAGAGCAGATGGTAGCGATCTCTAAGCAACTGATATCCGAGCATAAATCTATATCGCTTGTGGTTCTCAATGCCGGTGTTTATTTTCCGCTTCGTGCTACTGAACTGCGACTGGAAGATTTTGATAAAACATTTGCAGTCAATCTGAACGGCGTAACAAATTGTCTGGTACCTGTATTGGAGCATATGAGAGCCGTTGGCAGAGGTCAGATAGCAATTACATCTTCTGTTGCAGGCTATGGCGGACTTCCAACTTCCGCTGCATATGGCGCAACAAAAGCTGCTTTGACTAATATGGCCGCAAGTTTAAAGTTTGATCTGGATTTGATGAATATTCATATCCAAATTGTAAATCCGGGATTTGTTGACACACCAGCAACGCAATCGAATCCATTTCCAATGCCATTTTTGATGCATGTAGATGACGCGGCGAAGAAGCTGGTAAAGGGATTGAGAACCAAATCATTTGAGATCACATTTCCCAAACGGTTCACATATTGGCTTAAAGCCATAAACCTGTTGCCGTACCCCGTTTATTTCTGGGTTGTAAAGCGCGCGACAGGTTGGGGTGCCAAAGCACCTTAAATTGCTTCGATTTTCGTTCGCAGCGCTTTCTGTCGAGTTTCATCCAGCGGGAAATTCCACATCAAGCCTATTGCAATAGCCTTTAAGGCAACAGGCACGCCTCCATAAAGCAAGGTTAAGGCCCAGAGAGCAGTATTGTCGTTTTGACCCTGTGCATCAAAGCCTGCGAATGAGAGCACTGGAAATGCTATTCCGACACCAAGTGCCAGAGCTGCTTTTGTTGCCAATCCCCAAAAAGCAAAATAAAGGCCGCTGCGTTGCTCGCCGCTTTCTGCAGTATCAACGTCTACCACGTCGGCCTGTATAGAAGCAGGAAGTGTCAGATCTGCGCCAAGTGTTAAACCGGTCAGTATGCAAATGAGGCCAAACAACCAAACATCACCGGTCTCAAGAAACAAAGCCATCAGGAAAACAGGGAGTGCCAAGAGCATTGCAATGCACCAGGTACGGTGCTTGCCAAGGCGGTCTGATAGTTTCAACCAGATGGGGACCCCGAGTATACCACATAGGAAATAGACGAACAGAAGCGGGCCTTGGGCTGAAGCTTCACCAAGCACATTGCCCACAAAAAGTAAGAACAAAGTTGCCGGCAGACCATTCGCAAGGCCGTTGATAAAGAATGCAACAAGCAGGCGCATAAATTCCCTATTCTGACGCAGAAAGTTGAGACCTTCGCGTAGTCTGACCTGTCTTTTACTATGCTCCACAGGTTCTGGGACAAACCAAACCGCAAGAAGAGCGGATATTGGCAAAAATATGCAGACAAAGACTGCCAACAACTTGAGCCCTGGTGCATCCAACTTGTCGTTTCCTGAGGCCAAGATAGGCAGAGTTATAGCAATGAGTGTGCCCAAAACCACCAAGCCCTCTCGAGCTGCGCTGAGGCGTGAGCGGGTGCGATAGTCTCCGCTTAATTCGGCACCCCAAGCTGCGTAAGGTAGCTGTACCATACTCCATCCAATGGAGAGGAGTAGGCCCCAGAGAGCCAAATAGCCTATGGAGGAGGTTTCGCTTGGGACAAAAACCATCCATGCTCCAAGAACGGTAAGTGGGATGCCTGCCAGGAACCAGCTGCGCCGCCTGCCGTAAGCTGGGCGTAGTCGATCGCTCCAAAATCCAATCAGCGGATCATTGACCGCATCAAATAGTCGAATTGCTGATAAAACGAGCCCCACGGCCGCCAGATTCAAACCTAGCGTTTCTGTGTAAAATGTTGGAATAAATATGAAAAAGGGGAGTGTCAGGACCGAAATTGCCACTGCAGGAAGGCCATAGACGCCTATCTGCGTGTGGCTTAGGGATTGTGTCTGACTCACCCGCTATTTGCGTGCAAAAACAAGTTGGCGAACATCGATGTTCTCAGAACGGAATCCGGCTTCGCAATAGTGCAAATAGTAACGCCACAAGTTTTTAAAACGCGCGTCGAAGCCAAGGGGTTTAATTGTAGGCCAGGCCTCATCAAACCTCTCGCGCCAAATACGCAATGTGGTCGCGTAATCTTGCCCAAAAATACGTTCTGATACTAAATGCAGGTCTACTTGGCTGCCCAAAGTATGCAGCGCTTCAGGAGATGGCAACATGCCGCCGGGGAATATATAACGGCGAATGAAGTCCATATCGCTTCTATACGAATGAAAGAAGCGATCCTGAATCGTAATAATTTGAAGGCCAGCAGTTCCACCTGGTTTCAAGCAGTTTTTCATCCGATCGAAGAAGACAGGCCAATATTCTTCACCAACAGCTTCAAACATTTCTATAGATGCTATGCGGTCGTATTGGCCTTCCTCATCACGGTAATCCTGAAATTTAATATCGACTTTATCTGCCAAGCCAGCTTTGAAAACACGCTCTTTTGCAAAGTCGAACTGTTCTTGGGAAATCGTCAGCGCTGTCACATGACAACCAACTTCTTTCGCAGCAAATTCTGCGAAACCACCCCACCCACAACCGATTTCTAATACCTTATCCGTGGATTGAATTCCTGTTTGTTCAGCTAGATGACGGTATTTTTGGATCTGTGCTTCGCCAAGATCTTCATCGCCACGTTCAAACAATGCTGACGAGTACGTCATCGTTGGATCTAGCCATTGTGTGTAAAACGCATTGCCCAAATCGTAGTGTGCTGAAATATTTTTCTTGGACCCTCGCCGAGTGTTCCGAGTAAGCCAGTTGCGGATTTTCGTAAGTATTTTCAAACCTGTTCGGTCTTCAATTGCCTCTTTGATTAAGCCTTGGTTTGCGCAGAATAATTCTAGAAATCTGGTGACATCTGAACTGCTCCACTCTTCGGCTATATAGCCCTCGGCCACTCCCAAATCACCGCGGCGAAATAACCGTGATGCCAAGTTGATGTCATGAATGGTTATGTCCGCGTCCGGTCCTGACTGCGGGCCTTCAATCTTGAACACACTTTGGTCTGGTAAGGTAACAGTAAGTGAGCCTGCTTCGAGTTTTGCGCCAAAGCGCAGTGCGGCTCTCATCACTCGCGGTAGAGTCTTTGTAGCCTCCCTCACATTTTCCTTGTTGAGGGTAATGGCAGGTTTAGTTGCTATGGAAATACTCATTGGTCCGTGTGATCCCCTTGCATTAACGAGGAAAAGTCTAGCATCAAGGCCATAAAAATCTCAAGATTGTTGAAATGAACGAGTATCAAAGAGTTGCAGGCGCATCTGTAGGGTCTTGTTTATCGCTATACGAGATGGGTTTGGGACGGGTAGGGCGCTTGTGAAATTTCGCGCCTTTTTTCCAAAGTTTGAGTGCTTCCCAGTGAATGCCACCAACAATTTTAAAGGTTTGGAATGGTACTTGGATAAATGCTTTGAGCAGGTTTGTAGTTGCCAGTGGAACTCGTTTTCCGCTGAATGTTGCAGATAAGAGAGGCCCTTCCTCATCATGCTCAAGGATGCGTAAGGTTAAGCTGTCTGACGGCGTGGTCATTCGAAAATGATAGCGAGCGCGCATGTCGATAAATGGGGACACATAGAAGCGTTTATCGCGTTCCTGCCGGATATGGCCTTGGTGCATTTCACCGACCATAATCGGCGCAACATAAGTATGTCGTTCGCCAAATGTGTTTCGGACTTCGTAAATCAGCGCGGTTACAACGTTGTTTGCATCATAACAATAGTAGACGGATAACGGATTGAAGACCCATCCCAGTATCCGAGGATAGCACAACAGTTCTATTCGAGATGGTTGTGGATGCCCCGCACCTTCCAAAAGCTGATTTACGTATTCACGAACGTTTCTGCCATCCCCGGCACCGTGATCCTTGTCGTAAAAGCTCAACAGATTGAATCTGTTGTGGGAAATTACTGCGCTTTTAGTTGCGGTAGAAAGGTTGTCCAAATCTAACAAGAGCGAGTAGACGCGATAACTGAACCGATGTCCCATCGGTTTCAGTCTGGCGTGCATCACTGTCCCTTTATAGATTGCACTGTGTATCATGAGTTATTCTGCGGCCTCTACAAAGGCTAGCTCATCGTTTGCAGCTGTTGGACGCCAAGGGATGACACCACCCAATTTCTCTGCGATACGCAACCCTGAAGATAGACCGTCTTCATGAAACCCAAATCCGGTCCATGCTCCACAGAACCATGTGCGATTGATGCCCTGAACCTGCTCAAGTTCCTTTTGAGCGGCCAAGGCAATGCTGTCATATTGGGGATGATCATACTCAAAAACCGCAAATGTCAGTACGTCTGCTGGCGGTCTAACCGGATTGAGACTGACAAATAACGGTTTGGATTCATCAATGCGCTGCAGCTTGTTCATCCAATAGGTAACGGAGACGTCTGGCTGTTCATCGTTGGATTCACTCAAATAGTTCCACGCAGCCCACGCGCTCTTTCGCTTTGGCATCAAAGATGGGTCTCGATGAAGGTAGACGGCATTTGGTTTGTAGCGGACACGCGACAAGATGCTTTCTTCGGCGTCAGAAGGATCTGCTAATGCTTGCAAGATCTGGTCACTGTGTCCAGCCATGATGACCTGATCATAGAGCTGCGTATCGCCTTTGATGTCGGTTACTTGGACTCCATTGGCCAAACGTTCAACCGATACGACTTCGCAATCTAGTTTGATGTTGCCCTTTAGGGGCGCCAGAAGCTTTTCGACATAGGTTCTGCTGCCTCCTTTAACAGTCCGCCATCTTGGTCGCTCAAAGTGCAAAAGTCTGTGATTGTTGAAGAAATTTGCAAAACTCTCAACTGGAAATGCCAACATTTCAGCCGCAGGAGTGGACCAAATTGCTGAACCCATTGGTACAAGATATTCATTTCTGAAACGTTTCGAGAAGCCGCGTTTGTCGAGGTAAGAACCAAGCGATAACCCGGACAACTTATTGGCCGCCAGATCTCCCAGGCATTGACGATTGAAACGAAAGATCTCACGCAACATCCACAAAAAGCTTGGTGAAAAGAGATTGCGTTTTTGCGCGAATATGCCGCGCGGAATACTTCCACTCCATTCTGATCCGCCTCGTTTGCTAAACGAAAAACTCATATCACTGGCTACAGTTTCCACGTTCAGGTGGTCAAATAGAGCTGTAAGATTGGGATAGTTTACGCCGTTATAGACAATAAAGCCTGTATCTACACTTATGTTTTTACCGTCATAGTCCACGTCCACGGTAGCGCTGTGGCCACCAGGTCTGTTGCGACGTTCGTATAGTGTAACTTCATGCTTAGAATGAAGTGCCCAGGCTGCGGAATTCCCAGAAATACCAGAGCCGATAATGGCGATTTTCATATATTCTTGTCCAATCTTTCCGCTCGTTGGTTCAAGCGGTCTCTTTTGTTTTTGCGAACGCTGCCAATGCATTTTGTCTCGCGACAGCATGATCGACAATGGGTTTGGGATAGGTAATGCCCAATTTAACGCCGGCATTTTTTAATACGTGCTCAGGCGCTTCCCAGGGTGCGTTCAAGTATTTGTCAGGCATGTTTTCAAGTTCTGGTACGTACATGCGTATATACTTACCAGCTTTGTCGAATTTGTCGCCCTGCATCATGGGATTGAATATCCGGAAGTAGGGCGCTGCATCAGCACCGGAGCCTGCAATCCATTGCCAACTCGCAGCGTTACTTGCTGGATCTGCATCAACTAGAGTGTCCCAGAACCACTTTTCTCCCAGACGCCAATCGAGCAGAAGGTGCTTCACGAGGAATGAACCGACAACCATTCTAACTCTGTTATGCATCCAGCCGGTTTGCCAAAGCTGACGCATGCCAGCATCCACAATTGGATATCCAGTATTTCCCTGTTGCCAATTGGGAAGCAATTCAGTGCTGCTTTTCCAGGGAAATGTATTGAAACGCGGTTGAAAATTTTCGTTGGCCAGTTTGGGATTGTAATAGAGAAGTTGGTATGAAAACTCTCTCCAAAGGATCTCCGACAAGAAAGTCTCTAGATCTTGTGTAGGTGCTTCGATATCGGGCGAAGTGGCTAATGCCCAAATTTGATAAGGGCTAATTTCACCAAATGCCAAATGCGGAGACAACCGAGACGTGCCTTCAATAGCTGGAAGGTTTCGATTGAGTTTATATCCGTCAATTCCGCCATCATGTAGAAAACTCATCAAACGCTCTGCTGCGCCAATCTCACCAGGATTCCAGCTTTGTGCTATCGGTTCTGACCAATCTGGCGAGTTTGGTGTTAGATTCCAGCTTTCCAAAGGATCGGATTTGATCGATTTCGGTGTATGAATAGCCTTGGGCGCAGCAAGCGGGCCGCGTGATACGCCTCTTGCCAGGCACGCACGTTTGTATGGGGTATATACCTTGTAGAAACCGCCAGAGAGTTTTTCGATTTCCCAAGGCTCGAACAGAACATTGGCTTTAAAACTGGTAACGGTTATTCCACAGGCCTTGAGCGTAGTTTTCAGAGCTGCGTCGGTTTCCATGCCATCAGAATCGTATCTGCGATTCCAGTAAACCGCGTTTGCCGAAGTCTCTGAAATTACATCTGAAATTACTTGTTCTGGATCTCCGCTACGCAGTATTAGAGTTCCGCCAATTGGGGCGAGGGACTGTTCCAGTGCGCTTAGGCTTTGGTGTAGCCACCATTTGGACGCCCCGCCTCGACAACGTCCATCTTTCTCCAAAATATAAATACAAATAATTGGGTTCCCACGCTTGGCCGCAGCGTTAAGAGCCGGATTGTCATTGATGCGTAAATCTGAACGAAACCAGACAATGCTTGGACTATTGTCATCTGGTATAAATGTGTCCGCCGAATGTGCGGCGTTTCCTGGGGCGTCTAACATAAGAATTTGTGATCCAAGCTATTAACAAAGTCTACGTCAACAATAGGCAACCGGATCATGAAAAGTTGAAATATTTCTTTTGGTTAGGATGCTTCGTCGAACGCTTTTACCAACTTGCGTGCGATTTTCCCGATTTCATCGGCAGTGCGTCCAGGTTTGTATAGAGTTCCTCCAATTCCAAAGCCGTGAATGCCCTTGGAGCGATAGGGGGCAAATGATGTTTCATCCACACCACCAACAGCCGCAAGGTGGGTATCCTTTGGCAATACAGCCTTGATCCCGGAAATTCCTGTTGGCCCGAGGGAGTCTGCAGGAAAGAACTTTAAAACATGCGCTCCTGCATCTAGTGCATTAAAGGCATCAGTAGCCGTGAAAACGCCGGGCATTGAGAACATGTCTCGTTTGCGCGTTTGGCGAATAACATCCGTATTTGTATTAGGAGACACAACAATTTGAGAGCCAATATCTGCCAATCGATCCACATTCTGGGTTGTTAAAACCGTCCCTGCTCCAACAAGTGCTCTACCATTTGAAAATTTGACTAATCGTTCAATACTGTCAAAGGGTTGCGGTGAGTTGAGTGGAACCTCAATGAGCGTTATTCCCGCTTCAATCAAAGTCTCCGTTATCGGCTCAACTTCGTGTGGTTGAACACCCCTCAAAATCGCAACAATGCTGCGATGTTTGGCGAATTCATCAAACCAATTCATCTCATATTCCCTATTATTTATGCTGCAGCGAGTTGTTGCTGATGTGCAAGATAGCAGAGGCCTGCTGTACTCGCTTCAAGGCCAAACAGTGTTTGTGGTTTTAATCCAGCCATTTCGCATGCTTTTGCGTAAAGCGGCGTCAAACCTCTTCCGCCAATGATGAACGCATTTTGGGTTCCATCCGTCCATCCGCAAGAAATTGCTGCTGCAAATTCTGCGCCAATCATAAGGCCAGATAGTCGAGCGGCGCTGTCATCTTTTTGAGCACCATTCAAAACATCTTGCGTTCTGATTTGAAACAAGCCGGAGACAAGAGGGACTGCGCCAGTCAGCGCATCTTCAATTCCACTCAAAAAGGCTGGATGGTCCGCAGGAATATCTGCTTCATGCGCGGAAACAGAATGACGAAGAATGGAAGCAGTTGCGAGCAAGGAGTATAACTCACCAGTTAAAAACGTCTGGAAGCGCAATACCTTATCATTTTTGATCGTGACCCATTTGCAATGAGTTCCCGGCATTATCGCCAGGCCGTCAAAAGAGGGTTGCCGTGCCAAAAGGCCGGCAATTTGGGTTTCTTCACCGCGCATAATATCTGCATTGCCGCGTTCATCTTTGAACAGCAAGCCTGGGATTATACGCACTAGGCGTCCGGAAGACGTTGTTATTTGGGTGATTTGAGACGCCAGTTCCGACAGAGCTGCAGGGCAAGACAGATACGGAGCTTCGAGCCAACCTTGCCGCGATCCAGCCATACCACAAATCCAAACAGGCAAATCTGGCCAGCCTTGAACCAATCGGTCGAATACGGCTTCGAATTCAGATGATTGGAGCCCACCGGCCCCCTCTGGAGCTCGTCTGGTATCCAATTCCTTGCCATTTGCATCCAATAAAGATGCACGGCAATTCGTTGTTCCCCAATCGATTGCTATCATATCCGCCGAACTGAAGTTTATATTCGTCACGTCGTCTCCACTTTGTTGAGCGACAAATATACGCCGGTTTGCGCATAGAGCACTGGTAGTTGAAGGCCAACTTGCATCAAGACAGAGCCTTGAAGGACCATTTGACCACTGCCAAGAGTGTTGTTGAAACCGCGGTTGGCCTTACTCAAAACATCATCTGGATCATCCATCACTACATGATAATTTGCGTTAGGGTCTAGACTCGGAATGCGCAGCAGAGCTGGAACTGTGGAACGCGGTCGGTCAATTTGTGCTAGAGATGCGCGCGCTTTTGAGCGGTCTTTTGCAACAGCTGCAAATCCAATAAGAGATTGGTCTATGTTTTGCAGTCGATGGAAGTTGCCGGTGTGCCATATATGGCGATCGGCTTTATAACGCGTAACTGCATGCTGAAGATCGGGAAACTCTTTGTCGGAAGTTTCTCCCAAATCCAGTTCTAGGCCCAAATGGCCTACTCCAGCCACCAGTCCTCTAAAACCTGGTAAAAAACCGCGACCCGATGTGTGGCTCCAAGCAGGGCCGATATGCGCACCCATAACTTCTGGTGGGAAGAAATAGGAAAAGCCATTTTGAATGCGTGCGCGTTCTACAGGATCATTTGAATCGGACGTCCAGAAGCGATGAGTGCGCTTAAGAATCTCCATATCAATTCTACCACCACCGGAAGCGCAGCTTTCAATTTCCACTGTTGGAAAAGAGCCGCGAATTCTATCGATGAGTGCATAAAGTGCAAGTGTTTGCTTGTGGGCAGCAGCGCGACCTTCGCGGTTCCCTGGCATGACCAAGTCTCGGTTCATATCCCACTTCAGGTAACCAATATCATGATCAGACAGCAATTTACTCAAGCAGTTATACAGATAATTCGTGACGTCTTCGTTGGTTAAATCTAGGACCAGTTGATTTCGACTCAGTGGGTTTGGATAATCGGCAAGACCCAGCACCCAATCCGGGTGTGTGCGATATAAATCTGAGTCTGGGTTGACCATTTCAGGCTCTACCCAGAGGCCAAATTCCAACCCTTTACCAGTTACATAGTTGATAAGCGGATCTAACCCATCGGGGTATTTTTCCACATCGGCAAACCAGTCACCAAGACCTGCGCGATCACTATGACGGTTTTTGAACCAGCCATCATCTAAAACAAATCGCTCAGCACCGACATCCGCTGCTAAATCTGCAAGGGATGTCATGTGGTCCCAATTGTGATCAAAATACAGAGCTTCCCAAGTATTTACGGTTACTGGCCTTGGGCGCTCTGGATTTGGAAATTTTACGATCTTACTTCGGATTTCGTCATGGAAAGAATGCGTGAGCGATGAGAGGCCCTTGCTAGATGCTGTTATGTACAGTTCGGGAGTTTTCAAGCTTTTACCTGGCACCAAAAGCAACTCGCCTGCAAAATGAAGTGCACCCATTTGCAGCTGCATCTCACCACTAGGCAAGCGTTCAAGAACCATACGATGATTACCGCTCCAACCAAGATGCGCGGCTAGGCAAGGCCCAGTGTTTTCGTCAGTGTTTTCGCCAAGTAGAACAATACCTGGAAAACCCTCATGAGATGTCCGGCCCCTGCGGTTTTCGCGTTTTGTCAGGCCTACTGGAACCTGCATCCGCTCAAGCGCAAATTCAGCACACCATCGACCATGGAATGACAAGTATTCGGTTAATCGCGAAGGAACAGGCAGCACAGGCGCTGCAAACCAGTCCACAAGCAATGGGCGGTCGCTGGAATTGATGAGTTTATTTTGGAAAGTTACTACATCAGTTTCAGGGTTCAGAACGCAAGATAGCCGAAGATCAAGGCCACGGTACGGATCACGACAATAAAATGAAATGCTGCTTTCGGTTGTTTCATAGCGCGTAAACGCAAAACGGCCCGCCCATGCCGATGGTGCTTCTTCAGCACGGTGGGCTATTAGGCCGGGATGGCCCATAAACCCTCTGGAAAATTCCGGTAAAAGGCTGATTGGAGCCGTTTCGTCCAATGTGGCCTGTGGGCGAGGGCGGATCAATGAGGCAGCAAGGGCCTCTAGGTCCAGATTGAGCGGCAATGAAGCACCAAAGTGCAATATGACAGGAATTCCGTCTGTCCAGTGAAACACAATCGTTGTGCTTTCACTGTCCAGACGTGCTGTTCCCGAACTTACAATCTTCGAAACCGTCGCATCCATATTGTTAGCCCTTTGTGGCGCCAAGAGTTAGGCCTGCAATGAAGTGCTTCTGCATTAGGAAGAACATAAAAACAGGTGGAACAGCGGCTAGCAAAGAGGCAGCAGAAATTAGATGCCATTGCTGAACGAATTCACCATTGAGTGAGCGAACGCCAACTGTAATTGGCAGGCGAGCATCATCTTGCAACATAACCGTAGCCCAAAAGAAGTCGTTCCAGATGAAGGTGAAAATGAGCACTGCAAGTGCAGCAACAGCCGGCTTCACCAAAGGCAATACAAGATGCCAGAAGATGCGGAACTCACCAACGCCTTCAATACGAGCAGATTCAATCAGCTCCTGAGGCAATGCCTTGATGAAATTACGCATAAAGAGTGTACAGAAACCAGTTTGGAAAGCTGCGTGGAACATAACCAAACCAGGCACGGTGTTGTAGATCTCCAGTTTATTAGAGAGATCAATCACTGGAAGCATCAAGATCTGGAATGGAACGAAGTTACCAGCCACAAACAGGAAGAACAGTGGCAAGGCCCAACGGAATTTGTAGATCGCAAGCGCATATCCCGTAAGACATGCGAGTGCCAGGGAAACGATAACCGTTGGAATTGTGATGACCATCGTATTGACGAAATAGCGCCATGCATCAGTTTGAGCGAAAACCTGAGAATAGTTTTCAATCATATTGAAATCGCTTGGAATGCCGAACACATTACCAGTGCTGATGTCTTCCAAAGGGCGGATTGACGTCATGAAGATTGCAAGAAGCGGTAGCAACCAAATGAAGAGGGCGAATGGTAGGGCGAGCTTGTAAGAAATTTGCACGCCGGTGGAGGACTTTTCAATTGCTGCAGGGAACATCTTAGTTGCCCTCCTTCTCGTCTTGATACATGCGCCAGAGGAAATAGCTGATGTAAATCAACATGATTGCGAAGAGTACTGTCGCAATGGCCGAGCCATAGCCATAACGGCCCACACCTTCACCCACGGCTTGGTCAAACATGTAATAGGCCAACACATTGGTTGAACCGAAAGGCCCGCCTTGTGTCATGGTTGCGACCATATCGAAGGAACGCAAGGCGCCGATGACCGTCACCACAACAGCAATGAATGTAGCTGGTTTCAACTGGGGCAGAACGATATGCCAAAGCATTTTAAAGCCCTTGGCATTGTCGAGGCGTCCGGCTTCAATTTGGTCTGGTGATACATTGTTGAGACGGGTTAGATACAAGATCATGCAATAGGCTATCTGCGGCCAAAGGCCGGCAGCGATAATTCCGTAAGTCGCATATTTGGGGTCGCCGAGAATGGACGGCGGATCGATTGTACATTTTGTGGTCAGATTGCCCATAATATTGGGGACCTGTTCACAAAAGAAAGCGCCCCAAATTTCACTCAACAGGCCGAATTCTGGATTGTAAGCCCAAGTGAAAATGAGACCCACAACCACCTGAGAAATCACAAAAGGGAAAAAGAACAAGGATTTGTATAGGCGAATGCCTGTGACCGTTTGGTTCAGGAAGAGTGCAATTCCAAGACCTATGGGAACGGCCAGCATGTAAAGCACAAGCCAGACAACATTGTTCCAAAGCGACGTCAGGAAATTGGGGTCATCGAATAACAGGACGTAGTTGCGAAGACCGATCCACTCGCCAGTCCAGATGCCATTTACGTCATAAAGACCATCCCACTTTGTGAAAGAGTAGGAGATGGATTGGAAAATCGGGATGATTACATAAACCAGAAAGAATGCAACGCCCATGAATAAGAAAATCCAGGGGGCGTAGGTCAGCTTGTTACGCTTGTAGAGCGACGTGTTGGTAAAGCCGACGAAGGCTCCGCCAAGTGCAATGATCAAGCAAAAGAAGCGCGCAAAGAAAGCTGGTACGCGTGCGTCTACACGTTTTGTGTAACCGATATTGTCAACCATCCAGCTCACATCAAAAGTGAACATGCCGATCAGTGCAACGACCATTACGACTGCTGATGCCGCCACTGTCGATGATGCAGTCTGATATCGGTTTGCGGTTGGGCTTGCTATGCTAGCCATGCTTTTCTCCCTCCAAGAACGGTCTTAAGCTACCGTTTTTTATTCAAACCTGGCGCGTGCGCCAGGTTTGTAAGCAGTAAAATGCGCCGGCTTACAAAAGCGGCAGCCGGCGTTATTTTAGCTCTTAGTATACTTCTGCTTGAACCTTATCGAGATTGGTAAGAACCTCGTCCAGCGTACTTGGATCCAGCATGAACTTCTGGAAACCTTCCATACCAGCTTTCGCCATGGCTGCAGGTGCATCACGGTCGAAGAACTGTGCAAGTCCTGCTGCTTTTGATACAGTTTCAAAACCTTCAACAATAAACTTGTCCTCGGTGTTGATAGCTGCAGCAGAGTTCGGTGGAAGCTGACCAATGGTTTTATTCCACTCAGATTGAATATCAGCTGTTGCCACGAAGGAAAGGAACTTGCGTGCGTTTTCCTTGTTTTTAGCATTGGCCGGGATGAAGAACGCATCAGCAGGAGCTTCTTCAGCGCGGGCCAGACCAGGTGTGATTTCAGGGAACTGGAAGTAGTCGATTTGGTCAACAGTAAGGCCAGCATTCTTGAAGCCGTCTACTGCAAAGTTGCCCATTACGTACATGGCTGCATCGCCATTTGCGAATGGAGCGATAGCTTCTTGCCAAGACATCGTGGCGTGGTTCTTAACCGGAGCGCAGCGCTCCAAGAGAGTTTTCCAGTTCGCGAATGTCGCGCGGATACGGTCATCTGTGTATTTGATTTCGCCAGCTGTCAGTGCATTGTGCACATCATAGCCATTGGTGCGAAGGTTCAGATAATCGAATACGCCAGCAGCAGTCCAAAGGAACTTTGTTCCGATGGTGAATGGAGTCACGCCAGCTTTTGTCATGGCATCACATGCCGCCAGCATTTCGTCCCAATTGGTAGGCTCAGCTAGTTCAAGCTTGTCGAAGATGTCTTTGCGGTAATAAACGCCCCATTGATAATAGGAGTAGGGTACGCCCCACTGTTTGCCATCGCGTGACATCGTTGGCTTAATCGCATTGAACTTATCTGCAAGATTCGGGTCAGAAGCCCAAAGGTCAGAGATGTCGGTGAAAAGACCGGCATCGACAAATGGCGCCATGCGATTGCCTGGATACCAGGATGTGACATCCGGTGCGTCGTTGGTCAAAAAGTTACGGATGGCAGATTTGTGTGCTTCACGATCCGTGTTGTTGACAATCACATTGATGTCTGGATTTGCAGCGCGGAACGCTTCAACAGCGTTGTCGAAGCCTTTTTTCGGACCAGGATTCAAATCATCGAAGTTGATGACTAGATCGCTAGCGAAAACGGCGGAAGCCGAAAGCGCAACTACGGATGCAAAGCTTGCAAGCTTAGCAATGGATTTTAACATGAAATTCCTCCCAAGGGTTTCATAGGTCCGCCCGATGGCGGTGGTTTAAAGAAGTTGAACAAGTTTGCTTTAAGCGCAACTTCGGTATTTGAACAAAGGCCGAAGCCGATATCCGGTCAATTTCGCGTTTATTTCTTCCATTAAACATTGTGTGCGTAAGCCAATTTTCACGTGGCTCGATGCCCCAATGGGTGCATGAGAAGAAACCAAACATATGCTAGTCAGAAGTTCTGTTATGTGGAACAGTGTTTGACTATTTAGAATTAATTCGCTATTCCTGCCTTTCTGTCAAGCTAAAAACCAAATTAGAAATCTAGCTTGACGATGCTCAACACGGCGCAATCGCTAAGGAATGCGCGTGTCTGAGTTTGTAAATTCGACGTTGTTCAAACCAGACGTCTAGAAGGCAAAAGTTCGTTGGGAGGCGAAGCTCTTATGTCCGGCATGCACGCCACCAATAATCCGGTGACCACACAAAGCGCTGACAGCAGCTCAAATGTGCCTTCAGATAAGCGCGCGGATGCCGTTCCAAGTGTCGGGACAGGTACTCTTGGAAAAGCGCTAGATGTTGTTACAGCCATCGCAAATGCTTCACATCCAATGAGATTTACGGACTTGTTGAAGGAAGTGGGTCAGCCCCGCGGCACGTTGCATCGAAACATTTCCAATTTGTTGGAAGAGGGGATCGTTGCAATGAACCCCGAAACTAACATTTACTCCCTGGGTCCACGTCTTTTGCAGCTCGCCTCTCAGGCTTGGAGCGATAGCGAACTGCGCGGGATTGCACAGCCACACCTTCAAAAACTCAACGAGTTGGCCGGAGAGACAGTTCACTTGGCGATTCTGCAAAATGATCAGGTGGTTTATCTCGATAAATTTGAGGCTCATCAGAGTCTTAGAATGCATTCTCAAATCGGTCGATCAGCACCTGTTTACTGCACGGGGGTTGGCAAAGCGATTCTATCCGGCCTTTCAGATAATGACTTTGAAGAACTCGCTAAGTCGCTAACATTTAAGAGTTTTACTGAAAATACAATTACTTCTGTTGAGGGCCTTCGTCAGGATCGCATCACCTCAATAGCTAGAGGTTATGCGATTGATGCAGAAGAACATGAAGCGGGTATCCGCTGCGCAGCGGCACCGATCAAACATCTTAACGGTGAGCTGCTTGGTGGTGTGTCAGTTACTGCGCCAGCTTACCGTGTCAGTGATGAAACTTACGAATTATGGACCCAATGGGTTCAGCAAGCCGCGGCCGATATCGGATCGGACGCCGACATAAAAATGGGTCCCCGCAAATAGGCGGGATTTGGAGGGAAGTATGGCCGGTCTTGAATTGCGTGGCATTGAAAAGTCATTTGGTGAAGTGAAAGTAATTCATGGAGTTGATCTGGATATCGACGACGGCGAATTTGTCGTGTTCGTGGGACCATCTGGTTGTGGGAAATCAACACTTTTGCGACTCGTTTCCGGCCTAGAGGACACAACCGGTGGTGTGCTGAAAATTGGTGAACGTGATGTGACACGGATCGATCCGGCTGATCGCGGAGTGGCGATGGTATTCCAATCCTATGCACTTTATCCGCATATGACAGTTGAAGAGAATATGGGCTTTGGCCTGAAAATGACTGGCCACAGCAAAGAAGAAGTTGATGATCGTGTTTCAAAGGCTGCGGCTATTTTGAAATTAGATCACATGCTGGACCGCAAGCCAAAAGCTATGTCTGGGGGGCAACGACAGCGTGTCGCTATTGGTCGCGCTATCGTGCGTGAGCCAGAAGTATTCTTGTTCGATGAGCCGCTTTCCAACCTTGATGCAGAATTACGTGTGGAAATGCGTTTGGAAATTGCCAAGCTTCATCAGGACCTAGGCAATACCATGATCTACGTGACGCACGATCAGACAGAGGCTATGACGCTTGCTGATAAGATCGTTGTGCTCCGCGCTGGCCATATTGAACAGGTCGGGTCACCGATTCATCTATACTCTGATCCTGATAATCTGTTCGTTGCTGGATTCATTGGCTCTCCCCGTATGAATTTCTTTGAGGTTCAGGTCGATTCAGTTTCGGGCAAAGATGTTGTTGTGACAGGTGGCCCTTTTAAGGATCAGAAGCTGACAATTACAGCACGCGACAATATGCCAAAAGCCGGAGACACTGTTAGCTTTGGTGTTCGCCCCGAGCACTTTGTTCCGCTCGAAGAATCTGGTGGGTATATCGAAGGAAAAGTAAGTGTTGTTGAACAATTGGGTGGCTCATCTTTCCTGTACATGGATATTGGTCGCAAAGAACCACTGACAGTGGAGCAAAAAGGCATCACAGACGAAAAACCCGGCAATATTTCAAAAATTGGTATTGATCCTTTGACGTGCATGTTGTTCGACAAAAACGAGCGCCGAATCTAATGCATTGAGGCCCAACCTGTACTGAAAAGGGAGCTTGGGCCTACATCGCAGAGTGGTGCATTTTCCATATATTCCGGAGTAGCCAATGAACAATGGCGCCACCTACACTATTTCAAAACGACCACAATTGGGCGTTTGTTATTACCCAGAACATTGGCCAGAACATGAATGGTCCGATCACGCTAAACAAATGGTCGAGATCGGACTCAGCTATGTGCGCGTCGGCGAGTTCGCTTGGTCCAGACTTGAACCAAATCCCGGTCAATATGAATTTGATTGGTTGCGGCGTTCCCTGAACGTTTTGCATGCCGCTGGATTGAAAGTTGTTCTAGGAACACCCACTGCGACGCCGCCAAAATGGCTCGTCGATAAAATGCCGGACATGTTGGCAATTGATGAAAATGGCCAAGTCCGAGGTTTTGGATCTCGCCGACATTATGACTTCAGCCACAAGGGCTATCTTACTGAATGCAAACGCATTGTAACTGAACTGGCGAAAGCGTTTGGTGAGCACCCAGCTGTTTGTCTGTGGCAAACAGACAACGAGTTTGGCTGTCATGAAACGACTTATTCATACTCAAGTGCTGGGCCAAATGGCGTTGGATCATCTGCGGCAGTGGTTGGTTTTCGTAACTGGCTGAAAGATCGATATGGTTCCATCGAAACGCTGAATTCTGCTTGGGGCAATGTATTCTGGTCCATGGAATATCGCGACTTCGATGAAGTTGATTTGCCCAATCTTACAGTGACAGAGGCAAATCCTTCTCATCATCTTGCTTTTCGGCGGTTCTCATCAGATCAGGTTGTTGCCTTTAATCGTTCACAAGTGGATATCATCCGAAAATTCAGCCCTGGCCGAGATATCGTGCACAACTTCATGGGCATGTTTGTTGAATTTGACCATTTCGATGTTGGTGCTGATCTAGATATTTCGTCTTGGGATTCATATCCGCTGGGTTTTTTGGAACGCCGCACTGATGTCAGCGATGAGCGCAAGAATTCATACTCAAAGCAGGGCGATCCCGATTTTCAGGCGTTTCACCATGATCTGTATCGCACAACGAGCAATGGCCGTTGGTGGGTTATGGAACAACAGCCGGGGCCGGTGAATTGGGCTGATTGGAACCCTGCGCCGCTACCTGGCATGGTACGGCTTTGGAGTTGGGAAGCAATTGCACATGGAGCGGAAGTCGTTTCCTATTTCCGTTGGCGTCAGGCGCCATTTGCGCAAGAGCAAATGCATGCCGGTCTGAACAAGCCCGATGGATCCCCCGATATTGCTGCAGTTGAGGCCAGCCAAGTTGCCAAAGAGTTATCTGCTCTGAACCTTGAAGTGAATACAGAGCGAGCAGATGTTGCGTTGGTGTTTGATTATCCGAGTATCTGGATGACACAAATTCAACCGCAAGGCAGGGACTATGACCCCATTGCCATCTGCTTTTCTTTCTACAGTGCGGCCCGAAAACTTGGCTTGTCCCTGGATATTGTCGCGCCCGGGGCTGACCTTTCTGGATACAAGATGGTTTTGGTACCAAATTTGATCCATGTGCCGGACAAAGCGTTGGCTGCTTTTCAGGACACAAATGCGCAGATTATCTTTGGTCCGCGTTCGGGTTCCAAAACACAAGACTTAACCATTCCGGAGAAACTTGGGCCGGGACCGTTGGTCGATATATTACCTATCCAGATTGAACGCGTTGAAAGCCTTCGTCCTGGCATCGAGGAGCGCTCAGGTGAATTTGCTATCGTTAAATGGCGAGAGCATTTGAAACTACTTGCCAAACCGGATGAAGTGCGGGCAGGGGCAAACAATTCCCCGATGACTGTGAGGTTTGATAATCTCACTTACATCGCTGGGTGGCCAAATGAGAGCCTTTTGAACGATGTTCTGCAAGGTGCAGCATGCTCTTTGAATATATTGATGAGAACGCTGCCAGATGGCGTCCGTGTTCGAAAAATGGGCGAGCACAATGTTTATGTAAACTATGGAACATCCGAACAGGATTTAGGCAAGGTCCTGACATCCGAACAGGTGGTGCTGGGCGAAGGTAAGTTGATTCCCGCCTCTGGCGTGCTGATTACAAAAAACAACTAATCCAGTATACAAATAGTGGCCGTTCGAAACATATCGGCGGCCAATCATTTGTGAAACAAAAAACCCGTCGAGCGAAACGCTTCGACGGGTTGAATTGGCTCCCCGAGTCGGACTCGAACCAACGACAAGGTGATTAACAGTCACCTGCTCTACCAACTGAGCTATCGGGGATCAGTGTTGGGCGTCTATACAAAAGGTTTGATGGCTTGCCAAGAGGCGAATGCACGGAAACCGAAATTTCTGCGTTATAGTTTACTGAGGCCTTACCTTGTGGGGCTAAGCCAGCTATCTGAAAACACAAAATAAACCCTTTTGGACCGAATTAAGCATGGAGGTTATAAAATTTGCGGGCAAGTCTCTCAATTTGGCTAAATCTCAGATCGCACGTGTTGGTCTTGGGGTGCTATTTGTTGTTGGTGGCATCCCCGGATTTTTGCCGATTGTTGGTTTTTGGATGATTCCCGTTGGCCTCTTGATCTTGTCTTACGACATTCCTGCCATTCGCCGGCAAACTCGTCGATTCTCCGTTTGGTGGGGGCGACGTAATCAGATTGATTCCGACTAATTGAGTCGCATACATGCTTGCCAAAATTGCTGGAAACCGTTTATGTGAGTTGACGATGGTTCTGAGGTCTTGCGGACGTGAGGCCTTGGATGAAATGGGAACACGGAGTCGGGTGATCTAATTCAGAGCCTGACAACCGAGACTGCCCCCGCAACTGTGAACGGCGAGCCTTGTTTCAAGCACCACTGGAGAGTTCCGGGAAGGTGAAGCAGAAGGCGATAACCCGAGAGTCAGGAGACCAGCCAGCGTTTCAACCCCTTTTACGCCTGTCGGTGGGACAGGTTGGAGAAACGATATGGCTGCCAATCTACTATCAATTTCGGTTCGTACTGTCTGTCATATTTAAATGGCGGATTGGAATTCATGCCTTGTGCTAGGCGGAGCGCGCTCCGGTAAAAGCACTTATGCGGAAGATCAAGCTCTGCAAAGTGGGCGTGCATTGATCTACATCGCGACCTCTCAAGCGTTCGACACGGAAATGGAAGACCGCATCGCGCTGCATCGTGAAAGGCGCGGTGTTGATTGGCAATTGTCAGAGGAGCCTCTGGAACTCATCGCAGCTATAAAAGCACATGACGAACCAAAAAATCTGATCTTGGTAGATTGTCTGACGCTTTGGCTTTCAAACCTGATGCATGCAGAGCGCGATGTTGTTCAAGAGGTTCAAAGCCTTGCAGAAACAGTGCCAGGGCTCTCCTCAAAAACTCTATTTGTTTCCAACGAAGTGGGTTTGGGCATCGTGCCGGAAAATGCCCTTGCGCGGCTGTTCCGAGACCACCAAGGCCGACTTAATCAATCAATTGCGGCGGCAGTAGACCGGGTGGATTTGATTGCCGCCGGACTACCGCTGACTCTAAAATCTTAGGAGGAATACACTATGAGCATTGGCCAGAAGATACCCGCCACGATCATAACCGGCTTTCTGGGCGCTGGTAAAACCACGCTCATTCGCCATCTGCTGCAAAACGCTGGCGGGCGCAAAATTGCGCTGATTATCAACGAGTTTGGCGATATGGGCTTTGATGCTGACCTGCTGAAAGGATGTAACTCCGAGGCGTGTGGCGCTGATGATATCGTGGAGCTAACCAATGGCTGTATCTGTTGCACCGTTGCCGATGATTTTCTTCCAACTATGGAGACACTATTGTCTCGGGACGAGAAACCAGATCACATCATCATTGAAACTTCTGGACTAGCGCTACCACAGCCGCTTGTGCGTGCGTTTTCTTGGCCCAGTGTAAAATCTCAAGTGACCGTCGATGGTGTTGTAACTGTGGTGGACGCGGCTGCCTTGGCTGAAGGTAAAATGGTTCATGATGAGCATGCTTTACATGAGCAACGTGTTGCAGACGAAGCACTGGATCATGAAAGCCCTATTGAAGAGCTTTTTGAAGATCAATTGAAGTGTGCTGATCTCGTCGTGCTTTCTAAAGCTGATATTGTTGATGCTGCCGGTCTGGCAAAAGCCAAGCATCTTGCAGAACATGACACACGCAAAGGCGTGCAATTCATTGAAGCTGCAAATGGCGTCGTTTCGCCGTCGGTTCTCCTTGGTCTAACTGCTAGCGCTGAGGACGACATGGATACCCGAAAAAGCCATCACGATGATCACGACCATGAACACGATCATGATGACTTCCAGACATTTGTTGTTGAAACCGTAACACACCCAACTGTGGATGCGGCTAAGGCGGCTGTGCTTGCAGCCATGACCAGCCATGGCGTGCTGCGGATAAAGGGCGCTCTTTCTATCGACGGTAAGGCTGCACCTTTAGCTGTTCAGGCTGTTGGGCCACGTGTTGAGACCTGGTTTGCTCAGGCAAGTGGAGGCGTTCCCAAGCTTGTGGTCATTGGTGAAAAAGACTTCGATGAAAACGTTATCCGCGCAACGCTTGCTGGTGAAACCGTTTTGCAACAGGCCAGCTAAAGCGTGCATATACTTCAAGCTCAGACACGGCGCATAGATGATGGTGAAGAAGCGGTGGATCTTGGCCAATCGCCAGGTGATATCGTTATTCTAACGGCGGCAGACACCGAAATTTCGGGGTTTGCAGCCGCACGTGCTCAGCTTGATGAGACGTTCCCGAGTGTCCGCATTGCGAACCTTATGGCGCTGTCTCATCCGTATTCTGTTGATTTGTATGTTGAAAGCACCCTTGCTACAGCGAAATTGGTTGTGGTGCGTCTGCTGGGCGGTCGAGGTTACTGGCAGTACGGCCTCGAGCGCCTTACCGAGTTGGCTAATGCGAACGGTACAAAGCTTCTCGTAGTACCTGGCGATGCCAATTGGGACGCTGATCTTGAGGCAACCACGAATGTCGATGGTGAGGCTGCCCAAACATTCTGGCGCCATTGCCTTGAGGGCGGAAACGAAAATCTTCGCAATGGCCTAAAATATTTGGCTTGCTTGATTGGTGAGGCAGAACTGCCTGACCCTCCGAGGCCATTGCCAAAGGCCGGATTGTATTGGCCAGACTTAAGCCAACCAAGTCTTGAACAAATTAAAGATACGTGGACTGGAAAGGGAGTAGCAGCACTCGTTTTCTACCGCTCTACCGTACAGGCCCATGCTACTGCTCCGATAGACGCCATAATTGCGGAATTGTCCAACGTTGGTGTGTGTGCGTTGCCGATTTACGTATCGAGCCTGAAGGACCCTGAATCAGTTGCTGTTCTGCAGTCCATATTTGCCGAACAAGGACCAGATGTTGTTCTGAACGGAACAGCATTTGCCGTATCGAAAGCTGGCGTGCGGCATAGTGAAACTCCGCTGGATATGCCGGGACGTGCAGTGATGCAGTTTGTTATGTCTGGCACCTCGCAAGAGGGCTGGTCTGAAAGTGATCGCGGGTTATCCATGAAGGACCTGACCATGCATGTGGTCCTGCCGGAGATCGACGGCCGCGTTTTGACGCAAGTGGTTTCCTTTAAAGAAGAAGGTGATTTGGACCATTTGACAGAATGCCGGCCTGTAAAATTTGTGCCAATTGAGAACCGCATTCAGCGATTTGCAAAACAAGCTGCGTCTTGGGCGCACTTAGGCATTACCAAAAATTCCAAAAAGAACATCGCAATAATCTTGTCCAATTATCCCAACAAAGATGGCCGTATGGCCAATGGGGTAGGGTTGGATACGCCAGAAAGTGCGATCAACCTATTGAAAGCATTGAGATCTGATGGCTACGCTGTCGAAAGTGCACCGGATGACAGTAAATCCTTGATGGAAATGTTGATGGCCGGTCCAACAAATGCTTTCGACCGCGATCGATTGCTAGAAGCCAAAGTTACCCTAGGTGGTTCTGAATACCTGAAATTTTTCAATGAGTTGCCCATTGAACTTCAAAATCAGATTCAAGAGCGTTGGGGTGTGTTTTCAGACGATCCGTCATTTATTGAAGGTTCGTTTCGGCTGGCAATCCACCAGTTTGGGAATGTCGTCTTAGGTATTCAACCGGCCCGTGGCTACAATATCAATCCGAAAGACACTTATCACGATCTCGCATTGGTGCCGCCCCATAACTATTTGGCTTACTATATGTGGCTGCGTGAGAGCTTTGGTGCAAACGCCTTGGTACATTTGGGCAAACACGGAAATCTTGAATGGTTGCCGGGTAAGGCACTGGCCCTATCTGACACATGTTGGCCGGATGCCATTTTGCAAGGCCTGCCAGTCGTTTACCCATTCATTGTCAATGATCCGGGTGAAGGTAGTCAGGCCAAGCGACGTAGCTCCGCGGTTATTATCGACCATTTGATGCCCGCCATGACACGTGCCGAAACCTATGGGCCTTTGTCTGAAATCGAAGCCCTGATTGATGAG
>JBGCFS010000077.1:0-5928 GCA_045107035.1 Hyphomicrobiales bacterium
CAACCATACGGTCTGAAACGATGGCATTGGCCTCTGGCGAAGCACCGGTTTCTGTATATCCGCCCAACCATTGTGCTGCATAGCGCAGTTTTGCTGTAGGGCTGAGTGTCCAACTGGACGACGTCGCAATTTGTGAACCAATTGTGACTTCAGGACTGATCCAGAAGCTGTTACCACCTCCGCCCGAGGTCGCATAACTTTCGCCCAAGGGTGCCAGATTATCATTTACAAAGCGCATGGTATCGTCACCGGTACCAGTGTTCACGCCCGCACTTACGCCTACATCCACAAACACGGTGCCAAACGCTTTACGGCCATAACCAGCTGCAAACCAACCAGATTGATCCGTACTAAAGCCGCCTGTGAAGCGATTTTCTGCTTCAAACTTTCCGTCAAGGTAACCAGCCATCAAGCCAAGTCGGGTGCTGGGATTTAAATTGGTGTCGAAACCAGCAGCAAAGCCCGCCAATGTCGTGGTGCTAGCTTGCGTCGCCTCACCCTCTTCCTGCTTGCTATAGCTACCCAGAACTTTGAGCCACACTCCAGACTTGTCAAAGGCACCGCCTTCATACGTATTGCCTTCGTCCCCGGCACCATTTGATGAGCCGCGGTTTACACCGTTGATGCTCAACTCGCCAGCTTCCAAGCGTCGTTGCATTACCGCTGAGAGCAACCCAGTAACATCCATCAATGCTGTTGGCGCTGCCGCAAGAACTGTCGGATCGAATATTGCGAATTTTTGGGTCGCGGCATCATAGAACCATGGCACGGAACCACTGATGTTAGGCATCCCGCCAGCCATCGTACCTGTGCTGAAATCCCACAGCACAGAATGGCTTGGTCCGGTAACAATATTTACAGTTGTGCCAGTACCGCCGCCGAGTTCAATCTCACCGCCAATGAATGAAGGCGCAAGCAAATTCAGAGTATTTCCATCGTCGTCAAAATTGAATGAACGACCAGACACGCTTATGACTTGACCGGAGTTCGTGACAACATTGTCCTCATCGACTTTAATGCCATCTGCGCCGGAGCCATCAACAAAGATTACGCCAGAGTTTGAGACAATATTGTTGTCATTTACGTCAATGCCATCTGCGTCGTTGTCATTGGTAAATATCGACCCGCTGTTAATGACGATATTCCGATTATCGGAATGAATGCCGTCACTGCTATCCCCAAAGGTCGTAATCGTACCGCTATTGTTAACAAGATTGTCGTCATCAACGCGTATGCCATCACTATTATCGTCGTCCGTTGTGATAATTCCGCCGTTGGTTACGGTGTTATCGTCCTCAGCAAAAATGCCATAACTCTCGGCACCCTCAGTCGTTATAGATCCGCTATTGGTGATGGTATTCCGGTTGTCGGCATAAATGCCATGGCTGTAATTACCTTCGGTGGTAATAGAACCACTATTGGTGACTGTATTATCATTATAGACTCTGATGCCATAACTCTCGTTACCGTCAGTCGTAATAGTTCCACTATTTGTGATGGTATTCCGGTTGTCGGCATAAATGCCGTCGCTGTAATTATCATCGGTGGCAATTGAACCACTGTTAATGACCGTGTTGTCGTCATCGACACTGATGCCATAACTACTTTCACTAGTGGTTATGATCGTACCGCTATTTGCGACAAAATTGTCGTCAACAACCCGAATACCATCACTGTCAATACCATCCACTGTAATGGCACCGTTGTTGGTGACAGTGTTCCGGTTCCGCGCCCGAACCCCAAATGAGTTGCTTCCATCAGTAGCAATGGAGCCAGAGTTGGTGATGGTATTCGCATTGATGGCTTCAATACCGTCAGCGTTATTTCCAGAGGTAACAATCTGACCATCATTGGAAACAGTGTTTATATTATTTACCTGAATACCATCGCCGTTATTGCCAAAGGTCGTTATCTGATCGGTGTTCGTAATTCCATTCATATTGATTGCGCGAATGCCGTCAGAATTTCCTGCATTGGTTACAATTGAGCCGTTGTTTGTAATGGTGTTGAAACCCGCAGCACGAACACCATGACTGTTGCCGCCATTGGTTGATATTGAACCGTTGTTGACAATGATGTTGTTTTGGTTCGTTGCAAAAATGCCGTGACTTGCCCCCACCGCTATCGAGCCAGAGCTTGTTACGGTAATGTTATCACTATTCGCCAAATTAGCAGGCGCCACTCCTCCGTTCGTTACAACTGTCGGCGTATCAACGATGAAATCCGCTGCATAACCTCTTCCATAACCCGCGATCATACCGATGACAGCAACACCCGACAGCAGTAACGTTGCACGGCGTCTGGGTAAAACACGGTTATTCAGAGGTGTTTTGGAATCAGTACCCGAAAGTACTGTTTGCTTGCTAAGGATTTTTTTCACAATAAATTCAATCAAAAAATACAATAAAAACAATTGGTTAAGTAATTTAACCGTAATAATTTGAAAACTGATAAATAAACTAGTCACTACATCAAAAATTCGACGCAGAGATAATACTGCTTATTTTGTCGCACATAATTAGAGGTTGCACATCCTGTCATAAATGACAGGTGCGCTTCAAAATTTCATATTCCACGACCAAATAAACGGCCCATATCTGGTACTTTGGAAGCCCTTTTTATCGGCAACTTGTTTCTAGTCAGATTCAAAACGCGAAGGCATATGCCAAACGTCTTCTCCACCAAGGAGTTAATGCCGCGTATGATACCGCTGCACCGTCGTGGGCGTGAACAAACCGAGTGTGTTCAACCAATATTGCGGCGTGTTTTGCGGGCAGCCCAGCCCGCCAGCGAAATAACAAAACATTGCCGGGTTCAGCCGCATCGATTGCAACGGGTCTTAGGTGCCGTGAAGCGGCACTGGCCAGCGTTTCTTCCCCGCTAGCTTCTGCCCAGTCCGGCGTATATGCAGGCATATGTTCGGGCTCAGTGCCGTACAGTGCGCGGTACACGCCGCGTACCAGACCCAAACAGTCACATCCAACACTTTTTAGAGAGGCTTGATGTTGGTATGGGGTTCCCAGCCAGGTTTCTGTTTCCGTGATAATATCAGCGCAGGTTGGAACCGTCATTGCCTTCTCCTTTATTTGGATAGGACAACATGAAATCTGTGCCCGGAATGTGCGGAAAACCCTGGAAATTCAGATAATTGCTAAATTTGCTTTGGCAGGTCTCAAAGCGCTTGTCGCAACCAGCTGTAATGGTAATGGCATCGCCACCGCTAATGAGGCCGACCATTGGCTGCCACAGATCAAAATGATCAACGCCGCCGAGTTTACGGTGTGCGGTAACTTCTACAGCGTTGCCAGTATTGTCCCCGCTGGTGAAAGACAACAGGCCGCCTGTGAACCAGCCATTTTCAATTGCTGAAAGGCCCGCAGCCGTTAAGTGCGCGGCATTGTCGCTGGAAATAATTTGTGCGGTTGCGGTATAATTTGGAATGTTGAGATCCACTTTGCAGCGCTCATCGCCAACATCTGCGTCACATAGTGGTTGGTAAATGCGCCCCTGTTCTTGGTCTAACGCGCTCGCAAGACCACGAATTTCAGCACGAAAAGCGCCGTCTTCCCGAGCGATCTCACCTATGTGCCCCGTTCGCAACAACTCGCGCTCTATTGGATCGTTCCAATTCACCAGCCAGATATTCACGATAGCGTTGTCAAAGCGGCCGGATTGCAAATCTTCCTCGGTAATACGCTCTGAAATTAGCCCGCCTGAAACCTCTACACCTCCAACTGAAAATCCGGTGCGGGAGATCATTTCGCTGGCTTGCAAGCCGGTGGCTGCTTCGTGTGTCACACCGCCAAAGCTGATGTCGCGATCATGATCGGTAAAGCCAAGTACCACCGCATCCGTGCGTTCCACCTGCCAGCAGGTACAAAGGCTTGTTGTGCCACTTGCCAGATGCAGCGCTAGTGCTGAGTTCACGGTTCTCACAAGCGTATCTCCACCAATGGAATCGAGGGAATGTCGCCGGCTGAAAATGCGGTGAGGTTTATAGCCAAATTATCGGTGTCAAACCGCACAGGCACGTCAAACTCAAAACCGGCGCCAACCGATGCTCCTGGCGAGGGAATTGCTGAGGGTTGGAAGCTTACCAACCCAGTTGCTTCGTTAAGCGAATAGTCAGTTCCCACAATTTGCAGAATGCCGTCGACAGAAACATTCACGCTTCCAGCAACGGGTTTATGAATCCGACGCTCATAGGGTGCATCGGCTCCTCCATAGGTTTTGATGAGCTGAAATGATGTGGCTATCCCATCTCCAGTTCCGATATTCTGATCAATTGCATTTGGAGTTGCTGAAGGTGGGCAGGATTTCCAATCGGTGAAATCACGCCAGCGAAAACCGTATAGTTTTGCCCGCCGTTCTTCGAAAAAGTCCACGATGACATGCAAATCATCAAGCGACCGCACGCCATAACCTGCATCGTAGCGGTGGCGGCTATCAGCCCATCGGCTGTTGCGTTCCTCGTGACCAGATCCAAGCGTTACAATTTCTGTCAAACGTTCTGGTCCGCCTGAAGAACCAAATGAGATAGCTGTGGGAAAGCGTGTCTCGTGAAATGCTGTTGGAAAAGACATGGGCGACCTCACAAATTGCGCTGGCCACGCCCAACGGCGCGCGCCAACATGGCAGATACATAGCCTTCAGACTTGCGAAAGCTCTCCATATCCCTGGTCTGAATATTGACGGAGACAGAGACAGAGTTACCGCCGCCCCTCACGCCAAGGCTGCCATCGGCGCCCCTGGCTAGTGGCACAATTGCTTCCGGTCCCGCCTCCCCCATAAGGCCCAAACCACCCTGGATTGGAAAATAGCTTGGCGCGGATACAACACCGCCTTTGGCAAATGGTAAAACGTTGCCAGCGGCAAACACACCGCCATTGGCAAAGCCAGGGATGCCTCCCAACAGGCCAGACAACACGCCGCCAATGCCGGAGGAAAGCCCTTCGCTCAAGGGTGCCAAGGCTGCCTGCAATGCAAGGTCGGATAGTTGCAGAGCCAGATCCGACAAAATCGAAGACATTTGTTGGCCGCTCAACACCGAAGATTTAAGCGCACCAGTTAGAGCGGTGCCAAAACCATCAGCAAGGTTGCTGAGCGCTTTAAGGTCTTTCTCAGCGCGACTGGTATCCACCTCAACTGGAATATGAATGGTGTCGTCCATAGAATGAACTCCTTCTAACAATCTGGAAACTGCCGCATGAGGTCGTATAGATCTGATTTGGAAGGCGGCGTTGCAGCTTGGCTATGCCCGCAAATTGCAATGAATTCACGAGGTGTAAGACGCCAGAAATGTTGCGGTGGCAGGCGCATGACGCCAAGCCCCAATCGCATGACTTCTTGCCATGGAAAAGCTGTAACCGAAGGCGGCGAGCCTAAACTCGCCGCGCCGCCTATATCGGGTTTACAGACGCATCCTTAGGTCCGTTTTCGTGTCGTGGCTCGTCCTGGGTCTCGGTGTTGCCAAAGGTGATTGACAACAAACGCGTCACCAACCGAGCCAAGCCGGTAAGGCCTCCTTCAGGCCTCATGTCGGACACATCTTCATCTGTCAGACTATGCCCTCCGCCCCGAAGGCCGGCGCCGATAATGCGGGTTAAATCGCGTGCTTTAAAACGCCCGCCCTGAAACCTGTCGGTAAGGTCCAACAAATCATCTGCGCCAAAGGCATCTTCCAATTCGGCAAGAGCACCAAGTGTAAGGCACAACGTATACTCACGACCATCGAATTTGGCGTCAATTTCGCCACGGTGTCGATTTGCCATATCAGACTCCTGTAAAGCTAAGTGGGCCGGAAGACTGGAGCGTCATATCAAATGTCACTTCCCCATCATGCTGCCCGGAATACTCCAAGGCACTTATTTGAAACGCCCCTTCGACAATGCCAAAGTCTGGAATTATGACTTGCCAATCTGGTATTTC
>JBGCFS010000078.1:0-2735 GCA_045107035.1 Hyphomicrobiales bacterium
CCTGGTGCGCGCGAGACCATCGCCTTATCTTGAAGTGCAACAGCAGAAGATAGTTCACTGGCACGCAATGTGCTCAAAATCGCCAAAGCAACTTTAGCGCCAACGCCTTGAACAGTCATCAAAAGACGAAACCATTCCCGCTCGCTGCCCGATGAAAAACCAAATAATTTAATCTCTGTCTCACGCACATGAGTCTCTATCGAAACGGTGGCAGCTTCCCCAACTTGAGGGAGCGACTGCAGAGTTGTGGTGGATGCATGCACCAAATAGCCCACCCCCTGAACATCCACAATAACCCAGTCATCTCCATAAGAGTCGATAATGCCCTTGAGCTTTCCGATCATATGCTGTGTCCCAGAAGAGTGCCAAAGAACCTTGTTATGGGCGATTGCTCGATTCGGAGCAATTCATAGTCGAAGAATATGAAAACCAAGCGAATTTATGAGGTCTGTTGCGTTCGCGATAATCTTCTGTTTTGCTACCAATCAATCGAACATACCTATGTTTTAAAGAAAGCTTCCGCAGCTGCAATTGAACCACTTTTGCTATCGATTGCAGATTCCACTCTTATGATTTCGTTTCGGAGCATTTCAATCCGTTCGCGCAACTCTTCAACCGATAATTCGCTTATATCGACACCAATGGCATGAGCCGGAGCTTCAATCTTGCGACCTTCTTCGTCGTAACGCGCCATATCCTGTCTCTCCGCTTGACCTTATTGATGTGGTTTTGTCAGTGTAGCACATCATAATTTGAGGACACCCCAAATGCCATCAACTTTGCCTAAAACGATGACGGCCGTTGCAATTACTGAGCCTGGCGGCCCAGATGTTCTCAAACCAGAAACACGCCGTGTGCCGACACCATATGAAGGAGAAATCCTGATAAAGGTAGCTGCAGCTGGCGTTAATCGACCAGATGTCTTTCAGCGTAGCGGAGCATATCCACCTCCCAAAGGCGCCTCCGACCTTCCGGGTTTAGAAGTTGCTGGAACCGTTGTAAAATTGGGCCGTGGAACAAGCCGTTACCAAGCTGGCGACGAAGTATGTGCCCTTTGCCCGGGTGGCGGTTATGCGGAATACGTAGCGGTTCCCGAAACTCACGCATTGCCAATACCAACGGGGCTTGATTTTTTGCAGGCATCCGCCCTTCCAGAAACATTTTTTACCGTTTGGAGCAATGTCTTCATGCGAGGCGGCCTGCAATCTGGCGAAGTATTTCTTGTTCATGGAGGCAGTTCGGGGATTGGCACAACGGCGATTCAAATTGCCAAGGCACGCGGTGCAACAGTCATTGCGACGGCCGGTTCAGATGAAAAGTGTAACGCTTGTTCAAGGCTTGGTGCAGATCACGTTATCAATTATCAAACCACAGATTATGTGACATCTGTCAAAGAGCTAACTGAGGGAAGTGGAGCAGATGTTATTCTTGATATGGTTGGTGGGGACTACATTGAACGCAATTACAATGCCGCCGCTTTTGACGGACGAATTATACAAATCGCCTTTTTGAACGGCGCAATCGCTGAAGTGGATTTCAAACTTTTGATGGGCAAGCGTTTAACCCACACCGGATCTACACTGAGACCGCAATCAAATAAATCAAAGGCTCAAATTGCCAATGAATTGGAACATGAAGTTTGGCCGCTTCTTAGCATCGGAACCATTGCGCCACAAATAGATGCACAGTTTCCACTTACCCAAGCTCCTGCAGCCCACGCCCATATGGAAGCAGGCTCGCATATTGGAAAAATTATTCTGACAGTCGAAGGTTCGCTTTGAAGGCAGCATTTCGAGGTATTCAGGTAGTTGGCGACGACAGCGGTCTTGAGCTCTATCAGATTTTCAAGATTGAATTTCAATCGATAGGTACCTTTCGTGTTCGGTCAAATTCAACAACACGCATTGTTCAATTTGACCCCGGCCTTTGATCGACCCAAAATCTTCATTCCTGTCAAAAAATGTCAATCCGACGTGGTTTACCTTATCCGATTAGCAAGTCGAGGGAATCCATTTGCCAAAATTAGCAATATTACTAACCAACGGATATGCGGATTGGGAATGCGCATTTTTGAATGGCATCGGAAACGCCTATTATGGAATTAAAACTAAGAATGTTTCGCCCAATGGCGATGCTATTGTGTCGCAGGGCGGCCTCCAGACAATTCCTGATGACACGCTCGCTAGCATAAAACCGGAAGCATTTGATGTTTTTGTTATATGTGGTGGCAATATTTGGGAAACGGAAAATGCTCCGGAAATTCAACATTTGGCAGAAGATTTTTTAGACGCAGGCAAACATGTCGTGGCTATCTGTGGCGGAACGCTAGCGCTTGCAAATGCAGGGATCTTGGATGACAAAAAACACACAAGCAATGAACTCGAATTTCTATCGACTGGTTCAGAAAATTATTCTGGTCATTCGCACTACATCAATGAGGTGACAGCGGTTGAAGACCAAAGAGTCATCACAGCACCAGGCCACGCACCCGCACATTTTTCAGCCGCTGTGTTCAAGGCATCTGGCATTAACAAGGACAGAGTTTCAGAATTTCTGGCCATGCTGTCGGCTGAGCACAAACAGAATTAACAAAGCCTCCCACAAGAATTTCGAGTGCTATTAAACTGGCTCATTGCACATAAGAGAAAATCGCCGTATATAGGCTGCAATTCCCATCAACAGACTTGTTCGATGTGGTGCCATCGGCCCGGAGACGGCTGGCGGCAGGCAGACCA
>JBGCFS010000079.1:0-2586 GCA_045107035.1 Hyphomicrobiales bacterium
GTTGGGCAAGGTGATCGATAGCCTCGCTTGAAGCTCAAAGCCATATAATATGCTTTTTCATCCACCAACTGAGCATTTGTTTCAAAAGTATGTACAGCGACCCGCTTCCAAGAACCCTCGCCCAATTCTGATAATATTTCAGAAGCAATGGCACCGGGTATCAATGCAACAGCTAAGATAAAGCCGTCTCTTATTCCATGTTCATACCAGTACCGGTAGTTATCTTTATTGCCCGGCTTGAATAGCAACCAAAGATTGGCAACAGGTATAAATGCCAACCAGGCAAATTTCGGTTCATCGCTGATGTGGTTAGAACGCGCGGCTGATCCAATGTAAATTCCGGCACCAAACAAAAGGTAAGTCGAAGCCATCAGCACGCAAAAAAGCACAAATATCCCATAGGTGATAGCACTGGCGACAAAAACCGTACCTATTTGTAGCACTCCGAATACAAGAAATAGCAGTTGGCCGTACCAGAAATAGGTTACGCGCCGAAACTTGAAATCGACGTTTATCAAACGGCTGGCAAGAATTGCGCCTGTGATTGTTACGATCAAAATAGCAATCACTGTGAGCGGCCCTATACTCAGAAAGTTGATAAAAGCCCTGTCCATTCTCTAGCCCAATTTTTACATGACGGTTGCGGTGTCGTTGCGTATGCGGTGTCGTTGCTTACGTCCCCTAACAAACTCTATAAATATGCTCATTTTTTAGACAGGCTTACGACGTAGTTTATTTTAGACGGGCCTTCGAACAAGCCGCAGCATTGGTCGCTTTGGGCTCGTTCCCGTCATTCGCCGCATCGCCGCTGCAATTGCGATTGGAGTGGGAACAGCGACCGGCACCAATCCAGACGCGTGGTTTATGACCTACGCGGTCGCCGAGTCTTACGCGTTTTTGACCCCGGTCGGGCACAAGAATAACACGACAATTCTTGGTGCTGTCGGGTATCGTATTGGGGATTGAGCCGCATGTTCCGGTCCTGGATCGGACAGTTCGCAAGGATAAAACATACTCGAGAGCTGACTTCACTTTTGATCCCGAGCAGGATCATTACGTCTGCCCCGGTAAAAAGACCTTGGAATCGAAACGGCGCAACTTTCAAACTATTCGTGAGAGGCCAAAGGACGATGAAACCATCCGCTATCGTGCCAAGAAAGAGGACTGCGCTGCGTGCAAATTGAAAGCAAAATGCTGCCCAAAAATGGACGTGCGGCAGGTCACACGGTCAATTCATGAGGGCGCAAGGGATGTCGCGCGCGACATCGCCAAAACGGACGCCTTCGTGGCCTCAAGACACGCCCGAAAGAAGGTTGAGATGTTGTTTGCCCATCTCAAGAAGATCATGGGGCTGACCAGGCTGCGCCTGAGGGGACCAAGCGGAGCCAAAGACGAGTTCACACTAGCTGCCACAGTGCAGAACCTGTGGAAGATGGCAAAGCTACTCCCAACACCGGGGTGAGGGGGCAATGCAGCCTTCTAAATAGGACACCTATTGCAGTGCAACACTTTGTTTTTTCAACACAATTGTCGGAAACCGGACATTCGCTGCGGATGCGAAGGGTGTTGTTTCAATCATTGAAGCGGGCCTTGGAATTCAAGTGTCATCTCCAAGAGGAAAGAATCCATAGCGCCCGACCGTCGCTGATTTCGTGAACCTAGTAATTCCCTCACCCTCAGAAAACTCCGGCGGGATTGATTTCCTATTCTCTAAGATAATGGTCTGGGTCGAATCCCACTTCGCCAGCGATTGAAGGAAGCGAAGGTTTACATCCGTTTCAGACAAATCGTCGACTTCGTCTTCAGGCTTTTCGTATGCCAACAACGGAGAATCGAGCACGACAAAACCAGGGAGGGGCAAGCGCTTGTCTTCAGTGAATTTGAGTAGACCAAGTGTCGCTGCGGCGTGCGTTATTGCTGCAAGGTTACAAATTCCGATGCCGCTGTGCCGCAAAAAACCGGTCGCTCATGTAAACCGTGCGCAAGACGAAACGTTGAAGGATGAAACACAGTTATTGGCAACAACGCCGCGTTTCGCAAAATCAATCCCTGCAATCCCATTGTTTGACAGAATGGCGAATGCCGCATTCTGTTCAGGATTGACATAGAGGGCGCATGACGATCCGGCCGTTCCGCCATTGTGAAACAGAAATCCCGGCTCTCGGTTGTCCGGCGTCACCAACAGCCAGCCAGAACATTGCGCCGTCGGAGCCACGGCCCCTTTCGGGCCAAGACCATATACCGGCAGCGTTGAACTGCGGATTGCTTGGCCAAGGGCCGTTTTGGGGGTGTTCGCTGCACGGATAACGACACTGGCAAAACGAGCGAGATCCTGCGCCGTGGACCGCAGGCAACCGGCCGCAGCCAAGCATTGAAATGTCCAAGGTGGGATGGATTTCCCCCTGGTTGTCTTTGGATTGGCGAAGCGGCTTTGCTGACCGCAGTCGAGGTGATCAGTTGTGTCCTTGAGTGCCAACGGGCTGGTCACCTTCTGTGCGAGAAGTTCAACAAACGGCTTCCCTTCCATAATAGCCATCGCCTCGCCTTGTCAGAACTATCAAGTCCCGGACAACGCCGTTGCCCAAG
>JBGCFS010000008.1:0-3224 GCA_045107035.1 Hyphomicrobiales bacterium
CATCCTTCCTCAAGAAGATATTGAAATTGCATCCGTCGTCCAAAAATCCTTTGAAAAACGCGGCATTCGCATATTGACCCAAACCAAGGCTGAGAACCTCCAGCGCATAAAAGTCAGCGCCAAGGTGACTTTGTCGGACTGTACTGGCGCGAAAACGGTTGAAACCTTTGACAAGGTAATTTCAGCCATCGGAGTCGTGCCCAATTCCGAAGGGCTTGGCCTTGAAAAAATTGGCGTTACCTTAAACCCACAGGGAATAGTTACCGATGGGTCTGGCGCTACGTCTGTTGCGGGAATTTACGCGATCGGTGATGTAACAGGCGCGCCAATGTTAGCTCACAAAGCAGAACATGAAGGCGTCGTTTGTGTTGAGACCATTGCGAACGGCTCATCCCATTCAATCGATAAATCACGCATTCCAGGTTGCACCTATTGTAAGCCTCAAGTTGCCTCTGTTGGTTTGACAGAAGCTGCGGCCAAAGCAGCAGGCCGCAAGGTGCGCGTCGGGCGGTTTCCTTTTACGGCAAATGGCAAAGCAGTTGCGATGGGAGACACCACGGGGTTGGTCAAAACCATTTTTGATCATGACACAGGCGAACTTCTTGGAGCGCATATGGTTGGGTCAGAGGTGACCGAAATGATACAGGGATTTGTAACCGCTATCGGTCATGAAACAACTGAAGAGCATCTCATGCAAATCATTTATCCGCATCCAACCTTGTCTGAAGCCATGCACGAAAGTGTCCTGGATGCTTACGATATCGCAATACACTCTTAGTTACGTTCGAGAATGGTTTCCACGCCGAGTTCTGACTGTTTAGCACGCGGCATGACAAAGATGCAGTGTCATCACAACCTCCATCAGCGGAGGTTGTGAAATAGGTTTTCAAGTTTGAGACCAGTAAACGGTTTGGATTTTCAGCCTAGTAGCTACCATGCTCTAGACCAAATCCACTGCCGCTCTTCGCATCAATTGGCTTTGGCATTTCCGTTCTTAATTTTCCATTTTTGGCCATCTTCAAGCTTGTTCTTAGGGAACTTGATGCTGCCACCGATGATATCGCAATCTTTGTGAGTTGAATGAAATGTATATGTAGATGTTGTTGATGAGCGAATTTCAACAGACTTGCTGCTTCCACTGCACTTGAGTTCAATCATATGGGTTTTGGAATCGTTGTTTTCCACCCGAATTGATCCTGCGAATGCGGTACCAGAAGCCGCGACAACGAAAACGGTCGCCAAAAATAGATTTTTCATAAGTAATAAATTCCTCAAAAAATATAATATGCAATGCATGCAGCCAGTATATGAGATTCGAAAAAACCTCAATGAATGATCCAAGCCGCAGCCACTCATCAGTCAATAATTGCAGAGCAACCTTGGCTAACGCGCAATGTTGAAAGTGTAGGGATTGTGTTGCATGGCAGAGTTACCGACACAACTATAAGCCAGAAAAACAAGGAAAAATCTCGTCCAACTTGCTGCATCCCCTTTAATTCATATGGTAGGGACCAAGGTCAAAACACCTGTTAAACTAATGACAGTCGCGACTTGCCACAACGCCCGAATAAGCTACAATATTACGATGTCATTACTCATCCGCAAAATCGCCCAATACGTTGCCCAAAAAGCCGCATCTGATCCAGAAGCGCGCGAAAAAATGCTCAGGGTCGCCCGAGGCGCCGCAGGCGAAGCCAAAAAAATCGCAAAGGAAAACGACCCAGCATATGCTGCTGGAAGGGCTTTGCGTCGTGCACTTAATAGGTCGCAAAACAATCGATAGTGCGCAGTTAGTTTCAATACTAACAGATCCACACTCTCAATTGGTACATCACTTACACCTGGTAGAGAATCTAAATTGGGAAGGTTATCGCCCTTGCTCTAAGTGATGCCGGTCAAGTTGAGTTTTGTAGCGGTGAGGCTTACTGAGGCTTATAGCATAGCGCCAATCCAACCTGCTTGCCTCCATGTGATTTTTTGATCCTCGTCTTCTGTCCAGCAAATCAAACGGTCTCCGGAGGCAACCAAGCGCGCGTACCCGCGTGCAAAACAGGTAATCTGTCCACTCGGCTCGCCAATCAACTCAACAAATCCAATGTTTTGCTTTACAGTATCTGTGAGGCTTATCGGCAATTGTTTGTAGCTTTGGGACGTTACATCATACCGGCTCGGAGATGTTGTCTTGATGTTAGTTTGTGCAAAACCACGTCTTTTAATAATCTCGCGTGCCTGAGTGCTCTGCATACCAAGGGGAATTTCCCCATCTAAAAATACAATGTCAGAATCTGGAATTTTGGTGCATCCAGCAATACTAACGCAAACGCATATAAGCAGTCGCTGCGCAAATTTCCTTGGTAAGATCAATTGACGACGTCCTGAGTTTGTCATTTCGTGATGTCTAGAAAGGTGTTTTTTAATTCCCAGAATGAAAGTACACAATCGGCTCTGGTTTCAACGTACGATAATTTAATGGCAAAAATTTGAATATTGCGAGCGATAACCACTTTTCATGCAAACCTGTTTCCCAACAAGGAAATACAGGCTATTCGAAATGTTCGTGGGCGTCGTTCGTTTCTCCAGATGCTCAAGCCAAGTTTCATTGCCTTGAGGCGAAGCAAAAAAACTGGCGCTCTAGGTCATGCCTAAATGATGACAATGTTCGATTTGGCACAATGTCCCGCTTACCGTCCAACCAAACATAAGCCAATGAGAAAAGTGAATGGTAGGCCCGGAGGGACTCCTGATTTTTAATAAAAACAATGGCTTAGGTCGCGGGTTATACAGTAAGGTTTTCCATCTGTTCACATAGTTATACAAATACGCCATCACCAGTTATCTAGGGGATTAACCGGCGAAACCACCGCCAACATGGAACTGCAACTGATACATTTGAATTTCGTTGCCGCCGCTGCAAGGCTCAGATGAACAAACAAGACCTTGTTCGGAATAAGCGCAGGCGGGATCTCTGTCGTCTTACCGCAGTTCGCACAATGCACGCGCAACCACAGCCGTCGTTCAAAAACGTCTTGTACCGTTTTTACGGTTGGATATGTTCTATCTGGCAGCATGAGAACAAAATATGAACGAATATGGATTTAATTCAACACAGAATTACTCTCAATATACAAAAGATTTTCATGCTTTTTGCTCTATAATTATGGAGTAGATGAATATGTTGCCATAGTTTTGACTTTTGCAAATTGAGCCCATAACCGTTGCAAAAA
>JBGCFS010000080.1:0-47176 GCA_045107035.1 Hyphomicrobiales bacterium
ATTGGGTTTACGGTTTCCATAGCAATCTCCTCAACCGTGCCCGCGCGCTTTTTCGCGCAGCCGCAGCCAGTTCTTTATGAACATATTCGACAAGAAATATGTGATGGCCCAAAGGATTAGAAGCAGCGCAGCAGAGCGCCCGACATTGGTCGATTGGAAGAAGTTCAGATAGGCTTCAACCTGAAAAACGGTCAGATTGTCACCGGGACCACCCTGCGTCATGGCATAGATGATATCGAACTGTTGAATAGACTCGATCACCCTGAACAATGTCGCCGTCAGCAAAAAGGGCGTCAGCATTGGCAAGGTTATTCGCCAGAATACGAATGCGCGCGGCACACCATCCAACTCGGCAGCTTCAAAAGGTTGGCGAGGGAGGGAGCGCAAACCAGCTAAGAGCAAAATCATTATAAACGGCGTATAGACCCAAACATCGACAAGAACGACGGTGAACATGGCGGTAGAGGGGCTTGATGCCCAACGCATGTCTTCAAATCCAAGAAGCGTTGCAAAGTAGCTCAGAATACCAAAGCCCGGATTTGTCATGAGCTTCCACATCAGTGATGCGAGCGCAGGCGCCGTCATCAATGGCATCAAAAGCATAATGGAGACAAAATTGTTAAAGCGGTTTCGCTTTTGCAACAGCAATGCGATCCCCAAACCAAGAAGCAATTCAATGCCCACGGTCAGAAACGCATACGTCAACGAGACTTTGAGCGTATTCCAAAACGAAGGGTCGGTCATAAAATTGAGGTAATTTTCCCCCCAATTCCACTTGCGCGCCCAAGGCTGCGAAAGCCGATAGCGCTGCAATGAATAGGCAACTGCAGTGAAGAACGGAATAAGAATGCCTATGCACGTAAGAAGCGCAGGCAAGCTTAATAGATATGGCAAATAGCGCCGACTTACTTTGAAACGTTTTTTCTTAGGCGCAGGCATTGTCGCTTCGGCCATATAACAATTCCCCCGACTCCAGCATCAAGCATGCAGCAATCGCAACGATTAGTTCAAACAGAAATTTAAAATGGGTCCGCCCTTTGGTAGGAAAAGCGGACCCAAGTGGGAGGTTAGCCCAGTCCGGCTTCTTTGAGCTGGCGATCGACGCTTTGCGCCAATTGATCCAGACCTTCATCTACCGGCACTTCATTCGCGACCATTTTTTGCATAGCCGATGCCCACTCTGTCGTCAGATCGAAGAACAAAGGTTGAGCAGTGAAGTGAATTTTTGCACCCGGTGCTGAAACATCATGCATTTCAACATAACCCGGATAGCTGCTGTTCAAACGATCGCGGAACGAACCGTCTGCCCAAACAGATTTGCGAACAGGGTTCACAAAATCCATTTTCGTTGCACCAAACAGCGCATGCTCTGGACCAGAAGCCCACTGCATGAAGTACCATGCTGCATCTTTTTGTTTGGAGAAACTGGACATTGCCAATGACCAAATCCAGATATTTGGCGTCGGAGCTGCTGCATCTGGATTTGCCGCGAACGGAGCATAAGCAAGGTTACCTGCTTCAGCATTGTCGCCGCCATTCATGAAGTAGCCAAGAATATCGGCATCGTAAATCATCGCAGATTTGCCGGCACCAAGATCTGTACCCACCTGATACCAAGTGTGTGTTGCCCAATCTGGGGCGCCACTGTCCTGGATCATTTTAACCCATTTTGAGTGGTAGTCTTTAGACACAGATGTGTTCATGGCTGCCGACAATTTACCATCAGCAGATACATTTAGATCTTTCTCGCCAAAGTTTGCGTAGCCAGACAAGAATCCAGGGTGAATAGTAGCCCAAGAACGCGAACCACGAACACCAATGCCATAACCTTCACCCATTGCAGATTTTGCTGCAGCAGCTGTATCGGCCAACTCATCGATGTTTGTCGGAACAGAAAGACCATGCTTTTTGAATGTATTGGCGTTGTAAGCAAGATTGTTCTGCTCATAACCCCATGGAATACACCACTGTTTGGCATCCGCAGAACCCAACTCGCCACCTGGCTTACCGTTCCATGCACAAGAGCTACGCACGCCTTCCAGCATGTCGTCCCAATTGTAATCAGGATTGGTTTTGGACTCATCGCCAATGAACTCATTGAGATCATCAACCCAACCAGCTGGACCATATGTCCAAGTCATATACGCGCCGGTCATGAATGCATCATATTCAGATGAGCCAGATGACAAAGCGGCAGTTACCTTGTCGAAATACACATCTTCAGGAAATACGTCATACTGCACGTCCATGCCTGTCAATTCCTTGAAGTTTTCAAGGTTGGCAATCATGGCATCAGCATATGGATGCTTGTTGAGCAGAAGTTTCACAGTTTTGCCAGAGTGTTTCTTCCAGTCAAAACCGTTCATGGCCAACGCTTTAGTGGCCATAGAGTTTACGAGCACACCTGCTGTTGCAGCAGTTACACCCATTGCACCTAGACCGCGTATTAGGCCGCGTCGGCTGATCTTTCCGTCCATAAAGGACTGAATGAGACCTTTTTCCTTTTCATACATTTGGCTTCCTCCCAAAGATTGAAGACTTTTACAGTTTTAGAAGCGCACCAGCGGTGCGTTCGTCGGTAATGAGCCCGCTCAGAAAGCCGCTCATTAGTATAGACCCAATTGCAGGGGCCTTCTCGTTGCCACCAGCGACGGCAACAATTCTTGTTTGTTTGATTTCAGGTAGACCTACCGAGATCGTCCTTGCGGTCATGGCAGTTTCGACGTTCTTGCCATCTTTATTGAAGAAGTGTCCGAGTAACTCGCCGACACCACCTTGTGCTTTGACGTCCCGGATTTCCTCCTGTTCAATCATACCAGATGACACCAACTGAGCGCTTGGCTCCGATGTCCCGATGCCAACAAATTTCAATTCAGAACTTGCTGCCATCGACATCACTTCCGGTACACCACGCTGCGCAAGAATGATTTCGCGATCTTCGACCTTATTGGCGAAGAAGGGCACAGGCATTACGTAGGCTCCTGCCCCCGTTTTTGCTGCAAGGCGATGCATCACATCATGTGGGTTTGCTAGGAAGTTCCGAGTTAACCCACCAAGAAGCGAAACGAACTGGACACCATTTGCGTCCACGCTCGGCAAGTAAGAAATTGCCGCCGCAAGTGTTCGACCATGCCCGAGGCCAATCAGTTTGGTTTTTCCATTTTCAATTTCGCGCTGCAGGAACTTGGCACCAGCGATACCCAATGAACGCAATGGAAGATCATCATCCCCTACATCAGGAACAACCTCGCAATAGGACAACCCAAACCGCTCTGAAATGGCGGTCTCAAGCGCTACGCATTCCGCAATTTCACCATCAATTGTCACCTTCACTGCGCCATCCTGGTTGGCGCGCGTAATTAAGCGATGGGCCTTCACATTGGTAACACCAAGACGCTTTGCAACATCGGCCTGAGTCAACCCGCCAACGTAGTGCAGCCAAGCCGCCCTTATCGCCAAGCTGGCATCACCATCCCGCTTTGAACCGTTGCGCGTCATTTCACTCCCAGTGATTTGTAATTATTTACATTGAATGTAATTAATTTCACGATTCAAAATTACTGTCAACGGAATTTGCGAAATTGATCAGTTCTTTATGGTGGGTTTATCTGGCTTGGGGACAACGCCTTTTCACAATCAATAATTGTAATTTTAGAAATATATCAGGATACGAAAAATTCGGCACTTCGAAAAATAATTGAATTAAATCAGATATTTAAAAAATATTCATTTCGCGAACGCACGATATATAGAGTTTAGAAGCAACAATGCGGCCGCAACTCAAAAAACAAAAAACACTTTTGGTTGCACACAACGGAGGAGAATTAACTCATCTCAATTGCAAAAAAATCTGCCATTGCAGAAATAATTATAAATGCGGATGCTGCTCCAGGATCAATATGGCCAACTGAACGCGCACCAAGCTTTGCGGAGCGCCCGCGTTTTGAGCGCAAATCGAGGGTGCTATTCATTCCAGTTTCAGCCGCTTTGGACGCCGCAACCATACATTCCAACGCCGTCATTCCAGTTTTCTGCGCTTGACCCGCAGCCTTGGCGGCAGGTATCCATGCATCCAGCATGGTCTTGTCGCCAAGATGAGCGCCGCCCCTATCTTCAATGCCATTCTTCATTGCAGATATAAGAGATACCAGAGACAAAGCACCAAGATTAAGCCGATCAGAAACAGCATCTGACGCACGTAAAAATGCTGTCGCATAAAGTGGCCCAGCAGATGCACCAACAGCATTTAAGAAGGCATTGCCAGCGCATTCGCAAATGTCGGAAATCGTAACCTTGTCACTGAGTTCTGACACGGCGTCACAAATTGCGCGCCAGCCAATATCCATTGTCACACCATGATCGCCATCACCAATCGCTGCATCAAGCTCACAAAGATAGTCGCGATTTTCGTAAATACGGCCTGTGGTAAAGACTAACATGCGCTTGAACATGTCTGGAGTGATGTCCCCGTCTGAGGCAAGTTCCTTTTGTTTTACGTTGCCAGTATCAATTGAAGCTACAGCTGTCGGTTGCTTTGTGGCGTAAACTGTCTCAACTGATTTTTCTGTAACTTGCCCTACCTGAAGCGCTGGAGTGACGCACGGATGGTCCAGATAGCGCTTGAGTTCGGAGTCCAACTTCAAAATTGAGATCGACGCCCCAGCCATTTCCAAAGACGTAACGTAATTTCCAACCCAGGAATTGTGCAGTGAAACTCCGATAGCATCTAATCGTTCGCGAACACGGCGATGAACAATGTAAAGTTCCATCAATGATGTTGCACCCAACCCATTTACCAGAACGGCAACCTCATCGCCTTCGCTTAGCTCCAATTCTGCAAACAATAGCTCCATAAGGCGGTCTGACACCGCATCAGCGGTTTCAACAGGAGCCCTAAAAATTCCAGCCTCACCATGGATGCCCATGCCAATTTCCATCTCGTCATCGCCGATTTCAAAATTGGGTTTGAGAGTTTGTGGCAAAGAACAAGCACCTAAAGCAACACCTGCCGAGCGAACCCTAGCGTTCGCATGCTTCGCCACTTGCTCCACCTCTGCCATCGTGTGGTTTAAATCTGCGGCGGCACCTGCGCATTTGAATACAAAGAAGGTGCCAGCAATACCGCGCCGTTCTACAACCTTCGATTTTTCAGCAGAGGCAACATCGTCTGTCACGGTTACAGACCGGGCAGTGACACCCTCGTTGACCATTGCCTCTGCAGCCATGTCAAAATTCATGACGTCGCCGGTATAATTTCCATAAAGAAACAACACGCCAGTACCGCCATTGGCGGAGCGAGCGGCATCAAGAATTTGAACTGGTGAAGGAGATGCGAACACATTTCCCACCGCAGCAGCATCTGCCAAGCCTTTGCCAACATATCCGGAGAACGCTGGTTCATGGCCAGATCCGCCACCAATAACAATGCCAACTTTGCCAGATCTGGGACCGTGCTTTGCAACAATGGCGCGGCCTGTCGGCCCTTGAACACATAAAATGTTTGGGTGAGCACCGACCATACCATCAATCAGCTCATCGATGACGTTGTCAGCGTTGTTGATCAACTTCTTCGTTTTACGTTCCATCGCGCAGGTCCTCCGAAATATTGATGCAGGAAGTCTAACCAGATCTCACATCACTAAGGAAACAGCGTCACGCCTTGTACTTCGCGTCAACCTCATCAAGGGCATTCACATTTCCAGCAGACGGGCCTTCAGTATTGAAGCTGGTATTCAGCCAAGCATCCACGATTGTTTTGGCTAATTCAGCTGCGATCACACGAGCACCCATCGTAATGACTTGTGCATTGTTTGATGTAGAGGCTTTTGCTGCTGAATATGTATCATGAGTTAAAGCTGCACGAATTCCGGGCACCTTGTTGGCCGCAATACTCACACCAATACCAGTGCCGCAAACCAATATTGCTCGGTCAAGTTCGCCAGACTGCAGCTTGGAACAAACGCGATCGGCAAGATTTGCATAAAACTCGTCGCTACCATCATCTGACTTCGATAGTTCAAACGCATCTATGCCTTCGCGAGATCTCAAATAGTCATACAATGCGAGCGCTAAAGGCTCCCCTGCACTATCACCGGCAATACCAAGTTTCATCGTTTCAATTCTCCCAAATCAGCTTTGATTAAAGTTTCGCTGAGCAGCGTTTCAAAATGTCGAGATAGCCGCTCACATCCCAAGCAGAGCGGCCGATAAACAATCCATCAATGTGCGAACATTGGATCAATTCTTCACAATTCCCGGGGTTAACGCTGCCGCCGTATAGGCACGGAATTCTTTGTCCTAAAATGTCATGAGCGACTTCGATCACAAATTTATGTTGGTCGTTGGCATAGTCCGCGCTCGCTGGGATACCGTTCTCGCCAATTGCCCAAACTGGCTCATAAGCCAAAAGTATCGGCGCACTCTTTTGTGAGCCATTCAGCTTAGAAAGAGCGCCTTCAACTTCTGCCCGCAGCACAGATTCTGCCTGCCCTGCCTCACGCTCTGCCAAGGTCTCGCCAATACAAATCAACGGGATCAAACCATGACGGACAGCAGCTTCTGTCTTTAATCCTACAGTCTCATTTGTCTCGGCAAAAAATTCTCGGCGCTCAGAGTGACCCAATTCCACAAGATCCAAATTGCAATCAGTCAGCATGGCCGGTGAAACTTCGCCGGTCCATGCCCCCTGATCCGCCCAATGCATATTCTGTGCACCCACTTTCACGGATGTTTCAGAAATCATTTCTTTGATGTTTCGCACAGACGTAAAAGGGGGAACAATAAACCGTTGAATACGAGGGTCGCGCTCTGCCTCGGAAGCAATGAGCCCCTCAGCAAACTGTTCAGCCTCTGCCAAGGTCTTGTTCATTTTCCAACTTGTTCCAACCCAAAGCTTTGGTTGATTTGTCATGGCTTGCATCCCTGTTCACTAAAGTCGGCTAAATGTTGAGATCACTCTCGCCTGTATCGATATATGGCGCCCAAAACGCTACGGATTCCGCAATTTGTGGAATGACTTCTCGGTCATTCGGTTCGCGCTCTTTAAACGACAGCTCAAGACAAATTTCGTTGTCTTTGCCACCACCTTCCTGAAACGCCTTCAGCAATGGCTCAGGTTGAATATTTCCAACCGCATTGAATTCTTTCGTGAACGGGCGGTGCCCCCCCTTATCCAACAATGACTGTTTAATATGGATAATTGGAGAGACAGCAGGGACCGCTTTTGCCCATTCATAGGCATCGTAATCACTTGGGTTATCGCTGGTCACATCGCCATGATCTATGTCCGCCATCATATACATGGGAATGGCATAACCTGCCCTTGCTAGACGCTCCTGAAGTGCCATCGAGCCAGCGATAGTGTCGCCAAATTCGCGGCCTATCGACATTGGTTCCCAAAATAGAAACTTCAGTCCCGCCTTCTTGGCATGTTCAGCAACCTCACCCCAACAGTCGATTGCAATATTGATCAAATCTTCCCGCGTCGCAGAATCATCAAAATCTCGATATGTGAAAATCGCGAACTGACTGCCGACAGAGGAACCACCCAAGTCACCGGTAATGTCAGCAAAGGTTTTAAACCAATCCATATAATAGCGGCGCACGTCTTCATCGGGATGCCCAAAGTGATTTAGCCTGCCATACGGGCCCGTCATACCGGATGTCACTTGTATACCGGTGCGTTCCTGTGCAGCGACCAATTCCCGGGTCAAACGCCTGATAACCGGCGCAGGCCAGCTGGGATTTATGAACTCATGCGTCAGTTGAACATCTCTAATACGCAGATCATGCGCGATCGCATCAGCCAAATCATTCAGATCCGCAAACCGGTTCACAAGTGGGTTTGTATTTAGCGAAAGAGAAAAACTAATCTTGGCCTCCCAATATAAGTCAATGCGAAAACGAAAAACGGTTGAGGAAGAAGTTCGGCATCACGCCAAGTTTTCTACACTCAGCCTCAATATCAGCATCAGTATCTTCTGCGTGGATGCCAGTTCTAACGAGCGCCGTTTGCAACCCCGCAGCGTGTCCACCTGCAATGTCATGAGCTGGGCTATCGCCGATACACAAAACTCGTTGCCGGTCCGTCTCGCCAAGCAACTTTAGTGCCGATTCGTAGATCATCTTGTGCGGTTTTCCGATCCAATGCACAGAACCACCAAGCTCTTCATAGAGTTCGGCAATTTTTCCAGCGCCAAATCGCTTGCCAACACTCGTCATCATGGTCATATCTGGATTTGTACAAATGCAAGGAACGCCCCTTGAAGCTGCTCCGTTCAATTTGGCACGATAAGCAGCCAGATCCATTTCATCGCCTCTACTACCAGCAAGCAAAATCAGGTCTGCATCATCAGAGTTTTCAGTCAATCCCAAAGACAACCCATCGATCGCAGATACATCACCGTCCCGCGCAAGCAATAGAACCCTTGCACCCGGGTTGATGTCCAAACCGATACGGTCCTTCAGATAGCTAAATGCCACCTCACCGGACGACAAGACCGTTTCAAAATTGCTGCGGTTAAAGCCGTGGTGAACCAAACGTTGATTGTTTCGTTCTGCTCGCTTTCCAGAATTTGAAAGAAGCACAATACGTTTGTCCAACTCAGCAAGCTGTTGAAGAGCAGATGGTGCAAATGGGTATGCACCTTTGCCATTTAACAGCACACCAAACTGATCGATGAGGAATGCATCAAAATGCGGTGTAATGTCCTCAAGACGTGAGATTTTCAGGCTCATGAATTCAATCCATACCGCGCAAGGCGTGCAGCGCCATATGCCGCCTCGGAGCTGGAGGGATCGAGAAGCTTAACGCCAAGCCGTTTTGTGCGAATAGCGCTGAAAGACTTATCTTGCGCGCCCCCGCCCACGGACCTGACAGATTGTAAGGCAGGCGCACCCAACTCAGCCAATTTGGAGTAACCCAAGGCCTCAACGCCGGCGATACCTTCAAAAAGCTCTTTCAAAAACTCGCTTCTGTCATTGGGAATTGGTGACATGCGCGGAGGAAATGTTGGATCAGAAATTGGAAACCTCTCACCGGGTTGAAGCAAAGGATAATAGTCGTATTTGGCAGGCTCTGACGGATCGATCCCAACAGACAGCTCAACCATTTCCTCTGGTGAGAAATGTGCCAGAAGGACATTACCACCCGTATTGGATGCGCCGCCAGCAAGCCAATTGCCCAGTATGTAGTGACTATAGATCCCGCAAGCTGGATCAAAAACTGGCTGTTCAGATAGAATCTTTATGGTCAGGGTCGTCCCAAGCGCGCTCACGCCATCTCCGGGTAGCTCAGCGCCCGTTGCCAGAAAGGACGCGCATCCATCCGTAGTGCCCGCAACAATTTTAGCACTTGAAGGCAACCCAAACTCTGATGCGATTTGTGGCAGTATTCTCCCAATAGGCGTGCCCGGCGCATGAACAGCTGGAAGCAATTCCATGTTTAAACCAGTTGTAGCCATCCATGTTGGCCACGCACCAGAAACCGGATCAAACCCTGTTTTCAAAGCGTTGTTGGCATCGCTGCTAAAAGTGCCGCAAAGGCGTCCGGCTATCCAGTCTGCTTGATGGACAATTTTGCTAACATCCGCTGTATTCTGAAACACAAGTGCTTTTGCCAACCCGCTTGTTGAGCCGTGCGCCGCACTTGCCAAGGGTGCATTTTTCGCAATTCGCTCCAAAACCACGTTGTCCGAGCACGGGTCGTTGTACATGCGCCCCTCAGCGAGAGGTTCGTGCTGGTCATCGACAGGTATCATCGTACCCGAAGTACCATCAACACAGATCGCAACGACGCTCGAAGCATTCATGTCTTTCAGCGCACTCTTCAAAGCCAATGACGCCGCCGACCACCAAACCTTAGGGTCACGATGGTTTTCGCCATGATCGCGCATCGCTGACTTGCCTTCCGAGAGCACAAAACCTTCGTCAGACATTGCGATGGCACGTGCGCCGGAAGTCCCAATATCAAGACCTATATAGATCGCATCAGCTTGCATTTAGCGCTTGCCGATATTTTTCAGCATCCCAGTTGAGCAGCTCAAGGTTTTGTTCGTGGCTTAAGTAATCTAACTGAACATCAGTTGGAACACGCATGAGCACATCGGCGAGACACCGCATGAGCGCTACCGCCCCGCTGCTAGCATCAGATCGAGCCAAAACGCCTGTGCCTGGTATCAGCATGAAAACCGGCGCTGGCATTCCCATCGCCTCTAAGCGTTCAGAGACTTGTTGTGGCGTTTCACCTTCTTCCATAACCGCCACCCCAATTCCACAGAATATGACGTGATCTGGATAAAGGCTACCAGCACTGGCTTGACTGCATCGCGCAGATTTCAATGCCAGTTGATGAAGCGGCTCATAATCTGGGAGTTGGTAGCTCCCTCCATCGGCAAGGCTTTGCAGCAGCTCCAAATTAGGAGTTAACTTTTGGTCTTCATCCAGCGCCAATCTGTCATGAACGTCTCGCAGCAAAACGTGTGCTGCGCCAACTGTGTCCGCAGCCACAATAACCCCATGGTTGCGCAAAATTATTACATCCGTGCCGTTCCCCAACATGTCAGTCACCGCGCGCGCCAAATTTGCACCCGGTTTGGCATACGGCACCGAAGCCCACTTCAAACCATTAAGACGTGTCTCTAGAAGTGTTTCTGCATCAGATCGAATTGCATGAGCCAAAGTATTGACGCTATGCGCATGAATGACAACATTCTGCTCAAAAACTGCGTGTAAACTGGTTTCGATTGATGGTCTCAACGTCGAGAAACCAGGAATCAAAAATTCGCCAGGTTGATCTGCGCGCGCCTCGCCTGCAGCTACTGCTTTACGCATTTCTGCAAGATCAACCGGAACAAAAATATCCTTCTCCAAAGCATCGGCAAGCAGGGTTCCGGATGCTTTGATCCACATAACATTGCCATCTTTGATGGACGTGTTGCCACCTGCCGCCTGTATCAACATTGGATCGACACCAATTTCAGCGGAGACCGATTTCAATGCGGAATATTCAGTGGAATTGGGTTCAGATTGTATTTGGTTCATGTCACCTGCCTAAAATGGGGACGCAGTTAGCATCGCTTATACTCACTTTGCCGAAAGCAATCTTTCCGCAACCTCAACAAACCCCTGCCCGCCTCGCGTTTCAGTCACATAAGCCGGTTCTGAATTGATCCGACCGATAAAATCTTTCACATTGGCAACACCACATGAATTCGGGAAAAAGCCAAACATGGGTGCATCGTTCGGACTGTCGCCAACAAAAACAACAGTATCGCGTTGCTCTTCGAGATCAAACCCAAACACGTCTGAACAAAGCCTTCGAGACATGGAAAGCTTGTCATAGTTGCCGTACCATCCATTCACATGGATAGAAGAAATCTTGGCAACAGCACCTTCTTCTTCAAAGATATCTTTGATTTTTTGAACGTCTTCGTCCTTTAGCGCTGGGATGTCTTCACAAAAATCCACCGCCAAGTCTGCTTCGCGGTAAGCTTGATCAGCTGAAATTGCACAGCCCGGAACCTCTAAAAGAACGCGCTCTTCTATATGTTTTAAACGCTGCGAATTACGCATTCTTGTCGCCGTATCTGCTTCATAAGTACGGATCATTTTTCCGTCATCCGCATTGTAGGCAAAATAAAATGCGCCGTTCTCTCCTACCACACCATGAACCGGCCAGAACCGAGCAATCATGTCGCACCAGCCAGCTGGGCGGCCTGTAATCGGAGCGACTAGGAAGCCAGCATTGTAAAGATCTTCCAGCGCCTTATACGCCTCAGCCGGTAAACGACCGTCAGTAGTAAGCGTATCGTCAATATCTGCGAAGACTGCTTTGATGTTTTGAGCAGTTTCTAGCGTTAGAGATGAAATTGGCTTCATCGTCAAACCTCACGCGCGGCAATCTCGGGCAGAATGCCGCTGTCGCAAGCAATATCGACAAACGAAAATCTATTGCGCATTTCATGAGCATGCATAACAGCTTCTTGATAAAGCTCAGCAGGCAAACCCAGCTCTTTTGCCGTTGTCGGGCCACCGGCAATACGAAGTAGCGATTCCAATTGGTCAACTGGAATAGCCATCGCCAAACACTCTTCGCGCAGCTCTGGCCAAATAGAAGCGATTTTTTGATTGAAAGCCTTGGCGCCTTCGTCATCAAACGCCTTCATTTTGTATTCTTCAAAACATTGAGTGGCGACTTCTACGCCCATGCGTCGTTTCATATCTTCAAAGTCAATTTTCGTTGCGGAAACAACTGGGGGCGTTTCTGAAGACAAAATCTGATGTTGAATGCGTGCCATCGTCAGCGTCGCAACGCCCACTTGCTGTCCATGGAGTGTGCCGGGATGACGATCACCTGCAAAACAATCCAAATAGTGGGAAATCTGGTGTTCACCCATAGAGCCGTGATGTGAGACCCCAGTGAAAGAAATACCCAAACCACACAATGTCAGCACCCGGAATAGATACCCAGTCGCTTCAACATCTCCGGACTTGATACCACGAGCATGTTGGTTCAATCGCAGTTCGTCCGGAATCTCAATCAGGTAAGGCTCATGGTGATATTTAGTTCCAAGAACACGATGGGACATCCACCAATCAATCTGGGCGACAGAGCGACAAAGACAATCGCCAAATCCCGCAGCCGTCAAATAGGTGGGCGCCGATGCACAAACCTCCAAATCCACGAAGAATCCAGCAGGCGCATGTGCAGGTAAAGACACCTTCAATCCACTATCCAATGTCATGGATGCAGTGGAGGATGTGTAGCCATTCATCGATCCCGCAGTGGCAAATACGCAGTAACGACGCCCGTCCTGTGCCGTCACATACTTGGCGAGATCATTTACTGTGCCCGACCCCACTGCGATAACAGATTCGTAGCCTTCGAGGTCTTTTGCCAATGCACGAGCCGTCTTTAAATCTGCATGAGGCTTATCAAGAATAATCTCTTTGACTTCCCCCGCCTTAGACAATTCAGAAGAGACCCTCTTCCCCAATGCTACGTAGGTGCTTTTATCGCAAACCAGGGCAAAAGGCGGTTTGAAGCCCAGCGAAGTAACAAGCTGCAATTCCTTGCCGGAAAGGTTTTCCTCGAAAACGATTTTCTCAAAAGGAGCTGGCGGAAACTGTTTTCCGTTCAGAGGGTTAACCCAGCTGCCATTGCAAATTTCATCAATTAACTCGGTCCATCGAAATGGCTCTGCATGTGTAATCATCAATGGGAATCTCTCTCGATTGTAGCTATTTCACTCTCGAATAGCATATGCTATATTAAATTAGCATATGACAATCAAGGACTAATTCTTTGAAGTTTCTCTTACACAGTTCACGACATATAATACGTTTATGAAAACAAATCCGCCGCTGGGTAAGGCAAAAACACCCCTAGAATACGCAGGAGATCCGGTCGCTTATGCTGCCTGGCTCTACTATTCTGAACAGCGTACACAAAACGAAATAGCCATTGAACTTGGCGTTAGCAGACAGACGGTCGCGAACTATCTGACCGATGCACGAAACCGCGGATTGGTTACAATTCGATTGTCAGATGAAATTCTGCAAAGAGAAAGTGTAGGTCATAATCTGTGTGAGAGTTACGGCTTAACCGCAGTTCACATTTTGCCAGACCCCACAGTGCAGGACCCTCAGGTGACACGTGATCGAATTGCCGGCGCCGGAGCTCACGTGGTTCAGTCCCTCTTGCAAGAAGACAGTGTTCTGGGTGTCGCCTTTGGGCGCACCATGTACGCGCTTGGCGAGGCTATGCAGCCACAAGAATTCCCAAACGCTACTGTCGTTCAAGTAGCAGGAAGCTCTATTGATGGCCGTGACACAGCGCCAGAATTTTGCACGGCGCTTATTGCCTCCAGACTGTCTGCCAAATGTGTAAATCTTCACGCGCCGGCTTTCTTGTCTGATCCGGAACTGTGTAAGCGCCTTGTCAATGAACCCTCAATCAAGAGGCAATTTGAATTGATGGCGAAAACTGACCTCCTGGTTTTCGGCGTAGGAGAGCTTCTGCCGGACACAAAATTTAGCGACGCACCATTCCTGACAGATCGAGTGCGTGACGAATACATTTCAAAGGGCGCTACATCTGTGATTTTTGGTCGTTTTATCGATCACCTAGGAAGCGAAGTTAGTGGCCCCCTTTCCAATCGAACAGTCTCGATAGATCTTGAGACAGTTAAGTCCATTCCCAAACGGCTTATCGTATCTGGCGGTACTGAAAAAATTTCGGCACTAAATGCCACACTTCGAAGTGGATATGCCACCCACTTTGTGACCGACATGCCAACGGCAAAGCAACTCCTGAAACACACAAGAGACGATGGCTGATATGCAAGATGAATTTGTAATTGGTTTGGATGTTTCCACTCAATCGGCCAAAGCGATTGCGTGGAGCAAATCAGGAGAAGCTGTCGCTGAAGGTCGCGCACCCATTCCCATGAGCTCGCCAAAAGAAGGGCATTTTGAGCAAAACCCTTCTGATTGGTGGGATGCTGCACGAACAGCATTACGAGAGCTTAGCGCCCAAATTGACGCAAGTAAGGTTGTAGGGCTTGCGATATCAAACCAGCGCGAAACTGTTGGTTTTCTGGATGAATCCGGTGCCTCTAAGATTCCAGCCATGGTTTGGTTGGATTCAAGAGCGATTAATCAGGTGGACACACTCAATAACTTAGTTGGTGAAGGTGAAATCCACAAAATTTCAGGCAAACCCAAAGACGTAACGCCTGTCGCCTATCGGCTGATGTGGCTTCGCGAAAACATGCCGGAAGTTCTTGATAGCGTTCATCTTTTCACAGATGTTCATAGCTATGTCTGCGAACAACTAACAGGCAACAATATTGCCAGTCGCACCAGTGCCGACCCATTCGGAATTTTCGATATAAACAAAATGGCCTGGTCGGAACAGATATTAGAAGCAGTAGGGATAACTTCGAAAGCGTTCCCAGAGGTTAAACAACCCGCCGAATTGGCGGGGCAGATTTCGAAAGCGGCCGCAGACATTACGGGCCTGCCATTGGGGACAAGTGTCTTTTGTGGCGGCGGCGATGGGCAAAGCGCCGGATTGGGCGTAAACGCAGCCAAAGAAGGAACAATATATCTGAATATTGGAACAGCCATTATCACTGGAGCATGGTCCGCTGAGCCACGCATAAATCTGAACTGGCGGACCATGACTTCGCCGACCGGAGATGGTTATTTTCTAGAAGGTGTATTGAGGGCCGGAACCTTCTTCGTCGATTGGTTTGTCGAAAATTTCGCTGGTGGCAATGCAAATCCGGACATCTGGAAAGAACTCGAAGAAGAGGCCTCAAATGTAGCTATTGGTTCAGAGGGTTTAACTGTTTGCCCCTATCTGACCGGATGCATGAATCCTCATTGGGATATGAATGCGCGCGCGTCATTTGACGGCTTTAGCTCTATTCACACGCGGGGCCACATGTACCGTGCGGTGTTGGAATCCCTTACCGGAGAAATCGCCAGATGCGTTGTCGCCATGCGTGCAAATGACATCGTTGTAAATGAAATTATTGCGGTAGGCGGTGGGGCCCAGTCAGCGCTTTGGACACAAATGATTGCAGATGCCTGTGGATTGGACTTAACGATGAGCAAATCGCTTGAAGCCTCATCTCTGGGAGCTGCTATGTGCGCAGCTGTAGGCACAAAGTGGTTCTCAAGCTTTCAAGATGCGGCAGAATCGATGAGCAAAAATGGCGCAACGACGCATGCTAATTTGGCCACGCGCAGCGAGTGGGATGCATTGCTTGAGCGACAGGACGCGTTGAATTCAAAGGTCTGCAGCACCAGCTAAAACACTGCCTGTGATTGTTCCAACAACCACAGGCAGGAGAAATTTCGTTTTGATTAACGGACCATGGCAGCAACATTGCCACCATCAACAGTCACCACTGCGCCACTACTTTTCTTGGCCTTTGCCAAATGTACAAATGCTTCTGCAACATCTTTGGCTGTCACTTCACGCTTGACCAAATTGCCGCGCATGTAATCTTCTGGGGTTATGCCTCGGGATGCCGCGCGCTCCGCAACAAAATCATCCGTCAGCAAATTGGTACGTATCCGATCAGCATTGACCGCATTGGACGTAATTCCAGACGCCCCATGTTCAATCGCATACTGGCGCATAAGTGCCATCAATGCCGCTTTTGAAGTCCCATACGGGCCAAAATCTGGGCCCGGATTCAGAGCCTGTTTTGAGACATTGAAGACCAAGGCTCCACCTGTCTTTTGGACTTCCATAACTTTAACGCACGCACGAGCGATGTAGTGATGGCCCCAGAAATTTAGATCAAACGCTCTTTGGAATAACGCATCATCGACTTCGAGTAGCTTTCCTTGAAACGCTGCACCAGCATTAGAAATGAGAATATCGACGCCGCCAAATTTGGTAACCACGGATTGAACCGCAGCAGCGACAGAAGCCGTGTCTGTCACATCGCACACGACTGCGTGCCCATTGATTTCTTTAGCGGCTTTCTGAACAGCGTCCTCATTGATATCTAACAGCGCAACCATTGCACCTTCGCTTGCAAGCTCTTGAGCGACGGCAAAGCCCAATCCGCTGGCAGCGCCCGTTACAACCGCAACCTGGCGGGTGAGCGCGGAAACTTTTGCTTTTGCAAGTTTGGCCTGCTCAAGAGACCAATATTCGATATCAAAAAGATGCTCTTCACTCAAAGCTACAAATTCGCCGATGCCCTCAGCGCGTGAAATTACATTAACTGTGGCCTGTGCAATATCAGCACAGATGCCTGCTTCCTTAGCTGTTTTACCGACGCCAAAAAGTCCAAGGCCAGGCACATAAACAATCCGAGGAGCTGGGTCGAGCATAACCATGCCACCACCAACGCGTTCGTTATTCCGCGCATAATATTGCGCATAGTCATCTTTGAATTTCTGTAGGCTGTTCTGAAATTCACTAGCAAACTTGTCAGGGTCACTTGCATCAGACGCAGGCGCAACAAGCCCAAATCGCTTAATTCTTATGGAGTGATCCGGGGCAGCATTACCACGAGTTGCATAATGCTCAACGCTCTCTCCATTGACGAAATGTAGAATCTCATCGCTTGTCCGATGATCTAGAATCCAACGGTCTGGCTTTCCTTCTTCAGCGGTTTCAAGCGCCAAAGCACCGCGAATGATCGGGGCGATATCTGATACATCCATCGCCTTGCTCGGCAAAGTCGCACCGGGGAATGGTTTGGCATCACCCTGCTCCAACCGTTTTTCAGCCATATCGACCATGGATATCATGTCGTCATAGGCCTGACGTGGATCATCATGGAATGTGAAAATGCCATGGTTCATGAGGATCATGTGTTTGGCATTCGGTTCGTCATTCAAAATATCCTGGCACACTTTCGACAGGACAAAACCCGGCATCACATAAGGAACAATTGTCGTGTCAGGAAACAACTCACGAATGATCTCTTCACCATTCGGTTGGTTCGTCAAAGATATGATCGCATTGGCGTGTGTATGATCAACATGCTTGTGCGGCACAACAGCGTGCAGAACTGCCTCGATGGAAGGGTTTGGTGCATATGGGTCCAGCAGCATGCGTCGTTGAGCTGCAACCAAGTCTTCATCCGTCATTGTGTCTCGTGAAGCCAGTGCAGCCAAAGGCTTTAATTCAACAGCAGGCAGGCCAGCTGGTTCGATGACTCCCATGTCCCAACCAGATCCCTTAACGCAAATGGCATCATGTTCATTGCCAAGATTGTCGGCTATCCGTGTTTTGACGGACGTATTGCCACCGCCGTGCAGAACCAATTTGGGTTCCTGACCCAAAATTTGGGTCGTGTAGGTGCGGATCGCCAGATCCTCATTGTAACCCAAGGCAGCATACTTAGTTACGCATGCTTTCGCATCCGCATCCGACCAACGAGATTTCACCGTCAATTTTCCTTTTAAAGTCTCAACTCTGTCGTCGCATCAAAGATATGCAAGCGGTTTGCCTCAACGGCAAGAGTGATTTTATCGCCAGCTGAGTATTTCACGTCTCGTGAAACAACAGCGCTAAAGTCATTATCCTGTACAGACATATGAAGCTGGATATCCGCGCCAGTTTTTTCAGCTATTACGAGTGTTCCCGATATCGATCCATCTTTTGCCAAGGAAACATCGGTTGGCCGAATACCACAAATGATCTTACGTCCATTGTCCAAACTGGCATATTGGTCTGATAGCTTCAGCTTTAGATCGCCTGAGCTAAAGAATGCTTCTGTGCCTTCAATTTCAAGTACACCATTCAGGAAGTTCATTGCAGGAGAGCCGATAAATTCGGCCACATATTTTGTACTTGGGCTATCGTAAAGCTCATCAGGCGCACCTGATTGCACGATGTTACCGCCCTGCATCAAAACAATTTTATCTGCCATTGTCATGGCTTCAATTTGATCGTGTGTCACATACAAAGTTGTAGCACCAAGCCGATCGTGAAGCTGGCGAATTTCAACACGCATATGCGCCCGAAGCTTGGCATCTAGGTTTGAAAGTGGCTCATCGAACAAAAACACCTGCGCATCGCGCACCATAGCCCGGCCCATAGCAACACGCTGTCGTTGCCCACCAGATAGCTCTTTTGGGTATCTGTCCAGATAATCAGTTAGGCTTAGCATTGCTGCCGCTTCTTCAACTTTTTGTCGAATTACCTGTTTGGAATGGCCAGCAACCTCTAGGCTGAAGCCGATGTTTTCCGACACTTTCATCGTTGGATAAAGCGCATAGTTCTGGAATACCATTGCAATATCGCGGTCTCTTGGGTGTATGTCATTCACCACTTTATCGCCGATGCGAACTTCACCGGCTGAAATCGTTTCCAGACCAGCTGTCATCCTCAAAAGTGTGGTCTTTCCGCAACCAGATGGCCCCAAAAGAACAGTAAATTCACCATCGCTGATGTTAAGATCAATGTCTCGAAGCACTTCGACGGAGCCATAGCTTTTCCCGATTTTTCGGAATTCAACGGTAGACATATAATTTTCTTTCTTGGTGCTTCTGCCGTGTTGGCATTGTCCAGAATTCTAAGGTAAGCGCAATAATTGAGCAGTCGTATATCAACTAAGTCAGCACCACGATCTGCCTATAGCAATCAATCAGCTGTTTTCGCCCATTCGCTAAATATAAAAATGGGTGGCAACCGAAGTCGCCACCCGAAATTAGGTTGATTAACCAGCAACGATTTTGTCAGCTGCCTGAGCAATATCATCCATGGCTTCTTTGGCAGAGGAATATTCACCAGCAAAGTATTTTCCAAGACGCACAGGAATGGTGTCATTCGCCAATTCTGCCCATTGTGGCAGATCCGGCTCAGAGCCCATATCCATTGCGATGGTGTCACGCACAACATCAAGGTGACGGGTCGTACCAGCACCAACGCGGTTGTTCGCTTTCACACGCGGATCATCATAAACAGAGTTACGGGTTGGACCTGTGCCACCACCCAGTGTGGTGATCAGTGCCTGTGTATCAGCACATGTCGCCCACTGCATGAAGATCCATGCTGCATCAATGTTTTTAGAGTTACGGGACACACCAAGAGAAGAACCACCTTGGTGGCCAACACCCGGAATTTCGCCAAACCCAGTTTCATTAACAGTACGCAACGCTTTCGGCTGCGGACAACGTACAGCTTCCATAAGACCGGAAACTTTCGTTGCACTTGGATCATCAAAGTAAGGGAAGAACTCGCCCCAACTCATCATGGTCGCAGCAACACCTTGAGCTACAGATTGGCCTTGGCCATCCCATGTCCAACCGGTTACCCCTGGTGGCATCGTTTTATGCAGACGATCCCAATATTCCATTGCAGCCAGGCCCTGCTCGTCATTGCCTGAGAACTTGCCGTCCGTGCCAAATATTGAACCGCCATGACCCCAAAGCCATGCTGTCCAGTCACACTCCAGACTATAGTGACCAGACTTCATCTGACCTGTGGCGCCGTACATTTTCGGCCCCATTTCCGTGGTGATCGCTGCTGCTTGCTCGTAGTATTCTTCAAGCGTTGTTGGCGCAGAGAAACCCATTTTTTCATAGATATCTTTACGATACATCATCATGAAAATTGGAATATCGTAAGGAACACCAACCCAGCGATCATCATATTTGGCGATGCCGTCTACCAGTGCAGGCAGGAAGTCATCGATATCATATCCAGGCATCGCTAGGTCTGCATTGTCTGCAATCTGCTCACGCGGATCGAATACATCACGGCTAACCGATGCTGCCCAACTTTGATCGATATAGTAAAGATCATATGTGCCAAGCTGCGAGGCAATATCCAAAGTCATTTTCTGGAGCACTTGCTCCAAAGGCAGAACTTCGATTTCGACTTTGATGCCAGAAGCTTCCTCAAAGAATTGCTTCAGCTGCGTATTAAGTGCGTTTGATGGCGGTGTGGATTCCGTCGCCAGTTTGATGGTGCTACCTTTGAAAGGACTTGACACATCTTTCACCCATTTGAGGATTTCCTCATTTGGACGCAGATCTTCCGCCGCAAACGCTGAGGAATTGAAGAATGGTCGCACGATACCAGAACCAAGAGCTCCTGCTCCCAGTCCGAGCAGAGAAGCATTGCGAATGAAGGAGCGCCGGTTCATGCGGCCCCCAACATAATCGCCAGTAATTTTGGCTAGATGCTCTTTCCTAGTTTGATCTTTCATAATTTACCTCCCATTGGTTTTTCGAAAGTTGGTCGTTAGTTTGATTTGGCTCTATTGCTTGAGTGAGCCCATCGTCAGTCCGCGAACCAATTGTTTTTGGACAAGCAGAATGAATATGAATGCTGGCACCATCGCGGCTGCACCTAAGGCAGCCATATTGCCCCACGCAGTACCGGTGGATGTAACAAAGGATGAAGCAGCGACCGGCACCGTCTTAAGACCGGTTTGAGTGAGGGTCAGTACGAACAGAAATTCTGTCCACGAAAAGATAAAGACAAGGACGGCCGTGGCAGCAATGCCACCCTTCGCCATCGGCAATATAATTCGTCTGAAAATTAGCACGCGCGATGCGCCGTCGATCGTAGCGCTCTCGTCAATTTCCTTTGGAATATCGTCGAAGAAGCTCTTCATCATCAACACAGCCAATGGAAGATTCATCAAAGCGTGAATTAGAATGACGCCAGTGTAAGTATCAAGAAGGCTAAGCTCTTTGTAGATAAAGAACATTGGAATCGCGACCGCGACCGGAGGCATCATGCGGGTTGAAAGAACCCAAGATACAAAGTGATGACGCCCTTTAAATTGCATGCGACTGAGGGCGTAAGATGCAAGCGTGGAGATAAAAATCGCCAGCATTGTTGAGAACAATGCAATAATGATGGAGTCCCAAAGGCGCGGCGCCATTGTCCAGTTACCGCCGCCGGGCAGAACTTCCTTTTGATCGCCAAACCCGAACCCAAGTGAAATGCCGAAAATTTCCTCGAAATTCTTAAACGTCGGAGAAAAGCTCCAGACATTTGGTGGAATATCGAAGATCTCCTTTGCGTCTTTAAACGCAACGGTCGTCCAGTAGTAGATCGGGAAGAAGAAGAGCGCCACCAACGCCCAGGCGAAGATGATGCGAATTGCGCGCGATCTGCGGGAGCGAACCATCATTACCATCTAACCTTTGCAAGCCAAATGAACAGATTGGCGATGACGAGGATCACGACCAGCATGACAAGAGACAGAGTGGCCCCGTAACCCCACTTGATAAAGCTGAAGGTCTGTTGCCATGAATACAAAGACAAGGTGTATGTAGCGGTTCCGGGTCCTCCTGACGTCATCACAAACACGTAGTCGAACATTCGGAACACATCGATCCCACGAATTAACACCGCAACAGCAATAACTTTGCTCATTAGCGGTAACGTTATCCGGCGAAACACCAGAAAGCCTGAGGCGCCATCGATCATGGCAGCCTCATATGGCTCTGGAGGGAGGGAACGTAGGCCGGCAAGAAAAATTAAAACCATGAATGGCGTCCACTGCCAGACATCAGCAAGAATAACACCCCAAATAGCGAGAGACGGCGTGGCGAGAATTGGCTGTGTCTTATCCAAAAGCCCCAATTCAGTTAGGACAAATGTCAGGACGCCAAATTCCGGATCCTCCATAAGAAGGAACATCATCCCCGTAATAGCCGGGGGAACGACCAGAGTGAGCGTTAAAAGCGCGCGAAGAATACCAAAGCCAAATTCTTCCGCATCAAGAAGCAACGCTAAGCACATGCCTAAAACGACTTCAATCAGAAGCACAACACCAAAATAAAACAGTGTAACGCCCAACGCGTCCCACATACGTTCATCTTCAAGCAGCTTCGACCAATTGTCCAAACCGACATATTTCAGGTCACGCGCAAAGGTGGAGTATTCGTGGAAACTCAGCCAAATATTGTAGAAAAGAGGCACGATGGTGAATGCCAGCAGCATTGCAATAAGCGGCGCCATCCAGAGCCATGGCCGATCAGCCGACAGCACTCCTCCCCTCATCCCAACACTGTTCATACCATCTCCTAGAACTGATTGAGCTGTTAATCGCCCTATTTGCAACTATTTTGCATGAGAACAAAAAAGTTGCAACCTTTTTTGCAACCTTCTACATTATTGCAAACAAGAAACGTAAATAACGCTACCCAATGTGGGCGATCTATCAATTGATGGTGTCTTTTTCCGCATGGCTGCAGTAAAGAGAGGTCGCAGAATGCAACAGTTTTTAGCCTTACCGGACATTCGGTAGCGGAGTGAATGACCGCATGAATTCGAACGGCGACATGTACCTGGCAAGGGGACAATTTTGAACGGACTTGATGACAAGAGCAGAGGCACCGAAAGACCAACCACTGACGAATGGCTCGCGAGAGCCGCTCATCAGTATTACGTTCTAGGCCTTACGCAAAATGACGTCGCAAAGCGCCTTGGCGTAACACGCTTTAAGGCGCACCGCATGATAGCCACCGCCCGCGAGCGCGGCATGGTCCGCATTGAAATCGATGTGGCATCGTCCTCACGCCTTGATCTAGAGCGCCGCATTATTGAAAGATATGGCTTGTCACAGGTCATGGTGACACCCTCCGACAGCACAGACACATTCTCACTTTCTCAGGTTATTGGCCACTATGCTGCAAGCATGATCGCACCGATGATTGTTGATGATATGACAGTCGCGCTTTCTTGGGGGCATACACTTCGTTCATTGGCAACGTCCATCGAACCAGCTTCCTATCGTAATTTGCATATAGTTCCGCTGATTGGATCACTGTCGCAAAAGTCAAGCATTGATCGCTTTGAAGCCACAACCATGTTGGCCCAGAAACTTGGCGGCGAGTGCTACTATCTTCCAAGTCCTATTATTTGTGACAACAAAACCGCACAAAAAGCGATCGCTTCTCAGCCAGTGTTGCAGCGAGTTTTAACCCAAGGGCGCCAAGCAGACCTGTCAATCGTAAGTGTTGGCGGAGAACATTTATCCAGTCTGCGCCAAACTGGTGTATTGAACGATGGAGAATACGAAAGTGTATGCGCAGCGGGATGTATCGGCAATTTCCTCGGGCGATTTATTGACAACAAGGGCGTACCCATTGATCACGAAATAAATGAAAGAATTGTTGGTGTTTCACCTGTGGAATCCAAACAAATTCCATCGCGTATTTTGGTAAGTGGCGGCCCTAATAAGACGATGGCCATTCATGCCGTTATAGCCAATGGTTATGCGACAGGACTTATTACTGACGAAGATACGGCAAACGCGCTTCTAGAAATTTAAACTCTGACACGAGACAGAGCGTCAAGTTCTGGGCGTTTCCTGCATTCGAGCCAATATATCGAGGCCTTGAGTTTTCCAAAAATGTAGAAGGTCGATGAAAATCCAATTTTCGGCCAGTTTGTCTCCTGCCCTACGGTAAATATCTATCACTCGAAATTCACCTGCTTTGCCCGTCGACGGCATTCCCATAAAGCCACCCGAAGGTGTCGCAGAAAAATTAGGCCAACCGAAAAAGCCGCCATATTCTCCTTCTGCAATTCGCGCGACATGTTTGGTTTTGCTACGATCGTTAAAGCCCGCCCGAAATGGTCCGGAATGCTGCTTGGCATATCGTGGAATTGTATAGGTCGCACCAATGCCCGCAGGTCCCCACCAAAGCATGTCTTCGGCCCAAGTTTGGCGCAACTCGTCTTCTAGTGAAAGCTTGCTTTGCCACTGCCCAAGATCTGAAATCATAGCGTTGATGGTTGCTATGGTAGCATCCCCTTTGGCCGAAGGCTGCTCATCGTACAAAAGACCGTCATGGGTCAACGGACCGGGCTGCACCAGATGCGCTGCCGTTTGTGGGGGAAACGGTTCCAGCCCAGCCTGCATCATCAAATGTGGTATATCGAAATACATTGCGGTTTCAACAATGGCCTCACCCTCAACACGATGAAATTCGCAGTAACGCAGGAAAGCTAACTTGCCGGTTGGTTGAATGCCAAGCCAAGGCGCATCAAACAAGCCCATCAGATGACCCATGGACACAACCCAAACGCTATCGTCGGGCTCTAACCGGTTTTCACCAGCGAAGAAAATATCTTCCCGCCTCTGCAAAGATGTCATCGCTGACCGGAACGGTTGCCAGAATTTGGTCGCAACCTCTTCTGCGCTATGAAGCTCATCAAAAGGATGAAAGCCGCGCCACAAATAGGTTTCAGGGGTATAGCGGGAAATCACAGTGGTAAAGTCAGGAGAGCTGGCATCCAGCTCCTTGTAGTATGCGCGCACGACTGATTTCTGTGATTGAAAATTTGACATTGCTGGCGAAACCCCAAGCTCGTGGATCCTTGCATACGATTGCAAAAAACTGTTCTGCCAAGATGGTGCGCTCAAGTCCACATTTTAGGCGAACGGTTGATCTAACTATTAAAGAATATTGAGCACATTTGATTGCTAGATTTATGCAGCAAGTTGATTGAGCTTCCCGAATTCTTTGTTTTGGACCTGACTGAACTTAGTTCCCACCGGTTTTCCCACTTAACGAGCGCCAACATGCAGCCAAAAGAGAGCGCAGAAATCCAACACAATTGAAAACAGTCATTACTTAAGTTGACTCTAGCACCCATTAACACCACCTAAGATAGATCTATTGGGAGCCTGTTTCAAAAGAGCAGTGGTAAAATATGCACGTTAGTCTAAAGGGCGTTACGTCCATACTGAGCTATGAAGAAGTGGTCCTCACTACATATGACGATGGGTATGGAGTCCTTACCATAGGTGCCGGACACACAGCAAAAGCTGGTGCGCCCAAACCCTCCAAGGGCATGCGAATAGACCTCATCGAAGCCTTCAATATCTTTCGTCAGGATCTAGCGAAATTTGAAAAGGGCGTGACCAAAGAGGTTGATGTACCGCTCACTCAACATCAGTTTGATGCTCTGGTTTCCTGGCATTACAACACCGGCAGCATTGCCAAGGCAACACTTACGAAACGCCTGAATGCAGGTGAATATGATAGTGTGCCAGAAGAAATGGCCCGCTGGAAATTCGCTCAAGGTGAAAAATCAGACGGCCTCATAAACCGACGCAAACACGAGGCTTCGATTTTCACTTCTGGTGACTATGGGGACCGGTCAGTCTGGGTGCGCCAAACAAAAGGTGCAAAGGCCACAAATCTCTCCATTGCTGAACTCTCAAAGTTGATGGGATCTCACCCAGCTACAGAAGAAGAGGAAAGCACAGTAGAATTGCTTAGCAATCCAAAGTCTCGATTGTTACCCAACTATCGTCCGCGCCAATCTGCAGCACTCTCTCAGCAAACAGTTGAGTTGTTCGAGCACCTGGTTCCGGCTGAACATCGCGACGAGCCGATAAAAGTGCTCGCCATTCGGGGTTATTATGAAAACTCCCTTGGAAAAACGGGGATGAATGACCGGGGCCTATATGACGATGCGATCATTGTGATCGAGCCTTTCGGTGTCCATAATTTCAATGGAAACACAGATCCTTCGCGATACAAAAAAGGTATCGCTCAGCTACAGTCGCAACAAGCTGTCCGCTATATTCCTGGACCCCATGGCTACAAACGTAAAAGCGGTCCCTACCCTGCATTTCGGCAGAATTCACCTTGCACTGTGATCCGCGACAACAAGGGTACGGATACCGGCATTTTTTGGATCAATTTGCATCGCGGCGGCAACACCACAACGTCCAGCGCGGGATGCCAGACCATACCTCCACATCAATGGGATGAATTTCGAACTCTTTTGACCACGCTCCTAGAACGGTACGACCAAAAAACGTTTCAATATTTGCTGTTGGATGAAGCCGATATCCCGGAAGAAAAATCAGTGTCGCCGCGAACGAGCTTGCATACGGACAATCGAATTGAAATGCCCATCGATACAGCCACAGGAGATGTATTCATGACCAATCAGCAAGGCAGCGAAGTCATGGATATCGTTCAGACGGCCCTAGCTCTTGGAGTGCGCATAGGCGCCCTTCGAAAAAAGACAACGCCGGGCCCTGTTGATACTGAGCAAGGCGCCAATGATGGCGGCAAGATAAAGTTAAACGACGCATTGTCCGTTATGAAAGCAGCATCAGGAAATAAAAACCTTAACCTAACCAATCGCTTGAACAGAAAACGTACGAAAAATACCGCACCGACTGACGGTACCTTTGGAAATACAAGTGATTAGCTAGTGGACGATAATGAAGGTCATGGCACGCAAACCAAATCTCAAACAAGCAGTGGTCGTTATTCACGGCATGGGCGAACAGGTTCCTATGGAAACCGTGCGCGGATTGACCGACGCAGTTTGGGTCAAAGATGACACATTGGTTCCACCCAAAAGGCGCGAACCAGGTTTGAATACCGTACGTGACGGGAATGACATATGGAGCAAGCCGGATAGCCGCAACAGAAGTCATGAATTGCACCGTATGACTACGGAATCTGATATTCACGGCCGGCGCACCGATTTTTACGAGTTTTACTGGGCACACCGTATTCATGGCACAACACTGGATCAGGTATGGTCCTGGGTCACAGATTTACTGCTACGCAATCCCTCGAAGCACGTACCAAAAGATGTCCTGAATGTTTGGATTGCCCTTTGGGTTCTGACCATCATTTTATTTGCGATCATTGTTACCATCAGTGCCGGCATTTTTCAGCTCGTCGAGCAACCAGCTGCGATAACCGTTCTCATTGCTGTTCTTGGCCTTGCCACAACAGCCTTGGTCAACTGGATTAAAAACACAGTTCTGGTCAAAATTTTCGGTGATGTCGTGCGCTACACAAAAGCCTCACCACTTAACATCTCTCGCCGACAAGAAATTCGCGAAAAAGGCGTGGAGCTGCTCGAAACCTTGATGGGTGTGAACAATGGTCTTGACGACCCTAAAGCGGAAAGAAGCAAGAACAAGAGGGAGTATGACCGCATCATCGTGGTTTCCCATTCTTTGGGAACCATTGTGGCATACGACATTTTAAGCCTGGCGTTTGCCCGAATAAACCGCTTGGTGAATAAGAATATGGGGGGTGCCGCAGAAGCTCAAATCGACGCCCTTGAGAAAATGATCTCACAGCGATTAGATGTAGGCACATTAGACATCGATACGTTCCAACAAGCTCAAAGCGCGGCTCTGGAAAACCTTCAGGCCATCGGTTCCCCCTGGATTGTGAGCGATTTCATCACCCTTGGCTCCCCTCTGACACATGCTGAGTTTTTGATCTCAGACGATGAGAAAGCACTAACGGAGGCTCAAGCAGAAAGGCGCTATCCAACATGCCCACCGCAAATGGAACATGACCTTCGCACGGGTGAAAATCATTTCACGTATTTGCCGGGCAAAAGAGCAAAAGTTGGCATTGATACACGCGTTCCTCATCATGCCGCGATATTCGGATTCACACGGTGGACGAATATCTATTCTCCCCGAAAATGGTTCATATGGGGAGATATCGTTTCAGGCCCAATTGGCCGCCACTTCGGCCTTTGCACAACAAACAACTCGTCACTTGAAAGCAACAAACTATCCGGCATAAGGGATATCCCAGTCCTGCCGCCACGCGATGAAAACAATGCTGTACAGAAGGGCTTCAAAATACCGTTCATGACGCATAATAAATACTGGAACATGGAAATAGGCATTGCCGGAAAGCAAAGCGACACACCACACCATATCTCTGTTTTGCGAAAAGCAATCAACCTGCTGCGCAGCCCAGATCCGTGGAAGAAACACTAGACCACCCAAGAGAAATTTCGCGCCGCTTATTGTCACGCAGCTGCGCGCATAAATAACTAAAAGCATTGCACTAGTGGGCGCAATGCTGTGAGAAGAGCACGCTGTTAAATCAGCGCTTTCTGCAAAATCGGCTATACTAGGAAATTGTGGCTGGGGCGGTAGGATTCGAACCTACGGTACACGGCATCAAAAGCCGTTGCCTTACCACTTGGCCACGCCCCAACACTTGAATCAAGATCTTATCCGACGCTTGAATTCGCCCCTGTCTATAAAGATGTCTTTTCAGGACTGCAAGGCACGAAAATATAAAATCTGGTTATCTTTTGCGACTGAGAATATGACCAGACTTTAACACGGTCACATAAAGGCATATTCTCCATTTACAACAACTCAACTTCTCCAATGGTCTTGCGGCTCAGACCTTGGTACGTCTAAACGATCTGCAGCGGACACATTGCATCTGCCGCGCCTCAAATTATTTTTCACAAAGGGAAGCCCTGTGGCTCTTGCGTTCAATACCGCCTTTAATCCTGAACCCGGCAAAGTAATAGATCTGGGACACAAGGTTGGGCGGATTACAGCACCCAATAGCGGCCCCTATACCTTTCGAGGCACAAATACCTATCTCGTTGGCGAAAAGTCGTTGGCTATTATTGATCCGGGTCCTGACGACGATAGCCATTTGGCCTCCTTGCTGAAGGCCGTCGGCGACCGACCAGTGGAGGCAATCATCCTCACGCATTCGCATTTGGACCACACGCCACTGACTGATCGGCTAAAAGCTGCCACGGGGGCGCCAGTATTTGCTCAGGGGCCGCACAAGCCCTATCGAAAACTGTCAGAAGACGAAATGCAACAACTTGGTCGTAGTGCTGATCTATCCTTCAATCCAGACAACACTTTAGATAATGGCTCATTGATCGATGGCACAGACTGGCAGTTAGAAACTGTCCTGACACCGGGCCATACCGCAAACCATGCCGCCTTTTCCATTCGTGGCACAAACATGATTGTATCCGGAGATCACGTCATGGGTTGGTCGACCACGGTAGTGGCACCCCCAGACGGGTCGATGGGCGACTATTTACGTTCATTGGAAGTGCTGATCAAACGCCCAGAAAGCCTATATTTGCCTGGGCATGGAGACTCCATTCCCAATGCACATTCATACGTGAAGGGCCTGAAAACTCATCGCATAATGCGTGAGGCCGCGATCTTGGAACAATTGGTGAATGGACACTCCAACATCGCAGATATAGTGGGCGTCCTTTATAAAACGACCCCTGCGAAGCTTCATGGAGCCGCAGCCATGACAGTGCTGGCGCATTTAGAGGCTTTAATTGAATCAGGACGCGCATCTTGCGACGACTCTCAGCCGCTACTTAACAGCCAATTCAAATCGACGTCCAAATAGCTAAGGTCTATTTTACTGTTGTTGCTTTGACCGTGAGATCAAGCTCGCGCAGGAATGCCTTTACGCGACGCGAGTTGGTACCCAAATCATGATTACCAATTCGTGATGCTGAGCGAACATCCACGACTGCAGATTGCTCTCCCGTAGTACGCACCCGAACAACAAAATCATCTGTGAACCCAAGAATAGGCGTCTTCGAAGATGCTTCAAACACGCCTTCTTCAGATGCCTTGGTTACGAACTCAGCAACTGTGCGGCGCATAACGGAACCGTCGTCCAAAACAATCGGCTTGTCGCGCGGTTTTGGAATGCCGATGATAATAACTTCTTCAACTTTAGGCTCGACCTCTGCAATAATTGGCGGAAGTTCGAACGTAATCTTAAGACTCTGCCGAGAAGCAACACCCACTGCAAGATCGTATACAGCACTGGCGGACAGCGGAAATTCCTGTGTTTGAATGCCCGGATATGCCGCTTGTTGCACTTCAAGCGTCTCAGCGTCAGTTCGGCCCAATGCAATATCAGTCAACATCAATGGCGGGTCTTCGACACTGGTCGTAACGCCGTTTACCTTTGGCAAATACAGTAGAGCTGCCACAACAACGAAAAAGGGCGCCAGCGTAATCAAACTAATACACAACGCAGAGGCGGACTGCATGAAGCCGCGCACACCCAACTGCCAGATTTCCATGAAACTGTTTAGGCACATTCCCAATGCGAGAAATGCAAGAAAAGCCCCTGCCCCCAAAACAGCAAGCATTTCGTCTACGGGAATCACACCGAAACGATGCAACAATGCACCCAATACAACTGTAGCGAAAGCCAAAGGCGCAGTTCTACGGGCCCAAATCGCGGATCCGGACACTTCTGTCTTGGGGTCATCCGCAGAGCTCATTCGTGTGAATGAAGCGCCCTGATAGCCCCCCGACATTTTGACTAAGCCGTTGTACTCAAAATCGACCGCAGACATGGCAAAAACGCTGCCCCATTTCATAAACCTAGTTAAATTTAACAGCGAAAGGATTTAATCGCAAATAATCTTAACGGTTATCCAAATGTTTTGATGCCCTAAAACGACAAAGTGAAATAAAATTTGAATGAAATGGTTAATCAATGATTCACCTTAAAAGCGCAAACTTCCTAAGATCGTTGTGTTCAGTCCGCGAAAGTTAGGAGTAGCGTCGTGCAACAGACCAAATCAAAAGGCTTTCAATGCAAAGCTGACCGCGCCAAAGATGAAGCAATTGCAAAGCGCTATGGCTCTATCGGGATAAAATCCGTTCAGGCGGCCCAAACTCTCTGCAGCATGTCAAATCCTAGCAAATTTGCAGAACCAACCTCTCAACAAGCTGTTTCCAAACCCCACTAAAACAGCAGTGACGCGGCCAGTGTCCACATGACACAGCCAATAAGAACGTCAAGCACTTGCCAGGATCGTGGCATGGCAAATAGCGGAGCCAACAAACGCGCGCCATATCCCAATGCGAAAAACCATACAATTGATGCAGACACTGCGCCTATCCCAAACGCTACACGCGCTTGCCCAGAATATTGCGCCGAAATGCTACCCACCAGAACTACCGTATCGAGATAAACGTGTGGATTGAGGAAAGTGAACGCTAGAGCCGTTGAAAGAGCGACTCCAAGGCTCATAGTTGTTTGTTGCGCCATTTGCATGGCATCAGGAGACAATGCGCGGCGAAATGCCATCACTCCATAAACAAAAAGAAATAGCGCGCCGCCATATGTCGCGATGTTCAATAATAATGGCGAATTGCTCACAAGACTTCCCAAGCCCGCAATTCCCAAGATAATCAGAACCGCATCACAAATCGCACACAGCAAACAAACCGCAAATACGTGCTGCCGAAGTAATCCGAGCCTCAAAACAAAAGCATTTTGCGCACCAATTGCGACAATCAACCCACCACCAAGAAAGAACCCCGCAAGGACTGGTGTAGTCAGTTCACTCATTGATCAACCAACCAGATCTTCATTGCATAAATAGCTTGAGCGATTGTGTTCTCATCTCCGGCGAAAGAGAAGCGCATCATTGTTTGGCCGCCATCTGGATCGAAATCGACACCCGGCGTTGCAGCAACTCCAGTTTGTTCAAGGAGCGTTTTTGAGAAAGCCACGGCATCATTTGTAAAGCGTCGCGCATCACCATAGACGTAAAAAGCCCCATCAACCGGGTGCAAATCCTGAAAGCCCATTTTCGGCAGTGCTTCCAGCAGCATTATTCGGTTTCGAGCATATTGGTCCTTGATTTTATCAAGTTCAAACCCAGCTCCAAACGCTTCAATTGCCGCAACCTGAGAAATATAGGGCGCAGATATATAGAGGGATTGCCCCAGTCGCTCTACAGGTCTGACCAGATCTTCGGGAAGGACCATCCAGCCAATACGCCACCCGGTCATACAATAATATTTGGAGAATGAATTGATGACGATGGCAGATGACGAATGGTTGAGCGCTGTTTCCGCCTGTCCGTCGTAAACAAGTCCATGGTAAATCTCATCTGAGATAAAGCGAATACCGAAACGCTCGCATGCAGCAAGCAAGACGGTAAAATCTTCAGGCAACATCATAGTGCCGGAAGGGTTAGCCGGGCTTGCGATCAGTATGCCACTAAGCGGCGTGTCTTCATGGACCATCTCAATATCGGCCGCAGTCAAGACATATCGATTTTCAGCTTTCACCGGAATATCCACCGGCACCAACCCAAGCGCCTTGAGCACATTGCGATATGCAGGATACCCAGGAGCTGCAAGCCCAACTCTATCCCCCACATCAAATGCCGATAGAAAGCTCAGAATAAACCCAGCAGAAGAACCAGTTGTAATGGCTATTCGATCTGCGGATACATTAGCTTGATAGGTCTCAAGATAATGCTGTGCAATGCGTTCTCGAAGGGCAAGCAATCCAAGTGCTGGCGTGTATGAGATACGGTCATTGTCGATCGCAAATTTTGCAGCATCGCGGACAGCCTTGGGCGCCGTATGACCCGGCTCTCCAACTTCCATATGGAGAACAGACTTCCCCTCGGCTGCCCGAGCATTTGCTGCAACCATAACATCCATGGCCAGAAAGGGGCTAACAGCACTTCTTAAGGAGGCAGTTTCTTCAAGGGATTTTTTGTTCATCAAACCGCAATTTCGAGGTTAAAGCAGGAAGGATTGCCAGATCATTTTCGGAACTCCTTCAATAAGCCGCTGTCTTATTTTGTTCAAGAAGTAGAATTGCCAATGTGGTGGATGATCAAAGCAACCGCGAGCTCCAAGGCTGTATGACAAATTCGTCATTTGACCTACTTTCAAAGCCAACATAATTGTTTAACCGGATCAATGTAGTTACTATTGCCAAGAATTACTGACTTCTCATGCGCGAAATTCGTGCGAACGACCGATACCAAACAACATTCATTTTGCCAGGACATTTTCCCTATCATGAAACAGATCCTTCGCCGTTCACTGCGGATTCTAGCGCCCGCACTTGTTGTATTTCCGCTTTCAACAGCAGCATTTGCAGAAAGCTTTCCTGACGCTCAGCGCGATGAAATAAAAGACATTGTTCGAGAGTATTTGCTGGAAAACCCAGAGATCATAACTGAGGCCATGAATGTCCTTGAGTTGCGGCAAAAGCAGGCTGAGGAAACTGCTCGGATTGGTGCTCTAAGCAGCCTTGAAAAGCAAATATTCAATTCAGAAAATCAGGTCGTATTGGGCAACCCTGATGGCGATGTAACTTTGGTTGAGTTCTTTGATTACAATTGTGGTTTCTGCAAACGTGCCCATCAAGACATGGTGACTTTGATGGAAGCTGATCCGAATCTTCGCATCGTTCTCAAAGAGTTTCCTGTTCTTGGACAAAATTCCGTTGAGGCCGCTCGCGTGAGTGTGGCCGTCAATGCGCTTGCTCCCGATAAATACGAAGCATTTCATCTGCAGCTTCTCCTGAGTCCCGGCCAGGCAAATCAGGCGAAAGCCATGAAAACAGCAATGGCTCTGGGAATTGATCAGGGCGCGTTAGAGGCCGCTATTGAGGGCGATCAGGCAGCTGAGACCATTCAAGAAGTTTACACTATTGCAGACGCTCTGGGGCTCACCGGAACACCTTCTTATGTTGTTGGGAAACAGGTCGTGTTTGGTGCCGTTGGTGCAGAACAGCTGCGTGAAAGCATTGCTGCGGCGCGCGCAAACAAGAGCTAAATTTGACAAACCGCACATTGTGACCGGTTAACTACAGCTCTTTTCCCCATTTTATATTACAACGGCGCGCATATCATGTGCGCCGTTTTTGCATGCTTCCCATTTGAAAGAGCTAACAATGTCCTCCGGAATGCTTAAATCCGCAGCGGTACTTGGTCTTCTGTCAGCCGTAGGTCCTTTTGCCATCGACATGTACTTACCTGCCCTTCCAATAGTCGCGGCAGATTTGGATGGTTCCATCGCCGCTGCCCAAATGACACTAACGGCTTACTTCATTGCTTTTGGAGTGGCGCAGCTAGTCTATGGGCCTTTGGCCGATCAGGTCGGTCGCAAGCCACCTTTATATATTGGGTTGGTAATTTTCATTGCAGCTTCATTTGGCTGCGCATTTGCATCGACCATTGAAACTCTAACTGCCTTCCGCTTCCTTCAGGGATTGGGTGCGGCCGTCACAATGGTTATTCCGCGTGCAATCATTCGAGATTTGCACACTGGCACAGAAGCAACTCGCTTAATGGCACTTATCATGATGGTCATTAGTGTTTCGCCGATGCTCGCGCCTTTGGCCGGCAGCGGTGTCATTCATGTTTGGAGCTGGCGCGCAATCTTTGTGATCTTGTCCATCGCCGCGGTGGCGAGCTTGTTCCTGACAGGGTTCTTGCTCCCAGAAACATTAAAGGAAGAGAACCGTGTTCCAGTGAACTTACGAAACCTATTGAGAGGCGCAAAGACTCTCATGACAGACATAAAATTCATGGGGCTAACCTTCATCGGCGGGTTTGGTTTGGCCAGTTTCTTTGTCTTTCTGGCAAGCGCCTCTTTTGTCTACACGGGACAATTCGGCTTGACGCCTGTTGGCTTCAGTCTGGCTTTCGCCATCAACGCAATCGGCTTTTTTGCAGCTTCTCAGCTTGCCGCCAACTTTGGCGAACGCTTTGGCATGGCAACAACAGTGTTTGGTGCAGTATCCGGATTTTTATTCTTCACAATCTTACTTTTGATTCTGACATTGACCGGATTTGGCACGCTCTATGCCATTGTCGGCATGCTATTTTTGGCCAATGCTTGCATGGGTCTGATCATACCAACAACTATGGTTATGGCCTTGGATGATCATGGCGAGATTGCCGGACTGGCATCATCTCTTGGCGGAACACTGCAAATGTTGACAGGTGGAGTGATGGTGCTGCTGGCTGGACCATTCTTTGATGGATCAGCAACCCCAATGGTTGCAGCAATTGCCGTATGCGGCGTTTTCGCCTTCATATTGTCGAGACTTGTTCTTAAACCATTACAGCAAGCTTCAAACGTCTAGGATATCTGTTTCATCAATGGTGATACCAAAGGCATCCAAACCGACATAGTGCCTTTTCTTCGACGCCAGCAAACGAATATTCGAAACATCCAGATCTCTCAAGATCTGGGCACCCAGACCAATTTCGCGCCATGCCCCTTCCCGAGCCAAAGTAGACTCGTGCTGCTCTAGATCTTCGGAAGACATGGTTGGCCCACGTGAATTTCTATCCTCACCTTGGGAAACGCCCGCACCGCCTTCTCGCAGATACACCACTATGCCTCGGCCTTCGTCAGCAATAGAGGCAATCCCAGATGCCAGGATCTCATTGGCTCCAAAAACATCACCAAGTATGTCTTCCAAGTGCAATCGCACTGGCACAGGACCGCCATCATGAATATTGCCAAAGACCACCGCGAGATGGTGCATTGGATCAAACGGCGTGCGGTAGGAAATCGCCCGGGCATCACCAAAACGCGTTTTAATGCCTTGCTCTGCTACTCGTTCGACAAGCTTTTCTCTGCGTTGGCGATAGGTAATCAAATCGGCAACCGAAACCTGCTTCAGCTTATGTTCTCTTGCAAATGCTGCAACATCATCGCCGCGCTTAACAGTGCCATCATCATTCACCAGTTCAGAGATAACCCCAATTGGAGGCAACTCCGATAAACGACACAAGTCTACGGCGGCTTCCGTGTGGCCGGAGCGCGTAAGCACGCCGCCCTCTTTTGCGACCAATGGAAAAATATGGCCTGGACGAACAAAATCCGTTGCGCCAGCATTTGGGTTGGCTAATGCGCGCACTGTGGAGCAACGCTCCGCTGCCGAAATACCAGTGGTGGTGTCATGACGATAGTCCACTGACACGGTGAATGCCGTGCTATGGGGCGCATCATTATTCGCTACCATCGGGTCCAAATTTAGCCTTGCGGCCTCTTCGCGGCTTAAAGGAGCACACACAATACCGCTGGTATGGCGCACCATGAATGCCATCTGTTCTGTTGTGCAGTGGCTTGCGGCAACAATGAGATCACCCTCATTCTCCCGATCATCGTCATCGGTCACCACAATCATTTCGCCGGCTTTGAACGCTTCAATGGCTTGGCGAACCCGCAAGTTTACAGCGCTCATTATTAAGACCCAACTTGTCCACGATGTCGCAACAGATGATCTGCAAGGACGCAAGCCATCATCGCTTCACCAATTGGCACAGCGCGTATGCCAACACATGGATCATGACGGCCCTTTGTCCGCACATCAACTTCTTCGCCAGATCGAGTGATACTCTTTCTTGTGTTTAGAATAGAAGATGTTGGCTTCACCGCAAAGCGCGCAACAACAGGTTCGCCGGATGAAATACCACCCAAAACGCCACCGGCCTTATTGGACAGGAACATTGGCTGCCCGTCATGGCTCATACGCATCTCGTCTGCGTTTTCTTCGCCGTTAAGGCGTGCAGCTTCAAAGCCATTACCAATTTCAACGCCCTTTACAGCATTAATCGACATAAGGGCTGACGCGATGTCCTGATCCAGTTTTCCATAAACCGGTGCGCCAAGACCAACAGGAACATTGTCCGCGACAATTTCAATCACGGCACCAATGCTAGATCCAGACTTTCGGATACTATCCAGGTAGGTTTCCCATTCTTTGGCAACGACTGGGTCGGGACAGAAAAACGGATTATTGTTCACCTCATCCCAGTCCCAGCGGTTTCGATCAATGTGAATATCTCCGATTTGCACCAAAGCACCGCGCACGAGCATCGGCTTAATCACTTCGCGTGCGATTGCGCCTGCGGCAACTCTTGCGGCTGTTTCACGCGCAGACGAACGTCCACCGCCGCGATAGTCGCGAATGCCATATTTCGCGTCATAAGTATAATCTGCATGGCCGGGACGAAAGCGTTCTTTTATCTCAGAGTAATCTTTTGATCGCTGGTCGACATTCTCAATCATCAAAGAAATTGGCGTTCCGGTCGTCATCAATTGACCGGTTTCCTCATCAGGGAAAACACCAGACAAAATCTTGACCTGATCTGGCTCTTTGCGCTGCGTTGTAAAACGAGATTGCCCTGGGCGGCGCTTCTCCATCCATTGCTGAATCATATCTTCAGAAATGGGAATTCTCGGAGGACATCCATCAACCACGCACCCAAGTGCAGGTCCATGGCTTTCGCCCCAAGTTGTTACACGGAAAAGATGGCCGAAGCTGTTGTCAGACATGAAAAACACCAAAATTACTTGCTGGCTTGGTGTTTAGGCGAGTGAAAGGTACTCGTCAAACAACATGGCCAACTAAGTGTTAGATCAGCATAACTTTATCGGTCATACACTTCATGACCTGATCTTGCGGAGTGGCCAGCGCAATAATTTCTACTTCACTCAAACCATACAAAAGGCCGCGAAAGGCTCGGCTTACGCCGCCATGGGAAACGATGACCATGTCTTCCTTGATATCATCGACCACGCCACGAATACGCTCGGTTAGCATCGCATAGCTCTCGCCTTTGGGCGGCGCAAAGTTGAACTTGTCGGCGCTACGTTTGGCATTATCTTCGCCCCGCTGGGCTTCAATCTCTTTGCCAGTAAGACCTTCAAATTCACCGAAGCTGATTTCTTTAAGCCGATCGTCCGTGTCGTAACCGCCCAATGGCAGCCCGAGTTCACCGCGCAAAAGCTCCATGGTTTCGCTGGTCCGCTTCATTGGGCTTGCTAGAAAAGGTAAATCCAAAGTTGGTAAGTTTTGCTTCAACGATCGACCGTTCCTACGGGCTTGATCTCGTCCAAGATCATTCAAAGGAATATCGATTTGTCCCTGAAACCGGCCAGCGCGATTCCAGTCCGTCTCACCGTGACGGACAAAGTAAATTGTATGTTTCACTGAAAATCTACTTCTTGGTTACATCAATGTCGGGGGCATCGACGGCTTTCATACCAACAACATGATAACCGGAATCAACGTGATGAACTTCGCCAGTCACCCCTGTACTCAAATCTGACAAGAGATAGAACGCCGAGCGCCCAACTTGGTCTGTTGTGACAGTTTGGCGTAGCGGAGAGTTGTTTTCGTTCCAATCCAGAATATAGCGGAAATCGCCAATACCGGATGCTGCCAAGGTTTTGATTGGACCAGCGGATAGAGCATTGACGCGAATTTTCTTAGGTCCAAGATCTACAGCCAAATAGCGAACGGAAGCTTCCAGGCCAGCTTTAGCAACACCCATAACGTTGTAATGAGGCATGACACGCTCTGCGCCGTAATAGGTCAGCGTCAGAATTGATCCGCCATCAGTCAAAAGTTTCTCGGCACGCTGAGCGACAGCAGTCAGCGAGTAAACTGAAATCAGCATGGTTTTCTGAAAGTTCGCCTCGGTTGTCTCAACGTAACGGCCCGTCAATTCTTCCTTGTCGGAAAATGCAATCGCATGAACAACAAAGTCGAGTTTGCCCCAATGTTCTTCAATATTAGCGAATACATTGTCGATGCTCTCCGCTTCGGTCACATCACAATGGCCAGCAACAAAACCACCAAGCTCTTCAGCCAAAGGTACTACGCGCTTTTTCAGTGCGTCACCTTGGTATGTAAAAGCAAGTTCAGCGCCCTGCTCGTGGCAAGCTTTTGCAATACCCCAAGCGATTGAGCGATTATTTGCCAGGCCCATTATGAGACCTTTTTTACCTTTCATGATATCACCAGAAAGATTGGCGGAGCTTTCAGCCATGTAAATCGTCCTTAATTATTCTTGCAAGCAAGTAGCCGCATAGGGCAAAGTCTGAGGATTAGTTTGAAGCGGCTTATGCCACAGGCTCCAATCGGCTTCAAGCAATTGTCAAAAATCTCAGACCCAAAGAAATCCAAACTATGTTAGATGAATTCCGACGCCTATTGGGTGAAAACGCTGTTCTAACGCAGGCTGATGAGACCTTGCCATTTTTAAGAGAATGGCGTGGCCTGTATGAAGGTAAGGCTCTGGCTGTTTTAAGACCCAGCTCCACAAAAGGCGTTTCGGACGCAGTTCGACTGGCTGGAAAATTTGGACTAAAAATCATTCCTCAAGGCGGCAACACTGGCCTTGTTGGCGGACAAATGCCCCATGACGAAAAAACGCACGTAATCCTTTCTACAGAAAGGCTCAATGGCATTCGCGAAGTCAATTCAGACGGCAATTTCATGACAGTTGAGGCCGGTGTGGTCCTGGAAAAAATCCAAACACAAGCAAGTGCGGCAGATCGATTTTTTCCACTAGCCCTTGGCTCACAAGGCTCCTGTCAAATAGGTGGAAACATATCCACAAACGCAGGTGGCACTGGAGTTCTCGCTTACGGAAACACGCGCGATTTAGTGCTCGGCCTTGAGGTTGTGCTTGCCGATGGCAGCATTTGGGACGGGCTTCGCGCTCTGCGTAAAAACAACACAGGTTACGATCTGAAACAATTGTTCATCGGTGCAGAAGGCACTCTGGGCATTGTGACCGCGGCTGTAATAAAATTGTTCCCCAAGCCGCGTGGTCGCCAAGTGGCATTCATGGCGTTTGATTCACCACACGCAGCGCTTGCTACGCTTAACATCGGTCAAGGCTTGGCCGGTGGCAATCTAACTGGTTTCGAATTAATACCGCGCATTGGGCTGGACTATACAACAACCCATTTGGAAGGCGCCCGCGATCCAATAAATGAGAAATACGCTTGGTATGCGCTGGTTGAGATATCAAGCGGCCGCTCTGAAGAAGAAGCCGAGACGTTGATGGCGGAACTGTTTGAAACTGCATTTAAAGACGGCCATGTACGTGATGCAGCGCTTGCGCAATCCAATAAACAACGGGATGATTTTTGGCGCTTGCGCCACGGCATGTCTGAGGTCCAGAAATTCGAAGGCGGGTCTATCAAACATGATGTGTCTGTACCCGTTTCTGACATGCCTGACTTCATCATTGAAGCAAGTGAGGCCGTGAAAGCCGCCCTCCCTGACTGCAGACCAGTTCCGTTTGGTCATCTTGGCGACGGCAATATTCACTTCAACATCAGCCAACCCATTGGCGCAGACAAAGATGAGTTCCTAGCTCAGTGGGACAGGATCAACGAAATCGTTCATGGCATAGTGCAAAGCTACAATGGTTCCGTTTCAGCAGAACACGGAATTGGCAGGCTCAAGGCGAAGTTGATGCCAAGCATCAAATCTGAAATTGAGCTGAGCATGATGCGCCATGTTAAAGCATCGCTAGACCCCAACGGCCTGTTTAACCCTGGCGCTATGATTCCGGATTAAAAACCCAGTCGCGCGGTTCGGATAAAAGGACCTTTGAGACTCGCTGGCGAAATGCTCACCTCTCTCCAGATTGTTTTACGGCTTCGCGCAATTTCCAAAATTTCGACAAAACGATATCCAGTTTTGCTGCATAGTGTCGCTACTAGTTTTGAGAGTTCATATTGGACCTTCAATGCCCATCAAAAACACCCTTAAATTGACCAAGATTTCACCCCTAAATTGAATGGGCATTTACGGGTCCGCTGTGCCTTGCGTCCCAAAATATCACCGATTCATATAGTTAGCGCCTTGCATGTATTCAATTTGAGTAAAAAATGGATCGAATAACGAAAAAATAACAATTGTATTGTAAATTTTGCCTAACACGAAATTGGAGTGAACTATGTTTGGGAATACTTCAGACTTGAAGGCAAAATTTGCGGCACTGGATAAATCGCAAGCAATTATTGAATTTGACCTTGATGGTACAATCAAATCCGCAAATGAGAATTTTCTCTCTGCGCTGGGATATGAGTTGTCAGAAATTGTAGGACAACATCATGGCATGTTTGTCAAAGAAGAAGAGCGGAATGCTCCAGCGTATACTCAATTCTGGAATGATTTGGCCGAAGGCACATTTCAAGCGCGGGAATTTTGTCGTGTTAGCAAAGATGGCAAAGAAATCTGGATCGAAGCTTCATACAACCCAATTTTTAACTCCAGAGGCAAGCCTTACAAAGTCGTCAAGTTTGCTTCCGACATAACTGAGAAAAAATTGGCGTCCGCTGATGCTGCGGGGCAATTAGAAGCGATCGGCAAATCCCAAGCGGTAATCGCATTCAATTTGGATGGCACAATTATCGAGGCCAACGAAAATTTTCTCGCCGGTCTCGGATACCAACTCAATGAAATTCAAGGGCAGCATCATCGAATTTTTTGTGATCCAGTAGAGGCTGCACAGCCAGAATACACACTGTTTTGGGAATCTCTCGCCCGAGGTGAATATCAGGCTGCAGAATATCGACGCATCAAAAAAGATGGTACCGATATCTGGATTCAAGCATCATATAACCCAATCTATGACATGAACGGAAAGCCATTCAAAGTCGTCAAATTTGCTACTGATATTACATCGGTTGTCGAAGATCGTCTTCGCCGTGCGACGGGCCAACAAGAAGTTGATCAAGGAATTCAAGGCATTTTGAGCGCAATTGAGAGAACAAATCTCCAATCAATGGAAGCAAAAGAAGCGTCCGATGGTGCATCTCAAAATGTTCAAACGGTTGCTTCTGCCACTGAAGAAATGGCAGCTTCTGTTAGCGAAATCAGCCAACAAGTAAAAATGGCCCAAGAAATTTCTGAAGAAGCGGTGACACAGGCTGACAAAACAAACACGATTGTCGTCGGACTATCTGATGCCGGTCAAAAGATTGGTGCAGTTATCGAGCTGATTAATTCCATTGCTGAACAAACAAACCTCTTGGCCCTAAACGCTACAATCGAAGCTGCGCGCGCTGGCGAAGCAGGTAAAGGTTTTGCTGTGGTTGCTGCAGAGGTTAAAAACCTGGCAACTCAGACTTCAAAAGCAACGGAAGATATTGGTACCCACATCACAGGCGTTCAAAGCTCTACTGGTGAAGCGGTTGCCGCCTTGGAAGTTATTTCAACTACGATTTCTAAAATCAATGAGATCTCAACCGCAATTGCTGCGGCAGTAGAAGAACAATCAACAGTGACGAGTGAAATTGCGGGCACTATGCAAAGAGCATCGCAAGGTGTCGAAACAATCAACGTCAGTGTAAACGAGATTTCAACCTCTGCACAAACGGCTAAAGATGCGACGCAGGAAGTTTCCGAAGCATCCCGTGCAATGGCCTAACTGCATAACTTTTGCCGACGCTGTGCCTTTTCGTTAGCACGGCGTCGGCAAAACTAATATCTGCAAATACCCAAATTTAATGCGCCTTCTTTAGTTATCTGGGTTGCATTCTGTTCCAAGCATCCAATGCTGCAATTTTATAAGCTTCAGCAAGAGTTGGATAGTTGAACGTATTTTCAACAAAATAGTCCAGTGTACCTTGCAAGTTCAGGACAGCTTGACCGATGTGAATAAGTTCGGTCGCTCCCTCACCCACAATATGACATCCAAGCAAGCGTCTGGTTTTCAAAGAGAAAATCATTTTAAGCAAACCTGAATCCAGCCCCATAATGTGGCCGCGTGAGGTTTCACGGAAACGCGCAATACCTACTTCATATGAAATGCCACGCTCTTTGACTTCCTCTTCAGTCAGTCCGACCGTAGAAATCTCTGGCACTGAGTAAATGCCGTATGGGAAAAACTCCGGTGGCGCATGCGCATCGACACCTAGTGCATGGCATGCTGCGATCCGACCTTGTTCCATTGAAGTCGATGCAAGGCTCGGAAATCCAATGACATCGCCCGCTGCATAAATATGTGGGACCGAGGTTTGAAATGTCTTTGCATCAACGGACAAACGCCCTCTGTGGTCACACTCCAAGCCGGCGGCGTGCAAATTCAAACTTGGTGTCGCGCCCATTCGCCCAGCTGCAAACAATACTGTATCTGAATTTATGGTGCGTCCGCCTTCCAACTCGACGGAACAACCTCCACCATCTCTTTTGACGACTTTTTCAACTTTGCTGCCAAAACGAAGAACGACTCCACGATCTCGAAGTTGGTAAGTAAGATCGCTCACCAACTCTCGATCGATGAAATCCAGCATTGTATCTCTGGGTTCAATCAGTGTGACGTGTACATCAAGTGAACTAAAGATGGTGGCGTATTCAATACCAATCACGCCAGCACCAATGACCGCCATAGACCTCGGTAATTTACCAAGCTCAAGAATGCTGTCGCTATCAAACACTGACACGCCATCAAAAGGAACATAATCGGGTTTAAATGGAACTGTTCCAACAGCAAGAAGCACAAAGTCTGTCGAAAACTGAAAGACTTCACCCTCTTCGCCGGTGACTTCAATTATTTTCGCATCCACAAATTTAGCTTCGCCTGAAATCGTAGTTACCTGATTTCGCGCGAATTGATGCTCCAGAACCTCAACTTCGTGACCAAGCGTAATGTGGAGCCTCGTCCGCAAATCGTCAGCGGTAATATCCTGCTTTACCCTGTAAGATCGACCGTAAAAGCCGCGCTCTCTCCAACCAGAAAGGTTCAATGCGGTTTCACGCAAGGTCTTTGATGGAATAGTGCCTGTGTGCACAGACACACCACCAACTCGGCGGCCACGTTCTACAACAAGAACGTCTTTACCCAATTTTGCAGCCTGAATCGCTGCACGACGCCCAGCTGGTCCACTGCCAATGACAATTAAATGATAGTGTTCCATCAATTTCCCCTACCCTTAACGGGCAAATATTAAAGGGACGAGCAACAGATCAGTGTTGCTGCAACACCGATCGTCCGAATCTCTTGCTCCCCCAATTGCTCAAAAGATGCTGTCATATCTGATAGAGGGCGGCAAGCAGATGGCCGGTATCAATGCAAAACAGATATTAAGACTGTGCCTCACATTCGTCAGTGAAGCACAGCCTTCTGTATAGGTTAGCGTCTTAAAACTAGACAGCGCCAGTGTATTCACCGCGAGCTGGATAGTCATTTGCAATTGCAAAATCCAAAGCAGATACCAACTCCGAAAAGTGGGGTCTTACAAATGGCATTGTTTGGGTGGAGCCATAATAAAGCGTTTGCTGAGGCGTCACCATGAATAAACCAGGCTCTGCGAACAGGGCTGGCTCTTCAATCCCAATTGAAGTCTTGCCGCGTGATGTGGATATATAAAGTCCCCACTCACGTGCTTTTTCAAGACTAAGATCATATCCAAACCGCAATTGTTTGGCTGAAATTTTATCAGCCATGTCGCGTGTGCGCTCTTGGCCATCGGTACTAAGAGCAATAACTCCGACACCGCGTTCGGCGAACTCTGGAACGCGCTTTTCCAGCTCAGTCAGGTAGTTCGCGCAAATCGGGCAGTGAAGGCCTCTATAAAAACAAATCACCGTTCCAACTTTGGATGTCTCCTTAGCAAGATCAAACATACCGTGATCAAGCGTTGATACATTCAAATCCGGCGTTTTTTGACGTGGAATTAACATGTCTTTCCCTTTGGGTTTGGATAAGTTATCTGTAGCATAACAAGAATATCTGTATGAAAAATTGGAATTAATTGATTGAAAGACCGGGAATGAGTCAAATTGATCGCCTGTCATCACTAATGGGCCGATTCAAATTACAAGTCTCGCCAAGCGATTGGGCAACAGGACATCTATTCATTTCAGCCGACAGGGAATCCGAGTTACCAAGCTCGGTTATCCTATCTCCATCTGGGGAGCAGGCAATCAAGCTACGAATTTCCGATAAACCAATGTTCAGTGCGCAGGTAGATTGGGGAGGCGGCACCAATCCTTTGTTTCAGGCCTTGCCGGAGACTCTCGAGCTTGATTTGACAACCGATCCACAAGCCGCATCATTGGTGCTGCTTCTACAATCCGAAAACGAAGCTCAACGTTGTGGTTCGGAATCAGTGCTTAATCGCCTTGGCGAAGTTTTAATCGTACGTATGATGCGTCTTCAAATTGAGCGTGGAGATGCCAAAGTTGGACTATTTGGTGGATTGTCAGATCCGCGTTTGAGCCGGGCTATAGTTGCAATCCATGAGCACCCCGGGAAACAATGGCGCAATCAGGATCTTGCAGAAATTGCGGGATTGTCGTTGAGCAGGTTTGCAGAACTCTTTCAAACAATTGTGGGAGAGACCCCAATTGGATATCTGCGCCGTTGGCGTCTCATTCTCGCTCGGCAGGATATAGGTGGCGGTTCCCGTATTCAGGAAACAGCGCGCAGATACGGTTATCGGTCGAGTGAGGCCCTCAGCCGCGCTTTTTCAAAGCAATTTGGTGAAACACCAATTGAAGTTCGTAAGCACTACAATTGAGCTATTTTTCAGATAAAGCCAACTTCAAACCCAGCAGCCCAAATGCGCCCGCAAATGAACGCCGTAGCCACAGCATCACCTTTGGTCGCGAAATAACATAGTCCCGTGCTAAGGCCGCACAGGCACCGTAAATTAGAAATACAACGAACGTTATCGCCATAAATGCAAAAGCTAAAATAGACAATTCAGCTGTGGGAGACGCCACGCTGGTTGGTACAAATTGCGGCAGAAACGCTAAGAAAAACAAAGAAAGCTTCGGACTCAAGACATTTACAAGAATGCCGTTAAGAACAATCCGACTTGGCGCAAATTTCCGACGTTCTTCAGATACATTGAGTGCACCGCCATCACGTAATAGCGACCATGACATGTAGAAAAGATACAGAACACCGAGATATTTTATGAGCTGGAAGGCCAATGCACTGGTATGAAGCAAGGCGGCCAAACCAACGATGCTGGCTATCAAATGCGGAACAATACTCAACGTACAACCGAAAGCAGCCCAACCAACTGCGCGCATGCCCTGCCCTAGCCCTGCAGCTAGCGTATAAAGAACACCAGTTCCCGGCAGTAAAATCACGACCAGAGACGTCACAACAAACTCTATACTCATGATGCGCCTCTGGTGTTAAATTTACGCTATTATGTCAGTTTAAGACTTTCGCTTGGCTCTTCCCGCATAAGGATTGTCAGCTTTGCGCATCATAAGCCTAAGCGGAATTCCCAAAAGACCAAAATCATCTCGTAGCGCATTGATCAAATACCTTTCATAGGCAGCTGGCAACGCATCTGGTCTTGAGCACGATATGAAAAACGTTGGTGGTCGCGTTTTGGCCTGGGTCATATATCGCAACTTAATGCGACGGCCGCTGACTGCGGGTGGCGGATGGTGATTTAGTATTCCATCCAGCCAGCGGTTAAGACGTGCCGTGGAAATTCGGGCATTCCAGGTTTTATAAACGTCAAAGACCGCTTTCATGAGTTTATCAATACCATTCCCGGCAAGACCAGAAATTGGAACCACCGGAACGCCGCGCATTTGCGGCAACAAACGTGTTGCCTCTAAACGTAGCTCTTTGAGCGTCTCATCTGGATCTTCAATGAGATCCCATTTGTTCAAAGCAATCACACACCCACGACCTTCTCTCGCGATCAGGGCTGCTATCTGCAGATCTTGCTTCTCAAACGGCATAGTTGCATCCAGCATGACCACAACGATTTGCGCAAATTGGATTGCTCGCAAACTATCAGTTACTGAAAGCCGTTCCAGCTTCTCTTGCACCTTTGCTTTTCGCCGCATTCCTGCAGTGTCAAAAAGCCTAATCTCGTTGTCTTGCCAAACCCAGTCCACCGAAATTGTATCTCGCGTAATTCCAGCTTCTGGTCCTGTCAGAAGACGCTCTTCACCAAGCAAGTGATTGATAAAAGTGGATTTTCCAACATTCGGCCGTCCTACCACGGCCAATTGAAGCGGCCCACGTGGTCGTTCTTCAGCAGGCGCATCAGGGTCGAAAGAGTCGTCGATGACTTCCAATACTGCGTCATCGTCTGGGAACGGTTCGAACTCCGGTTCTTCCGGTTTGTCAGCTTCCGAAATGATACGAATGGCCTGATAAAGATCAGCCATACCCTCGCCATGCTCGGCAGAAAGTGGCACCGGTTCGCCAAAGCCAAGACTATACATTTCGTAAAAGCCAGACTCGCCTTTCTTTCCCTCAGCCTTATTGGCAACAGGAACGATCGGCTTTCCGCTCAATCTAAGCAAATCCGCGAAGTGCTCATCGGGTGGTGTCACTCCAATGCGC
>JBGCFS010000081.1:0-11232 GCA_045107035.1 Hyphomicrobiales bacterium
ATGGATTTTGACCAGGTTTGCTGGGGTCAGAATTAGATGGCGAATCAGACATGGTGTCTCTGGCTAAATTTGAATCTCGCAGCCTTCTTGCATGAAACATCCAGCCACTCAAATCCGCCCGTCATATGCAATTCCAAGGGCCTGCTGCAGCAGGTGCGCAACACCAAGCACTGTTCTTATTACAATTTGGAAGGAAAGCCTCAATTCCGCCATTGAAATACTTGTCATGGTTTAGCCACATGTGGTTTACCTTTATCTCAGCAAAATCAAATGCTGCCTCGTGCTATTTGGCAGCCAGTGAAGACCACGTGTGCCGGCGATTTTGTGCAGTTTTAATCAGGCATTTATGCCAGGATCGGAAAGCTACGGCCTATGCAGGACCCTTTCATTAATCGGAAGAAACCGCTGCCCAAGCTGACTTATCGTGAGGTCGATGCTTGGCTGGAAGCATATATCCATGCAGGTTTGACATCATTTGGCCGGTTCTACCGAGGCGTGCGTCGGCTTTTTCAGAAATTTAAGCTTCGCGGTTTTGCTCGTACAACCAACGAGCTGGTTTCTGAGGCCCTTACAATGGGATTGGTTGGCTTGGTGTTTATGCTAACGCTGGGACTTCCCGCGTTTGAAGAAACTAAGGGCAACTGGAAAGCACAAGACGAATACTCCGTGACCTTTTTTGACCAGGCAGGAAATCTGGTTGGCCGCCGGGGCATATTGCTCGACGACGCCGTGCCATTAGAAGAATTGCCGGAGCATCTTGTTAAATCTGCGCTTGCCACCGAAGACCGACGTTTCTTTAGCCATTTCGGCATTGATATATTGGGTACCGCCCGTGCCATGGTGGAAAATGTGCGCGCTGGCGGCGTGGTGCAAGGTGGCTCGTCTATCACGCAACAATTGGCGAAAAATCTATTCCTGTCGAATGAGCGGACACTGCAACGTAAAATCAACGAAGCGTTTCTGGCGCTTTGGCTGGAATTGAACTTTACCAAGCGCGAAATTCTGAAACTGTATTTGGACCGCGCCTATATGGGTGCGGGCACCTTTGGGGTGGGCGCTGCGGCACGACACTACTTTGGGAAATCCGTAAAAGACGTAACCATGGCTGAAGCCGCTATGATGGCAGGCCTCTTTAAAGCGCCAACCAGCTACGCTCCCCACGTCAACCTTCCCCGTTCACGCGCACGCGCAAACGAGGTTCTGACCAATTTGGTTCAAGCCGGCTTTTACACAGAAGGCCAAGTGATCGCGGCGCGCCAAAACCCAGCAACGCCAGTTGACCGCAGTGAAGAAGGATTTGCGAACTTTTATCTCGACTGGGCGTTTGAAGAGATCAAACGCATTGCGCCAGGACCAGAGCAAGTTCTCAATGTGACATTGAGTTACGATCCGAAACTGCAGAAATTTGCAACAGAGAACGTCAGCACCATGCTGCGTGAAAATGGTGATATCAAAGGCGTTTCCCAGGCAGCACTCGTAACGATGGAAAACGATGGTCGTGTGCTGGCAATTGTTGGCGGTCGTGACTACGGAGAGAGCCAGTTTAACCGTGCTACGGATGCATTGCGCCAACCTGGGTCTTCTTTCAAAACTTTTGTCTACACAGCAGCAATGATGAACGGCTTTACGCCAAAGAGTATTGTTCCTGATACACCCATTCGAATGGGCAATTGGCAACCCAAGAACTACAATCGAAAATATGCTGGCCGCGTGACACTTACTACGGCTTTGATGAAATCGATCAATACTGTCCCCATTCGCTTGGCAAACAAAATTGGCCGCCAAATAATTGTGGATGTAGCCCGCGCTATGGGATTAACGACCGATTTGCCAATCTCCTCACCTATGCCGCTTGGCGTTTCGGAAGTGCGTGTTATCGACATGGCTGCCAGTTACGCCACATTGGCAAATGGTGGCTTTGAGGCCCGGCCATATACGGTTCTAAAAATTGAAGGCACCAGCGGTAAAACTCTTTATGAGCGTGATGCCCAAGCGACACCAAAACGCGTCCTGCCTGAACAAGCTGTCGCAGATATGAACGGTATCTTGCATTTGGTAACAACACGCGGCACCGGTCGCCGGTCGCAGGTCGAAGGCGTGAGTGCAGCAGGAAAAACAGGCACAACGCAAGCCTATCGCGATGCTTGGTTTGTTGGCTACACCGGCAATTTCACCACCGCTGTATGGTATGGCAATGATGACTATGCGCCTACCAATCGGCTGACCGGTGGTAACCTGCCAGCCATGACATGGCAGCAAATCATGACTTTGGCTCACAAAGGCAAACCAGTTTTGCCTATGCCCGGCGTTGATCTTCCGGTTGCTGAAGCGTTGATTGCGAAAGCAAAGGCACTTGAGACACCAGGTTCTGAAACAACTATTGCTGCTGCAGATGTTGATGGTGAACCATCGACGCGTCTGTCGCCGGCAACGGCTCTCGCGCTCCAACGTATTCATCTGCTGCTTGGTGGTGAAGGCATTCAAGTTCAGGTTGGAAGTGATGATACAGCGCCAGAAGAGACACCGTTGACTGATACAGGTGCAGACAGTGCCGGCTTAGACGACGCATTTCTTTCTGATCAGGCAGGCTAGTTTATGAGTTCTCTGTCTCGCATCAGCCTCGCTATGGGCTTGGCGGTTGTTCTTGGGCTCGGCTCAACAGATTTCTTCTTGAGAGCAAATGCACCGCTCGGGACAACCAAACATGACCTTTGGATTGGTTGGCCCAGTTTGGGGCTTGGCTCACAAGAAAATACGGCTAATCCTTACTTACAGGCACACACTGCACGTAATGGCACCGTGCCATTGGGAACCAGCGAAGGAATTTTGCTGAAGACCTATAGGGATAGTGCGGGAGATAAACTTGCGCGAAATTGCCTGTACCATGTGACGGGCGATGTGCCCCGGTCGCAATTGTGGACGCTGAGCGTAAGCGACGATATCGGACGAATCCTGCCAAATCCCTCCTTGCGCTATGGCATAGCTTCAAATCAGTTGTTGCGAACGCTCGAAGGTGGATTTGACATCTGGCTCTCAAGAGATGTGCAGCCCGGAAACTGGATATCGCTCGGCGATCTTCCAGATGACCCATACACACTAAGCGATGAAGTTCCCATCGATGGCCGTGATCAGGATCAGAGCTTTCTTCTTACCTTGCGGTTATATGGCGCCAGTTTGTCATCAGATACGTCTCTTAGTGAAGTCGGCTTCCCGACCGTATCAAAGGTCAATTGTCTATGACGAACACATCGTTCTTTACTACTTTCTTGATCGGTCTATTTCTGGCTGCAATCATTCATATTGGTATTTTGTTGTTTGCGCCGCGTCTGTCCGCCAGTGATGCTTGGGAGACCTTGGCATTGCCTCTGGAGCCCTTTGTCGCAATTCCCGCTAGACCGATGATGCCAAACGAATTTGCCGAAGAGCCAGAGATCGACAGCGAAGAAGAAGAGATTATAACGAGTGTTCCGATGCAGGATCTGGACCCGCAATTTTCCCATGCGATCTGCCGTTTCCATCTACGGACAGGGCCGGTCCTTTTGCGTAGCGAGGGTCTGGAGGGGTTTTGGACGCTAAATTTATTCAGTGCTGGCGGCATCAGTTTCTTCAGCACCAATGAGCAAGTGAACGCTGGCAGACCGATGAACGTATTGGTGACGACGCCACAGCAAGTGGCGAGCATGCGTGCAAATAACAGCGCTAGTCTGGATAATTTGCAACTTGTTGAGACTGATATTGAAGATGCTGCAATGCTATTTCGCGCTTACAAACAGCATGTCAGATCTTTGCCAGAAGATATTGAGAAGCTTCAAAGCACACTTTCCTGCGCGCCGTTTCAACAAAGCTGATTACGAACCAATTATTTTTGTGGAACCACGTCTGGCATAGGATCAAACGCGTTTTCTTCCTTGGATCTCATATAACGAGATTTCCGAATTTCCTGCCCATCGGACCCGTTGGAAAGGTGCGCAAGCCGAGCCTTGTCATACATGAACTCAAGCTGCTGTAACTCACCGTCGGCTCGGCCAGCGCGGCTTGTTGGCTCTTCAATGACCAATCGAGAAATTGCACGTCGGTAACTCTCGATCCTAAAAGCCACCGCACGTTCGACCCAGTCGATAATTTCCTTGTTCTCATACACACGCGCTTGTGCTTCGGCAGCCAGCGAACGGTTTTGCCGGATGATTGGTCGTTGATAAACTGGCGGGTTTGGATCGCTGCCATCGTACACACCTACCGCGCGCAGGCGCATTGTGTCGCTGGCCATCACATGCGCCGCGCGGCTAAAGAACGGATGCAGCAATGCAGCGTCTGCCGCCATATCCGCGCTGAGTCGGTTGTACCGTCCTGCGGTGGAGCGAAAACGGTCTGAACGTAAATAGGCGTAATATGCATCTGGACTGAGGTGTGGATCGATTGGCGCCGTGACGCGATATCTTTGTACTCTTGCTGCGATTTGATGAAACCAGTCGCGCGCATGTGGCGGCGCGATGAGGTGCTGAGCCTGCTGGCGTAGCAATTTTTCCTCATCAGTCAGGTTAAAATGAGAAACCGGTGCCTTGCGAAACCGAGCAGAGAAACTCCCAACCAAAGGAAACACACGGTTGTTCAGAAATTTGCTTTCGAACCTGCTCTCGCCACGGCCAAAATCCGCCGCAGCCAAAGGCGCACATAGAGATGCAGATAATAGGACTGCCGAAGCGATCGAAGAAAGATTGAAACAAATTCTCATACTTAGATAGTTTTCCGCAGGTTGCTAATGCTGTCCTCTGCGCGGCGTCGTTTGGGTATCTGAGACCCACTTCAATGAGCGCGTGCGTTTATGGACCACTGGTTTATCGTGATATTCAACAAAGACACCATTAAAGAGCAACACATTGTCAATCTTGTTGGACGCGCTTCTTGCGGCGCTTTTTTTAACACTTTTGTTTGCTTTTTTGAGTGCCGGGAAGGTGAGGACCTGTCCCATGATCAAACTCCGTTGTTTGTTAATGTCAAACCGGAGTGGATAAACGCCCGAACTGCCCCGGAGCGGTTTCGACAATATAGCAATAGCTTCGTTGAGGTTAACAGTCTGCTAACGAATTCCTGCGACATTTATACTTCGTGAACCAGACCGAATTTGTTGTGTGTACGGTCAATGAAAAATTTAAAAATTGAGACCAGCCGCCATATTTCGGCGGACAGCGAAAACAGTGGTGAATTCCACACGTTATCGGTGAAGGCTGGCAGGCAATCAACGCCCGCCCTTTTGCGTGCACTGGCCACGTTATTTTTGCAGAATCCTGCGCCAAATCATTGGGAAACAGAGCAATTCCAAGAACTTATGCTCAATCTATTGCCAAACGCCGATGAACCAACGCGACAAGATTTGATAACCATGCTGAGCCCAAAAGACCAAACACCGGATAAAGTTATGAAGGCACTAAAACGCGCAAAGGCTGCTGATAGAACAGCGCCGATGACGTCAAAGCCAACGCCAACAGCGCAAACACCGCGCTATACGGTTGAGCAGCTGAGAAATGCGCTCCCACTACAAATTTCTCGCCGAATGGCGAATGTTGTGTCGCTTGCTGCAAAGCGTTCAGATAGCCATACACTTCGAACCCTTCTTGCATCTCATTTGAATGTTACGCGGGAATTCTCCGAGCACCTGCTTCAAAACCCCGACGGTTTTGCGTTAGCAGCAGCGTTACGCGCGCTCCGGATGCCAGGTGATGTCGCCCGCGAAGTGCTTAATGCCAGTAACGGAATGCATAATCGCAGCGTTACCAGTGTTCAACAACAAATTGAACAGTTTGATCGTCTCGATCCAGAAGCATGCCGTAAGCGCATAAATGATTGGGAAGTTGCGTTCCTGAGGCGCCTTGCCGGCGAGCAAAAGCCTGTTCCATCAAACACCACTCGCACTGGGCATCAGCCACAATACGACCGCAGTGGGTTGGAAGGCCGAAGAGCTATCGACATTGCAAATGAAGCAATCCGCCGACATCAAGAAGGCGCTAAAAAGACCGCCTAATCGAAATTGTGTTAGGTCTTTGCCAACGCTAGGCGATGGCAGCCTTTCGCATCTTCAATTTCAACAATCCAAATATCGGGATCAAACTTTCGCTCGCTGTTCAGTTTGGCGTCGATGTCGGAATCCTGCCCGCTTTGTATAAACTCAAACAGCCTGCTGTCTCGATCAAGTTGCTCATCGGTAACAATGCTTTGAGGTGCGGGACCATAAAGATCAACCTGCCCGCTTGGCTGAACAATTTTTATAAATATGGCGCCAGCCGCTTCAGAACCACGATTGGCCAGATAACCAAAAGAGCCGTCCGAGCGGCATTGTCGGAGATAGGCTTGCACCCAAAGGTCACTGGTTAAACGGAGTGACATCGACTCGTTACTCCATCATTTGGTGTTTAGAGGGCGCCGATAGATATCAAGCGAATGACAAGGTCGTCACTCATTTGCCCGGTCATTTCCATGCCCTGGTTCATTTCAAATCGGGTAATAGCCGCAGACGTCTTTTCACCAAATACGCCGTCTGCCAAGATCGGGCCATATCCAAAACTATTCATGGCGTTCTGAATAGCTAGCACCTGATCGGAGGCTACTGGCTTGTTTTCCGGACTTGGAATTTGTCCATCACCGCGATCCGCAACAACTATGTTGTCTGAATCGGGATTGGATGCCGGCGCGCGAGCGGGAAGCGGAACAATTTCATCCTTGATGATTTGGTCCATGCGCATACGTGACAAGAGCCGCACTGACGGCTCGCCTGTTGGCGGAATGCTGATACCGCGCTCATAATCCGCGATTGCAGCACGTGTTTCCGGGCCATCGACGCCATCAACGCGGCCACGATAAAAACCCTTCATTGCAAGGATACTCTGGACTTCGCTAACCAACGCCCGATCAGCAACAAGGGGTGGATACCGCAGATCCGTGCCATCGGATACCGTTCGAACTTCCCTGTGCATGAGTGCAGCAAGTTGACCGCCGGGTGCCCTTGTCTGGAACAGTGGTGCTGGATGTTTTCCGGTTTGCAGATAAGTCGCATTGACCGCGACCAACACGGTCAGACCAACACACAAGGCAAGCGCGCTATTACGACCGGGCTTTGCCATTAAACGATGAGCGATTTGCATAGCCACTATGCAATCCTCCTTTGGGTATTCGAAGAATCAGTCGATGAAATTTCCACTTGCCCGGTGTCTTCTTTCGTCCATTCCGAGAAAGCTTCTCCAACAGCGGCGCGTACAATTGGCAGCGACAATGTGGCCGTTGTTCCTTCACCCAGAACACTTTCCAGACGGAACGTGCCACCGTGCAAGCCTACCATTTGTCGAACAAGTGACAGCCCAAGGCCAGTACCAGGAACATTTGTGCCCTCTACCCGCTCAAATGGTTGCCCCATACGTGCCAAGGCCTCGTCTGGAATACCAATACCGCTATCTTTGACTTCGAACTCAATGTGACCTTTTACCTGCCGAGCAGTCAACGAAACCTGCCCAGCACCGCTAGTGAATTTGATGGCATTGCCAAGCAAATTGATCAGCATCTGGCGGCAGCATTTTTCATCAGCATAGAGCGGCGGTAAATCATGTGGACAATCGATATCAATCTCTAGTGCGCTTTCCCGAATTTGAGGCTCTAGAATTGAAATGCTTTCATGACAAAGCAATCCGACATCAAACAAGTTCTGAGATAGCTCTAACCGTCCAGCTTTCAGCTGGCCAATCTCTAACATATTGTCGATGACACCAAGCATATGTGTGCCAGACTGGTGAATGAGACCTGCATATTCCTTACGTTGAGTCTCGGTGAGACGAGAGACAACATCGCCCGCCAACATTTCGGAGAACCCAAGAATGGAATTCAAAGGAGATCGCAATTCATGGGCCATATGACTGGCGACTTTCGCAAGGTGTTCCTCGGTCTCGGCAGTTGTGGGCGCATTTTGCAAAGAACGCTTTAGTTCCAACTCGGCGGAAATGTCCTGCAGCGAACTTTCACATCCATTGGGTATTGGTCTGGCACTTAACGCAAACTCTTGATAGATGCGCGGCGCCTGGCGGACAGCAATGTTGAGATGCACCGTTCTAGTGCTGCGGCCATGTTGTGCGTCGGAAATCGCCTTTAGATATGCTGGCCGGTCGCTTATGCGGATTAGATTCAACAATCCTTTGCCAAATACAGCGTCCGCAAGCTGGCTCAATTCAGCGTGGCCGGTTCCCGAGTGTTCTAACACATCGCCATTTTCTGCGTGGCGAAATACAAGTTCGGAGATCGGGCGTAGTTTCGGCAGTTGTGCACTCTTATCCTGAGAAGTCTGATCACTCGCGGCTGGTTTTACACGCGATGTCAGAGAGGCAATACCACTACCCAAAAGACTACCACCGGTTAGAAACCCAAAGGCTTCAAAAAGATTCAAAGGCATAAATTGAGAAGCGGCAAGAAGCGCAGGCACACATACGCCAGCGCCAATAAGGGCGCCAACAAGCACGCGGTCGCGAGACCCGTCTCTTTGTATTTTACCATTGTTCATCTGGGCGGAGGGCAATCTATACGCTCAAAACTAATTTCGTGATGGGAATAACATCGCAGTTAACGTTTACCGGAAGGCTAAGGATCACATCGCTTTCTCGCTGGAAACGATAAAATTCAAGAAAATCGAGCAAAACCAGAAATCAGGGTTAGCAAATGCTTAATTGAAGATTCCCCCAGAAAACAGCCATTCCGAAAGGATTTTACGTCGGGGGATTTGATGAAAATACTTGATTGGATAAAATTTGAACTAAATTCGATTTCATTTTGAAAATGAGTCTAAATATCGGGGCTCCAGAACGATAAGGCACAAATCTATTCGTGGAGTTTCTTTCTGTGTTTTTCGTTCGTTCTCTTCTGGGGCTAGGCGTAGTGTTTGCACTGCTGCCGGTTGCGCCTGAAGATCAAAGCAAGATTGAAGACATTTCGCCAATAGAAGCCATCGGTGCGGCAGCCTCTGCCATGCGCGACGTTTCGGGATTTTGCGGCCGTAACCCGCAAACATGCGAAACCGGGGGCAAAGCTGCGGTCGCTATTGGCTACAAAGCAAAGTTTGGCGCTCAGCAATTGATGGAACGCGTGCAGGAGAATAAATCCGAACCCGAAATTCAAACCGGCACCATACCTGCCAAGCAGATAGTCACTGAACCAACGGTCCAGCAGGAATTGCCAAAGAAAATCGTCGCTCAGGCATCACAGCATGTGCAGCCAGTTCCAACACCACGAATGCGCCCAGGCATTTAAATCGGTTCACACATTTACTCGTGGGTCAAAGCCACTATATCTGTGTTTCAGCGCAGATATAGAGAACACAAGCATGAGCATTGACGAAATCATCGATAACTTTTCCTACCTCGACGATTGGGAAGATAGATATAAATACGTTATCGAACTTGGCAAAGAGTTGGAACCAATGCCGGAGGTTTTGCAGGTAGATGCAAACAAGGTTCGTGGATGTAGCAGCCAAGTCTGGCTTTCAACTCATATATCAAATGAAGGCGGCGAACCGAGGCTCCATTTCTTGGGCAATAGTGACGCGCATATTGTGAGAGGATTGGTTTCCATCACACTGTCAATATTCAATGATAAGACTGCCTCTGAGATTGTAAATATTGATATTGAGAGTATTTTCCAGAAGATCCAGTTGCGCGAACATATTTCCGCGCAACGATCCAATGGATTGAATTCGATGCTTCAGCGTATAAAGGCCGATGCCCAAGCTGCGTTGTAATTGCGTACATTTACATGTGTGGCTGATAGTTTGACGAAGCAATATGACGGATGGCGCCGGAACAGTCCGGCCCCCTCGCCTCCCTCAACATTCCATAATGCCGTGCCAAAGCTTCCAATGAGAGTTTCAGGATTAATTTACCCGAGCGCGCAGGCCAATTGCGGGCCTTTTCGACATTCGACAAGGTCGTCAAATAGCAACAAACATCTACCAATGGACCCGATAATTCCGGCCCAACCGCACTGAGCGCATTATTTACCCGATCTCGTGCATCCAGTGATGCGTCATTTGCGTCACCGACGGCTCGTCCAGAACCACCGCTTCTTTGACCGTTTGCACACCAGTTCATGCCCATTTGCGGGTTGAGTGCAGCGCGCCCGTAGTCAAGACGGAGCCTTTCGCCAGCAGCATACTGCGCTTCCGACAAAAACGGCATTCCGCTTTTATCCTTGCGTGCCATAAGCCATGCTAATGGGCTTTCTGGGTCTACCACCTCTACAGTCTGTGAAATGCCTTGCGGATCGATGATTTCTACCGAAGACAATTTATGATGCTGCCCTCGAAAAGATTCAGACATCGGACCATTGCGGCGCACCCATCTGGGCGCCTCTTGCGTAAGAGTGACACACCCGCCCTCACCGACCAAGACCAGCCCGCTTTGTTGCAACCACTTCATGGTTTCCAGCTTGAGCTTGTATATGCGGTTCTTTTGTTCGTTGATTACCTTCAGCTGGCTCTTCGTTCCGTCATAAAGCGCGGTATCATGGGTCGATAACACTTTCAAGACAGACCTAATACACGCTGCGGAAGGGGTGTAGGATTTCATGGCAAGACCTTTCCAAAATTTCAAACTGCAACACGTCGACTGACCGATTTCGCGATCTGGTAAAACCCAAGATCACATTATAGGAATATATACCGTTATATATACGCAACCTAAAATTGGTCAAGTGAGATTAAATTATTATTTAAAATTGTTTTATCTCCAGATAATATTGTTTACTTTGAGATCATTAAAGGAATTTTTCTCTGTGATACTTAGATTTTGGAATATCGGAAACATAAGAAAATATGTAAATATTCCCAAACAAAAAGCCCGCTGGAGAACCAACGGGCTTTTTAATTGTAGAGTTCACTTCGAAGGGGTTAGCCCTGCGAACTAGGTCACATTATTTATGCGTTTTTAGGACGACGTCCGCGCTTCTGAGTACCGCGGCCAAGGCCCATTTTTTTGGCAAGCTCAGAACGCGCGCGCGCATAGCTTGGCGCTACCATTGGGTAATCCGCTGGCAAGCCCCATTTATCCCGATACTCTTCGGGAGACAGATCGTAATGGGTGCGCAGATGACGTTTCAAAGATTTGAATTTCTTGCCGTCTTCAAGACAGATTAGATACTCTGCAGTGATTGACTTGCGAATAGATACGGCAGGCGTCAACGGTTCAGCTTCAGGCTCATTATTCATAT
>JBGCFS010000082.1:0-6921 GCA_045107035.1 Hyphomicrobiales bacterium
TGGAATGGCGGCATTTTTCAAGGTGCCAATGCCAAAGGCTGCCAGATCGCGCGCAACGCCGTAAACGCCAAGGGCATCGGGGCGGTTGGGGGTGACAGCGATTTCAATCATCGGGTCATCAAGACCGGCATAGCTGGCAAAAGCACCGCCAATGGGCGTGTCAGCTGGCAGATCTATGATGCCGTCATGGTCTTCGGACAGCTCCAGTTCGCGCTCAGAGCACATCATGCCAAAGCTTTCCACGCCGCGAATGCTGGAAGCGCCCAGCGTTACATCGATGCCTGGCACATAGGTGCCCGGACCTGCGAAAGCGCCGATAAGGCCGGCACGTGCATTGGGCGCGCCGCACACAACTTGCACAGGTTTGCCATCGCCCGTGTCTACGGACAAAACGCGCAGCTTGTCGGCATCGGGGTGCTGCTCGGCAGTGAGCACTTTGGCAATGGTGAACGGCATGAAGCGGGCGCGGTCATCGACCTCTTCCACTTCCAGTCCAACCATGGTCAGCGCCTCAACGATTTCGTCGAGCGAGGCTGTCGTATCAAGATGGTCTTTCAACCAGGAGAGTGTGAATTTCATGTCTCTATCTCCCTTACGCGCGGCTCAGACCGCCGAACAATGTCGGCAGGTCTAGCGGGCGGAAACCGTAATGTTCAATCCAGCGTGCATCGGCATCGAAGAAGGCGCGCAAATCGGGCATGCCGTATTTCAGCATGGCAATGCGGTCGATTCCCATCCCCCAGGCAAAGCCCTGATACTCGTCCGGGTCCAAGCCGCCAGCGCGCAACACATTGGGATGCACCATGCCGCAGCCTAAAATCTCCAGCCAGTCATCGCCTTGACCGATTTTCACATTGTCGCCGGAACGGTCGCAGCGAATATCCACCTCAAGGGATGGCTCGGTGAAAGGGAAGAAGCTTGGGCGGAAGCGCATATCCACTTCCGGCACTTCAAAGAACGCCTTGCAGAACTCGGCCAGCACCCACTTCATGGTGCCAACGGTAGATGTCTTGTCGACAACGAGACCTTCGATCTGGTGGAACATGGGTGTGTGGGTCTGATCGCTGTCGCAGCGATATGTCCGGCCGGGAATGACCACGCGAATGGGTGGCTCCTGCGCCTTCATGGTGTGAATTTGCACGGGTGATGTGTGGGTGCGCAACAACAGGCGTTCGCCTTCGGCAGCGCCCTCTTTTTCGTCAAAGAAGAATGTGTCGTGCATTTCGCGCGCCGGATGGCCTTCGGGGAAGTTCAGCGCGGTGAAATTGTAGTAATCGCTTTCAATGTCCGGACCTTCGGCAATGGCAAAGCCCATATCGGCGAAGATTGCGGTGATTTCATCCACAACCTGCGAGACCGGATGAATGCGGCCACGCTCTGCCGGGCCTGCTGGCACGGACAGGGTTACGTCCACGCGCTCTGTGGCCAAACGCTGTTCCAGCGCGGCGGCTTCCAGCACATCCTTGCGGGCGGCGATGGCATCTGCAACTTCGTTTTTCAGCGCGTTGAGGGCAGGGCCTGCAGTTTTGCGCTCTTCCACATCCATTTTGCCAAGGCTTTTCATGGCATCGGAAATGCTGCCCTTTTTGCCAAGGCTGGCAATGCGCACAGCTTCCAGTGCCGCTTCATCGGCGGCGGCTTCAATTTGCGACAAGACAGATTGCTTTAAAGTGTCCAGATCAGTCATTGGAATGGTCCAATTTTTAAAAATTTCAGGTCAGTGATGGCGCATTAACATGACAAAACCCACGCCGGCGCCGCCAACGTGGGTTTAATGTCAGGGCCTCAACAAGGGGGCCGAAAGCAGCAACAAAAATTTTAAGCGAGCGCGGCTTGCGCTTTTTCGACCAAAACTTTGAACGTTGCAGGCTCATGAATAGCAATGTCAGACAACACTTTACGATCCACAGCAATCTCGGCCTTGTTGAGGCCATCGATAAATCGACCGTATGTCAGGCCGTGCTCACGAACGGCTGCGTTGATACGCTGAATCCACAAGGAGCGGAAATTGCGTTTTCTGGTTTTCCTGTCGCGATAGGCGTATTGGCCGGCTTTCTCCACTGCCTGTTTGGCAACGCGGATGGTATTTTTGCGGCGGCCATAATAACCTTTGGCGGCTTTAATAACTTTTTTGTGGCGGGCGTGGGTAGTGACACCCCGTTTAACTCGAGCCATTTTCTAGATTCTCCGGTAAGGTCAATTTAAGCGTATGGAAGGAATTTCTTCACGATACGTGCATCCTGGTCGCACAGCACAGTTGTGCCACGTGCGTTGCGGATGAATTTCTTGCTGCGTTTGATCATGCCATGGCGTTTGCCAGCTTGCGCAACTTTGATCTTACCGCTCGAGGTTACTTTAAAGCGCTTTTTAGCGCCCGACTTCGTCTTCATCTTGGGCATTTTGCTCTCCTATTGTTTTTGTAAGCCCAAACCAACGTGTTGCGCTGTAAAGCGCTTGCGCCGGTTAGATATGCGGGCTTGAGCATTTTGAACGGACTCGGCATGCCCTGCCGGACAGTTCAATGAAGCCGCAGCTTATAACGGGGGAGTGGGGGAAGAGCAAGAGGCATTTTTGCAGGTTTTAAAGCATCGGTTTGTTTGAAATACAGTGATATTCTGGACAGAATAGATTTGATCGGCAATTCTGATTGAAGCAAGTACGAAAGCCACGATGTAAAAGGATGCGCAAGTTTTGAATAAGTCCCTAATTTCTATTGTTAGTGGTGCCGTTTGCACTTTGCTGGTGCCGTTTTCTGCCCAAGCTGGAGAGTTCACCTACGTATCACCGCAATATTCGGCGGAAAGGTTTATCCCGCACTTTCATTATGAAGGCGTGGTTGTTGAGGAAGATGCGGATGCCCTCATCAAAATTTACAGCAAATATGTCCATTGCGAAGATGAATGCTTTGATGCCGATGGCGCGGCGGCGGCCATTATTTCCATGGACAGCCCCGGCGGATCTTACACAACCGGCTTGCGTTTGGCGGAGATCATGCGCGCGGGCCGCATTGCCACAATCGTTGAAAACGGGAAGGGTTGCTACTCTGCGTGTGCGTTTGCATTTCTTGGTGGAACCGGTTTTTCCACCCAGGAAGGCGTTGGCGAATATATCGACCGCACGATAGAGCCCGGAGGCGTTGTCGGTTTCCATGCGCCGTACTTGCCCGACAAGGCGCTAAAAGGCATTATTGAAGACATAGGCCTTCCAACGGTCATGAATGAATCCCGCGAAATGATTTCATTGATGATCGATAAGCTCGTCAACTGGAACATCGACCCGTCTGTCATCGCGCATATGGTCAGCATGGGTGCCGATGAAATGTACCGCCTGCTGACGCCTAAAGATATGTTTCTGGTCCGCGCTGGCCTGCCCAAAGCGCCCATCTTCGCTTGGCAGCCAGATCAGGCAGAGGGTATCCGCAATGTGTGCATTCGGCTGCTCGCCTTACATAAATCGATCTCGCTGGATGAAGCCGCTGGCGTTCTGGCCGATGCAACGTTCGAGCTGAATTTTGGCAAGACAAAATTCGGCAGTGCGCTATCTGGCTATGCCATTGCCGATACCACAACCTTTGGCATCAATCGTTGCGGTGTCGAGGGAGATCTTGAAGCGGCAAAGACCAGCTCCAATTATGATGTGTCCCTGCTTACCGGCCCCGGCATTGAGGGCCACTACAATTCAGCCTTCTCTTTTTTCAACCGGCATGATGGCTGGTCCAGCGCTGGCACGGGCGATACGGCCAGAAAAGGTATTTTTCAAAAGGGAAGCCTGTCGCATTACTTCTTGCCCTACAACACCAATATCAGCGAAATAGAAAACAGCGTCGGGGTTGGCCTGCTGCAGAACAGTTTCTTCACATTGTTCCCGCCGCAACTACCCACACAAACTCTGGAGCTGAACGTTCTGCGCCAGGATAAACGCTCGCGGGTTTCCTCCGTAGGCGATATTTTGGTATTTGAATATGTTGGCGCGGCAAATCTGTTTGATACGGCGCGGGAAAAACTGGTGGGGCTGGGTGCAACAATTACCCACGATGCCGGAAACGATAACCTGTTCATCAAGAGCGGCACCTACGATAATGGCCGCGGTGGCTTTTCATGGATCGGTTTCAAAAGCGCCGCCGGTGCGGCACTGGTGCGCATTGAATTGTCTCGCAACCAAAGCGATGAACCGTTGGCAACAGAAGAACTGGGCGCGCTAAGAGCCATTGCCTGCGGGCTGACATTTGAAGAACTGAAACTGAGTTGTTCCTAAGGGGCCGACTGGCCCTCCAAACTGATGAGATAGGCAAACACCAGTAAAGCCAGTTCTGGCTCGCTGGCGGCATAGGCAATCAGGCGATCGCGCATGGCATCTGGCGTTGCTTGCTGCGTGGCATGCAATAAATGCTGGGCACTTGCCGCCTCTGCTTCAGTCAGCGCCAGTTGTTTTTGCCAAGCATAACTTTGATCGGTTGGTTTGTAGAAACTGTGCAACATATCTGAAGTCATCAAATCACATGGTGCTGAAACACAATGTAGACTATAATCGTCACAAGTTGCGCCGCAAGTAAAATGTGTATATGAGTCCGTGGACGATAAGTCTACATTTCGTGCTCATGGACACATGGCGGACTATAGAAAAATCCTCGGCACCAATTTGCGCGAAGCACGCAAGGCAGCAAACCTGTCCCAAGAAGCGCTCGCGTTAGAAATCGGCATAGACCGCACCTATATCTCCGGCATCGAACGCGGCGTGCGCAATCCATCATTGGACGTTATTGTAAAACTGGCTGAGCGTGTGGGGGTGGAGCCGGGGCGGTTGTTGGTGGGGTAGAAACGCTGGTTGGGAGTTATGTATTTCAAACGTGCGGCCACCTATTGTGGCCAAATTTATCGAGAAATTTTGCATATAGTTGGTTTCGTTTGTCATCAGGGATAAAACCATAGGGTAGCCAGTGTGAAAATTTGTTGTCACTTTCTACCGAACATGTTTGCAGGAGTTCTTTATCCGCCTCACACATTCTCAGGAATTCTATTCGAAACTCTTCCGGGTAAAAATGTAGTTTAGTTTCTCTTGTGCCAAGCATTTTTTGCAAATTTTTATTTTCGTGCAGATGAACCAAAGAACTCAAGTCAGCGCCAGCAACTATAATACCGTTCACATTTGCGTCCATGATCCCACCGCTTTTATTATTTAGAAGAACAGGTTGATTTATAGTTGCGTAATCAAATCGTGTTCCAAATAGGTCAGCATCCTTAAAGAACGTGTAATTCAGCAGCGAGTTGAAAAATTGCGTGCCTTCCAGAACGGAGTTTCCGAAGGTTGCCCCTTCAATCCTGCAATCCGTAAATTGCGCCGCAGAAAAATTTCCGAAAGAAAAATTTACCCCTGATAGGTCACAGCCACGAAAGTTGAGGCGAAATTTTTTTGTCCATTCTAGTTCGATTTGTTCGCCAGAGCGCCGCCCTAATACCGTAATCGCTGTTTGAATATCCTCTCTTGGTTTTACCGCGGCGGAAAAATCATCTGAAGGAGTAAGGGACTGGGCAGGCGCATTGCCACGTACGTAAGCACACAGAATTTCCATGATCTGAATGTGATCTCGTAGGCTATCTTGTGAAATCCGTTCGAGAGAGAAAATTGCGCCAATCCGCACTTCCAAATTTGGGGAAGTTAACTCATAGGTTTTCCGGTCGACAATCGGTGTTTTGTCAGGACGAAGTGCCGGAATTGGATTGTTTTCTTTATCGTAGAGCCACTCATCAGTATCTTTGTTTTTTTTATATCTAGGCGTTTCTACTAGCTTACGGATAATTTTTTCAGACCCCAAACCTTCGACTGCCTTGCTAATGCGGTCGGTAATCATTCCCTGTTCAGCCACGTTCACTTGTTTCTGAACCACGAATGCACGCCATATGAGAAATGGTGCGCCTAAAAATGCGACCACTACCAAGCCGATATTTCGAATAGCAGCGCCTGTTTGATCGTTTGAGAGTGAGCCAGTTTCGATTAGGGCGCGAACAAATAAGCCTATGTTCCAAAAAGCCGCTAAACAGAGCAAAATGAAAAGGGTTGTCAACACAAAGCCAAAAACCCTGCCGACCCAAGGCACTCCGATCCACTGGCCATAACTCCGCATGCCAAGCCAGTCCCACAAACTTTGGTTTTTCATCTCGAACGAATCCCTAGCAACTACAGGTACAGAATACATGCAACGACTACCAAATTAAAAGTGACCCATCGCGTTATCAAAACACATCCGTCATCTTAGGACTTATTTTGGGGATACATAGAACTTTTGGAACATCACAAGCGTTGCAAAATTCAGGACATCCGAGCCATGTTTCCTCCGGTCAAGCCCGAGGATGACGGCGGTGGCAGGTGCTTGGTCCGGATGGTTCGGTGGTGTTAGTATTAGGGCATGTACTGATCTGTTTTTTATTTTCTTCAAATAATTATAAGGAAACTATTCCTATTTGAAAATTCATCCCTATATACAATGCACCTCGCTGGATTGGGTCGCATGGGGACCGTCCTCATGCCAAGCCAGAGGGGCGGTGTTTTGAGGGGTGGGGGTAACGCATCCATGACTCAAAACCCATAATCGATACGGCGGCGATACTGGCGTTGCAGAGATGTAACGTGACAGGGCCGAGCCGGAGGCCGGGAGGAAACGCCCGACTTCTAAAACAAGCTGCGTATCTGCCGTGCTGGAAAACCATAGGTCCGCCTTCGTGGCGTGGTTTGCAGGTTTCAGCCAATTAAATGCGGTTAAAGTCGTGTTTGGCAGGTGCTGAATGTTTCAGGGTCTGGCGCTTGCGGTGTGTTTGCACCGGGTCGCTGGAAACCGGTTACGGGTATTGTTTGTCAGGCTAGCTAGGAACGGCCCCATAAAATCCCTACGTGGCGGGCCCTACGGCGACACTTTGCACGTTGATG
>JBGCFS010000083.1:0-2925 GCA_045107035.1 Hyphomicrobiales bacterium
ATTTCGTCATCTGGCGACTAACTGTCTCAATTGTCAGACCCAAAAAATCTGCAATATCGGCTCGCTTTAGCGGTAATTCGAATTCAATTGGTCCCTCATCATTCTCCAACTCAGGGTCGGCATGTGAAGCAATCATATATAAGAATGTTGCGACCTTTTCCGTCGCTGTTTTCCTCCCTAGAGTCAGCATCAAATCACGCGCTTCATCCAGCTGCTTTAGTGCTTGCTCATGGAGTCGATGTTCTAATTCGGGAGATTGTTTTACCATATCATCGAGAACATTTCGTGGGAATGAACAAAGATGAACGTTGTTGGCAGCTTCCGCATATGAGTCATTTTGTTTGCGAAATGGTCGCCCGAGAAAATCTGGTGAAAATTGCAGACCAACAATCTGCTGCCGACCATCTGCCATTAACTTGGTTAGTTTGACGACGCCTTTAATGACATTGGAATAATGATGAGAATCTTCACCCGCGGCCAACAACTCAGTATCTGGCACATGATCGGTTTTGTTCGTATGCTTGCTTAGTTGTAAGAGCTGTTCAGGGTTAAGTGCTCCGCAAACACCGCGATGGCGAGCTTCGCAAGAACGACAAACAATTGGAATGTCGGAGTTATGAATGTCTTTCCGCTCATCCCTGGCCACTGCGTTTTCCTTCTAAGTTGTTCTTTCAATGTAGCCTAAACCAAAAAGAAAGATGACAAAATTGTACATGTGGATGATGGCAGATAAAACCGAGTGATGGTGAGGTAAAACTTTTTGGCATCCGCCCTTTCCCGAAAACTGACTGCTTTTTGCCAAAATTCGTCAGAAACATTCCGGATTTCTCGGCATAAACTTCTCAAATTGCATGGTCTCAATAATACAGGGCATAGAATTCGACTTGATTCCGAAAGCGCTTTCGGAATACGTTTCGATATGAACAAAGTTACGTTAAAAGCACTCTCGCAGCATTTGGGCCTTACCGAAGGCACAGTGTCACGCGCTATTAACGACTACCAAGATATCTCTCCGCGCACCCGCGACCGAGTAAAAAAAGCTGCTTTTGAGCTCGGCTACCGGCCAAATTCAAATGCTCGCAGATTGGCCACCGGAAACGCTGAATGCGTAGGATTTGTATTACCTTGGCAAGCAGGTAATATCTCTGAACCGTTTTTAGGAGAGTTGTTGAACGGGCTTTCTGAAGCTATTTCAGATCGGCATTGGGATCTGAACCTCGCCGTATCTCGTTCTGCTAAGGATGAATTATCGATCATCACACGTCTGGCGCAATCTGGCCGTGTCAGTGGTTTGGTGATTTCACGCACCCTTTCTCACGACCCACGTATTGAACATATGCAAACCCTTGGCATTCCCTTTGTGTCCCACGGGCGTACAGCCTCTCCTGAAGGCTATGCTTGGTTTGATATTGATAATTTCGGCGCCTTCCGAGAAGCAGTATGGCACCTCACTGAACTCGGCCACAAACACATAGCCCATATTCATGGTCCATTGGACTACAATTTCGCGGCGTCACGTCAAGCGGGATTCCGTCGCGGATTGCTTGATCGTAACTTAGATGTAGACCCGGCGATGGAAGCAAAATCCGATATGACTCAGGAAGGTGGCTACAAGGCCATGCTGTACCTGCTGACTCTCAAAACAGTTCCTACGGCGATCACTTGCGTTTCTGATATGGTCGCAGTTGGAGCGATGCGGGCCATTCGTGAAAACGGCATGATGCCCGGCAAAGATATCTCAGTCATTGGTTATGATGGATTGCCAATTGGCGAACACACGCATCCGGCACTAACTACAATGGCACAGCCATTGCAAATGGCAGGAAAGCACATTGGAGAAATGCTGCTTGCTGTTGTTGATGGGGATAATCCGAAAAAACACCAAGAATTATGGAACGCGACTTTGACACGTCGGGAAACCGACTGTCCGCCGCCTTCATAAGAATAGACGTTTCACATTTTGCAATCTCATAGGGAGGATCAAATGAGATATTTCAGCAAATTGGCAGCAGGATTGCTGCTATCGGCAAGTCTGTCCACAGTGGCATCTGCCGACACTATCCGTTTTTGGACGACGGAAGAACAGCCAGACCGTTTGGCAAAACAACAAGCGATGGCTGCAGATTTTAAGGCTGCCAGCGGACATACTGTTGAAGTTATCCCAGTTTCCGAAAAAGAACTCGGTACACGGGCAACGGCAGCCTTTGCAGCCAATGACTTACCAGACGTAAGCTATCACCCGTTGCAATATGTATTGCCATGGGCTGAAGCTGGAATTTTGGATGTTGAAACCAACAACGAAATCGTCGGGGAGCTTGGTGCGGGAACATTTGCTCCAGGTGCAGTTGCAATGGCTCAATCAGATGGCCAAACAGCGGCTGTGCCGGTTGATGGTTGGACGCAGATGGTTGTTTACCGCAAAGACCTGTTCGACGCAGCAGGCCTAGGCGCTCCAGATTCTTATGCAAATATTATGGCGGCGGTGGAAAAACTACATAATCCACCTGAGCTCTATGGCTTTGTGGCGGCAACCAAGGTTGATGAAAACTTCATGAGCCAAGTTCTGGAACATGTGTTCCTTGCCAATGGTGTATCGCCGGTTGATGGCGATGGTTTCAGTGAATTGGATGCGAAAGCAACCAAAGAAGTGCTGGAATTCTATAAAGGCATTGCCAAAGCTTCACCTCCGGGTGAGTTGTACTGGAAACAGTCTCGTGAGCTGTATTTTGCCGGTAAAGCAGCTATGATCATCTGGTCCCCGTTCATCCTTGATGAACTAGCTGGCCTGCGAGATTCTGCTCCACCCACAATCAACGATGATCCAACATCATCAGCACTTGCTGCAAAAACTGATGTTGTAACTGCTTTCTCAGGCCCATCTAATCCTAGCGGTGCTGCATGGGCGGATATTCGTTATTTCGGCGT
>JBGCFS010000084.1:0-4554 GCA_045107035.1 Hyphomicrobiales bacterium
GCCCGGCGGAAAAAATGCATGATCCCAAGCGTGATAAGTGCTGGCACGGTTTGAATGTAGATAATGTTGAATGTCACTGTATAAGCGCCAAACACACCGGCCACCGCGACGAACAGCAGAAAACACGTGCCCACATTCACCTGCCATTTCACATCTTTAATCAGCAGCGCCCACACAAGGCCGGCGGCCAAAAAACCGTTGTAAAGCCCCTGATTGGCGGCCAGAGCAGTGGTCTGACTGAACAGCTCAATCGGCAACGACAAAAATACCTTTGGCGCACGCGTTTCCCACGCAAACATTTCCAACCACGCGATGTAACTGTGTAGGGCAGCGATGTTGGCGACACATATGGCTGTGATTTTTCGCATGGGGCCCTCGGTTTGGTGTGAGAAGAGAATAACTTGGATGGGCGGTTGGGTCTAGCGGAGCATGAAAGTGTTTGCGCAAATTAAAGGTGTTTGACTAAGGCGCACTTTCACCGGTTTTTTCCAACGCCTTTTCACCTCAACCCAATTCACCCACCACCGTCACCCCTGTGCTTGTCACAGAGGTCCATAGCGCTGAGGAAAATCACTATAATTTGATCAGTGTTGGATTAAATATTCCCTGCGTCTGATCCATCGTCACCAGACTGCCCGGGATAAATAATGTCATCTAGTGCTGAAAGCATGAACACCGACCTATAGATATCATATAAAATTGCTAAATTTAGAACTAAAACAATCAATACTAGCGAATGGACTGCAGAAACCCAGAAAATGATTTGCGTCGAACCTTTAACTACAAGCGCAACAATCATAATGCAGAAGGCGCCAAACAAGTACCACGCGTTCTCGGACAGCTCAGTGCGCGCAAGAGAAATTTCCGCAGATATATCTTTGCCTCTTTCTGCGAGTTTTCCTCTTATACGTCCGAGTGAGAGATGAATATTTCCGATCGAAGCCATAGTAACGGTCAAAATTACAATTAATATTCCAAGGATCTCATGTGAGGCGATAGAATTTAGAAAGCTATTTTTCGCAAGTAATTCTGGCCGCAATAATGTGGTTACGGTTGTCAACAGTGTAACCAATGTTAAAGCCGACCACTTCATCCTTTTTTTCTCTCAACATCTAGCTGCTCAATTAGTCTATTAATTGCAGCTTCATCCTTCTGCAGTGGTATCTCATCATTAGAAATATCTCTAGTTTTGCGGCTTTTCCCTGAAGAAAAGACAGTTTTTCTGCCAACTTTAAGCAATGCAGACCCTGCCCCTTCAAGTGTAACATCCAGTGCGGCTTTCACGTATTCTCCCTCAGGCTTCAACCCCCCATCTGGATTGCTATGGGAAAACTTGGTCGTGTCAGCTTACCCGCATTCTGTTCTACAGCCTCCCAAAACTCAGATTTTTCAGAAACATATTCAATATATGATTCGTATTCGTGGTTTAAAACAGAGCTTTCGATTCGATCAAAAAGTGCTCGTAGCAGTTGCTTGGGCGATGCAATACCAGTTTGCACAACAGCTAATTGTGAATCACTCGAAAAATCTATGAACGCCCAGGCAGGCTTCCAATCCTCTGACAATTCAATCGCAAATGCTTGGTCTGGTCCGCGGTGGATTGGCTCAATCACTTGTTTACCAATTCTACCAACTAGAACATTTCCGTAAAATCCGTCTCGAATGAAGGAGTAGTTTTTGCCATAGTGCTCGAAATCCAGCCGCTCAGGCGTGAAAATCTTCTCCAAATATTCTCGTCTATTGATTTCGCGGTAGGGCTTCCCGTCAGAACCAAACAATTAATCTTGGCGTGGTCTTCCAAGAGAGATTCTCAGATATTCAAAAATTGCCACTAAATACTTCCCCAGTTTACCAAGGATATCCAAACAGATACTCAACTAAATGTAGAGTCAAAAAATTAATCTATGAGAAATTGAATCAAAAGAACACCATCGCAAAACTTTTACATGCCTCAATCCACCAGTGCAGCCAACACCTTCTCTGCTCGCGCCAATTGATCTTCATTCATCCGTGACAAGCTGGATTGAACGCGGGTTAAAAGCCGAGCGTAATCGCCTGTTGGGACAGTCTGGGTGCCTATGGTGAAAAACAGCACTTCCGGCACGCCAATATTGTCGGCAATGCGTTTCACTGTTGGGAACGATGGTGATGCGACGCCGCGTTCCAGCTTGCTGATCATTTCCGTAGACATATCGAGCCGTTCAGCCAATTTCGCTTGCGTGATACCCAAGGCTTTGCGCTGAATTCTGAGGTTGCTTCCAAATATACTTGCGAGTGACAATTGTGGCTCCTCCGATGGAGGCAGACTCGATGAATCAGGTTTTTCGCCACAGACACTCGTTTTACGAATTTTGTCTAACTAGTATTTATTTTATGATTTATGGTGTAATAGTACAAAAAATACGATTTTAGATAATTCATTTGGAACACATCATGGGCATTTTTAGCCAAAGCTTTGTGGTCGTCAGTGGGTGCTGGCGTCGGTTTTCATGTCATCAGGATTATAAAAGGCGGCTTCGGCGGGAAGCGCGGCAGATGCGTGTGCATTACGGCCCGCAGGCAGCCGACATTGCGCAGGAGATGGGTGCCGATTGCGCGCAAGCGGGCGCGTTGGCCGATGCTCTGTTTTGGTTAAAGCAGGCACAAAGGTTTAGGCGCGTGGCGGCTTAGCGGTTCAGGTTTTTGTTGAAGATGAAACCAATTTTTTAATAGCCGCTCCAACTCTGTACCTCGCTATAAGTGGCGCACCTCAACCAATTTCAGCGTGCCTTCGGCAACCGAAAAGCATTTGCCCTTGTTGTTTTGATCGCCTGCGGTTGCGCTCGCATGGGATACCAACACAGCCTCAAACACTTCACCCGGACCAGCCATAAGGTTGAAGGTTTTACTTGTCAGCTTTTTGCCACCCCCTGCTGGATTTTCGATTTGACCCAAAATTTTCAATCGATCATCGGTGACGGTCGTAGACTGACCATTGACCAGGATACTTATACCGGCGCTGGCTCTTGCCGGCAGTTTGGCAATATTCACTTCATCTCTATATTCAAACAAAAAACTGACTGAGATTTTTCCCTTGGTTTCGCGGCCATGTTTGAATTTAAGCCCAATGGTTGCATCGCCCGTGCCTTTCCCTTTCCCGGAAACGGAAGCGCCCGCGCGAAACTTACCGGTTTTCTTCTTTGCATTAGCGTTTCCTACCGCCGCGTTGGTGGTGGCGCTTGTCGATGTTGTTGCAATATTGAAGCTGCCTGCAGTTATGCGTATCGGGGAATTTACCATGAACTTTTTCCTCCCTAAGTGGCCAAGACCGGCCTAAAAATCAATTTAGGCGCGATTTTAAAAGAGAGTCAAAACTTCAACGAGTTATGACAGCGAGGCTGACATATTGGTTTTCGTCATGAATTATTTGACGAAATTGCTTGCCGCGCCATTTGGAATGTTAACACGGACACATTCACACAGGACAAACTCATGACTCTCATTCGACACGTCGTTGCCGGTGCAGCTTTCTCTATGGTTTTGGGCGCCCTGCCCGCATTAGCAAATGTGGAGGTGACTTTTCGCGAAGGAGCGCCAAAGGATCGATTTGTTATCGCAAACACAGGCAATTGCGCAACGGGACCGGTGGACATAACTATCGATTTGTCTGGCTCCGACGCAGGCTTGATATTCGATGTGACCAATTCGGGCCAAGGCGTCGAAGTGTTCCAGCCATTTGTGTTGGTATCTGGCAAGTCTTTCGTTTCAGACGCGCCTGTTGTTAAAGACGGCGACAACAAGGTGACATTGAGCTTGAGCGACCTTGTTGAAGGCAAACCAATCGCCTTTACGGTAGATGTGGATGATACAGCTGGCGGGCGCGAAATTACTGTTTCCGGTTCCGAAATTGCGGGTGCAAGCATTTCGGTTTCAGGCGGCGCATCGGGCGTGTTTGGCACCAATGCAATAGCACAGGCAAAAGCTCCCGGCTGCAAATCGTAATTGATCTGCGCATTGTCGATGATCAGCGCGCGTTTTATGCGCGCTGTTCTTGATTTTCCCTTACATATTTGACACTTGGTTTTACGATAGCTCTGCCTGCATTTTTTAAGTGGTAGCTGGCTCCCACTGGATCAGGTTTTATGACTATCGTTTTTGGCTCTAACAATCTGGACATTTTTACGCGTGTACCAAGGCTTCCCGGCCCCGGTGAAACCGTGAAAGGACATGGTAGGCGCAGTGGGCGATACCTTGTTTTGGCTAAGACAGGCACAAAGATTTAGGTGCCCGGCAGCCTGATTTCGTTGAACAATCAATGTCCACAGCGCTTAACGGCGGAGTTAAGCGCTGGATCTGGCCCGTTTGATCGGAACAATATCTGCGTCTTGCAAATTGTCCTGCACTGTCCCCAAAAAATAGCCAGGCAGATCTGTGACAGGCATTGGCTTTCCGTATTTGAAGCCTTGGAAATGATCGCAATCCATAGACGACAACATTTTTTCCTGATCTTCAGTTTCAATGCCTTCCGCGGTCACCGTCATACCCAGCTTGTGCCCAAGCAAAACGATCGTTTCT
>JBGCFS010000085.1:0-4488 GCA_045107035.1 Hyphomicrobiales bacterium
GTAGTCTGTTTCAGACAGATGTTTGTCCAAAACGCCATAAAGCCTGTTCGTTTCAGTTTTGAAACGCTCTTCAGCGTATGGTGCTTTACCTGGTTCAAATTTCAAGAAGTGATGGGTTTGACCAAGGATCGGGCCAAATCCACCCATTTGCCACATAAGCCATTGAATGACTTGCCACTTTCCAGTTTCGGTGCTGGTGAGCAATTGACCATGCTTTTCGGCCAAATACAAAAGTATCGCACCTGATTCCATCATCGTGACACCTGCTTCATGGTCGACAATGGCTGGGATTTTGTTGTTCGGTGAGATTTTCAGGAAGTGAGGCTGAAACTGATCGCCTTTGGTGATGTTTATCGGAAAAACCCTGTACTCCAGTCCCAATTCTTCCAAGGCAATAGAGATTTTATAACCGTTTGGAGTGCTCCAAGTGTAAAAATCAATCATGGATTATTGTCTTTCGTGTCAGCCTGTAAGGCAGCGTAGATGGGGAGGAATCTGGATTATACAATCGCTTGAGGGAGAACTACTTGTCAAACACGAGAGAGACCGAAACCGGGCGGTGGTCTGAACCGAGGTTTGGGCCGACTTTCGCGGTAACCGGAGTGGCCCCCTTGGGCAGTAATATTTGATCAATTGGCATAAATAGAGGGGCTTCAACTGGCGTAACAAACTTGTAAAGCGTCATGCGAAATCCCGGAACGATTTTTGAGCGAATAATGTCCTCAACAGTGCGAACGGCATGGCTCCAGGGCACAGCATTAAAGTCTCCACCAAGGATGATAGGTATTTTGGCGTCCCACACTGCTATGTCGTTGCGCATGGAATCTATTTGGAACCACTGACCGAAAGGCCAAGGCCAATGTAAGTGGGTTGAAACAGCCCGAAATTTTTGGCCGTTGTGTTCAAGCTCCATCCAGGCAAGGCGGCTTTCCGGGAGGCAATCTTGAGCCGATCCTTTGGTTTTGGACAGAACCATAATGCTCATAAATTGATTCAGGCGACAGCGTTGCTGATTGGGGTACGCCGTCAACGTATCAAGCAGGGTTTCATTTTCGGGGGAGACCTCTTGTAGGAATATGACATCAGGGTCTTCGCTACTCACATAGTCGGTGATCTCTCCAACTCTATTGTTCAAGTACAATACGTTGAAAGTGAGGATCTTTAGCTCGTTGGCCGGAGAGGCTGAACTTGCTTTTGCGATGCCAAAGGAAAAGGGTTGTGCAGGGCCAATGAGGAACACGCCAACCGCGGCGGTCAAGGCTGTCACAACGACAGTTTTTTTCATTTTTAATATGAATGCTGCAATCGCGACAAACGCGAAGGCGAGCAAATAATAGTGAATGAAGTGAGCAAAACTATCGAGAGGGCGTATCCACCGTCCCGCAAAGGCAAGCAACATAAAAAGAGTTGGAAAAACCAGTCCACACAGGACCAGAAATCGAAAAATCATAAAAAATCCGTTCGTCGCGTAATTAGGCGTGAACTTGAACGGTGTCCCCCGGTTGAATGCGGCCCTTCGACAACACTTCGCACAACACGCCAAAATCACGATGCGCAAACTGTGTGAACAAGTGTGATGGCATATCTATGTCACGCATGCCTGTTTTCGTATTGGCGCTGGTCGCGGCGCAGCGTTCAATGCGTTCCGTTACTGCCAATCGCACTGGGCCAATGGATATCTCTTTGCCAACCCAGTTCAGTTCTTCCCACGCAGAAAATCCTGAACACCACAAATTGCCACGCCAGCGACGTCGGGCGATTTCAAGCCCGCTGCTCTCAACAACTGCGTCATGAGATGCGCTGTTGTGCAGCGATAAGGTTTGCGTATCACGATCTGCCAGATGGCCATTGGGCACTTCGGCCAAAATATAAGGGCCGGGCTGTGCTGCATCGCCATACTTTTCAATCAGCGCACTCAAACGGGCTTGATCACTCGCTTGGGATAATACGAAGCTGTGTTCAACACCATCAGCATCCACCACTTTGAATGTACCGGTATCATCTTGGTATTTCGTGGCAATGGTCGCAAGCCTTGGTGTCAGGGCAACCACAACAAAATTGTTCCGCTTTTGCCATGAAGGGCTTGCGGGATCGTATTTTGATGTCTTGTGGGCCAAGGCAAATCGACGATCTCCCGACAAAGCTTGCCCCGGAACGAGCTCGGCAGAGCTCAGTGATTCTGGGGCAAGGCCTTTAATCGGGTGGCGGAAAATGTCCGTCAGTTTCGCCATGGTTTACTTTCGTCAGTTAAATGAATTTGACTTCCAAAATCTCATAGCCACGCGCACCACCTGGTGCTGCAACCTCAATGGAATCGCCAACTGACTTGCTGATGAGGGCACGCGAAATCGGAGATGAAATTGAAATTTTACCCAGCTTCACATCTGCTTCAGCATCACCAACGACCTGATAAGTGATCTCTTCGTCGGTGTCTTCATCGACCAATGTCACAGTCGCGCCAAACTTCACGGTGTCACCAGATAACTTAGCAATATCAATCACTTCAGCGCGGCCGAGCTGATCTTCCAATTCGGCAATTCTGCCTTCATTGTGGCTCTGCGCTTCTTTCGCCGCGTGATATTCGGCATTCTCAGATAGATCGCCATGGGCACGTGCTTCCGAAATGGCAGCGATGATGCGAGGGCGCTCTTCTTGAGTGCGTTGTTTGAATTCTGCCTGCAAAGCTAAGTTGCCAGCAGCGGTCATAGGGATCTTGTCCATTGATGTCCCTTTCTCCAATAGTGGACCTCTTGTTCACACGTTTCGTGTTGTCGATGAGGTCCAGACAAAAATAAAAGCGGACCGCCCATTCCGGAAAGATTGGGCGGCCCAGCTCGGATACTTATTTAGCTAAAGTACGACTGAAGCGCGCGAACTTCAAGCGTTCCGCTCGCAAACGCTTCAATACCGTTGGTTGCAGCGATCGCTCCAGCCAAAGTTGTGTAATACGGAACCTTGTTCAAAAGCGCTGCTTGGCGCAACGAACGGCTGTCTGTCAGTGCCTGTGCGCCCTCAGTGGTGTTGAAAACCAAGGTGATTTCATGGTTTTTAATCGCATCCACAATATGTGGACGACCTTCCAATACCTTATTGATTTTCTGGCATTTTACGCCTTCCTCAGCCAGGTAGCGTGCAGTTCCGCCCGTGGCGACTATTGAAAATCCAAGCCGTTCCAGTTTTTTGATTGTGTCAAGAATGCGCACTTTGTCCTTGTCGCGGACAGAAACGAACACTTTGCCACCGGTTGGAACTTTGGTGCCGCTGCCCAATTGGCTTTTGGCAAATGCGATTGGGAAGGCGCTATCAAGGCCCATCACTTCGCCAGTGGAGCGCATCTCTGGTCCAAGAACCGTATCAACGCCGGGGAAGCGTGCAAACGGGAACACGGCTTCTTTAACGGCAATATGATCGAAGGAAGGTTTGCTCAGGTTCATGGATGCAAGGCTCTCGCCTGCCATAACACGGGAGGCAAGTTTTGCGACTGGCATACCAATGGTTTTGGCAACAAAGGGCACGGTGCGGCTTGCGCGTGGATTAACTTCCAGCACGTAGATGGCATCGTCTTTGATCGCGTATTGCATGTTCATCAGCCCAATAACACCAATGGCCAAGGCCATGGCTTTGGTCTGAGCTTCCAGCCGCTCGATGACCTCATCACTCAATGAGAATGGCGGCAGGGAACACGCGCTATCGCCGGAGTGAATGCCAGCTTCTTCAATATGTTCCATGATACCGCAAACAAATACGTCTGTACCATCACACAAAGCATCAACGTCAACCTCGATGGCGTCGGACAGATAACTGTCGATGAGCACGGGTGATGACCCGGACACAACAACGGCCTCGGTAATATAACGCTCAAGATGGGCTGTATCACGTACGATCTCCATGGCCCGGCCACCCAAAACATAGGATGGGCGGATGACAACTGGATATCCGATGTCTTCGGCAATTGTGCGGGCTTCTTCGCCAGAACGAGCGATGCCGTTTTCAGGTTGTTTTTGATCAACTTTGTTGAGCAGTTCCTTGAAGCGATCTCTGTCCTCGGCCAAATCGATGGCATCTGGTGCTGTTCCCAAAATAGGGACGCCAGCATCTTCCAGGGCTTGCGCCAGGTTCAGCGGTGTCTGGCCGCCAAACTGAACAATCACACCATGTAGTGAGCCTTTGGAGGTTTCCTTGTGGACAATTTCCAGAACGTCCTCTGCGGTCAAAGATTCAAAATAGAGGCGGTCTGATGTGTCGTAGTCGGTCGAAACCGTTTCCGGGTTGCAGTTGACCATAATGGTCTCATAGCCGGCATCATGAAGCGCAAAGGCAGCATGGCAGCAGCAATAGTCAAACTCGATGCCCTGACCAATGCGGTTGGGTCCACCGCCCAGAATGATAATTTTCTTAGCGTCGGTTGGTTCAGCTTCGTCCACTGGCTCTCCAGCAAATGGCACTTCATAGGTTGAGTACATATACGGCGTTGGCGAGGCGAACTCG
>JBGCFS010000086.1:0-3588 GCA_045107035.1 Hyphomicrobiales bacterium
AAATGTCGGCTGCCTATGACCGCCAGACCCTGCTAAAACTATGTCAAAGGTACCGGCGGAAACAAGCTGTTCGACAAAGTCTCCTGGAAAGAATGGCGTATCAGCGGCGACGCTGACTACTTGCGTAAACCGATTTTCAGAAGCGTATTGAAGTGCCGTCAAAACACCAGCAAGTGGGCCGGCAAATCCTTGTACTGTATCTGGCAAAACCGGCACGTCGAACGTTTCGAACAAGGCCGCATCTGCATTTGTGTTGATGATCACAGCGTCGACTTGAGGCTCTATCCTATCCAAAACATGTTTTGCCAATGGAGTGCCAGCAAAAGACATTAAGGTCTTGTCTGTGTCGCCCATGCGCCGTGATTGGCCGCCAGCAAGAACTACGCCGAGCGTTTTAAGAGGTTGCTTCATTCCTTTGCTTCTTTCGAAGTTTCATTATCGAATGAAATTCTTTCCACGCCTGCCAATGCCATAAAGCGCGCGCCGCGTGCGCGCCCAACCAGAGTAAGTCCAGCGCTCTTTGCTAGTTCTACGCCCCAGGCTGTAAAACCAGAGCGTGATACTAAAATTGGGATTTTCATCATCACACATTTGATGACCATTTCAGAGGTCAATCGTCCGGTGGTGTAGAAAATTTTGTCTTCAGCGGGGCAATCGTTCAGGTGCATCCAGCCAGCAATTTTATCAACTGCGTTGTGGCGGCCAACATCTTCCATATAAACCAGCGGCTCTTCGCCTTGTGCAAGCACACATCCATGGATAGCGCCCGCTGTCAGATACAAAGAGGGCATGGTGTTGATGTCTTTTAAGAGTGATTGCAGCGAGCTTGCAGACAGTGTTGCGTTTTTCGCAAGGTCCACGTCATCAAAGCTTTCCATGACATCGCCAAAAACAGTGCCTTGGGCGCAGCCTGATGTGCGGACTTTTTTCTTGAGTTTTTCCTCAAAATTAGTTTCGCGTTCTGTGCGAACCACCACAACGCCAAGATCCTCGTCGTAGTCTACTTTTGTGATCGGGTTATCTGCTTCCAGCATGTTTTGGTTTTTAAGATAACCAACGGCCAACAGGTCTGGATGGTCTCCAATCGTCATCATAGTGACGATTTCTTGTCGATTAAGATAAAGCGTAAGCGCGCGTTCCGTTACGACACGCGTTTCAACCTCAGCTCCTGTTTGATCAATGCCGACAACTGGTGCTGAGAGCCGAGGATCGTTTGGATTTGGAGACAGAATTAAATCAATCATAAGAACAGAAAATCGCTGGTTCGCAATACACAATGTGCAATCTATATAGAGGCACAAAAGGGATGCGGAAAGAGCAACAGCAACCTGATTTTCTAACGATCCTGCGTGCGCAGACCGGTGTCGCTCTCATATGTTGATGAATTGACTTCAAAGGGAGAGGATTGGTTAGAGCGGGGTTAAGGTGGCTAGGTCTATTTCTGTGGTGTCGATTGGAACTACAAACGACCGCAAATATTTGCGTGGAAAACATGAATTTTGGAGGGTGCCTCTGAAAGGCTGGTAGCCAAAAGGGCTTCGGCTACCAACAATTTCTTGGATAGGTATTTAGTGCACTTAAGAAAGACCTAACCTTCGTAAAGTTCGCTTTCAATGCCTAAATACCCATCCCAAGCAAACCAAAATGCTAAATGGCCGGGCACGCGTTTCAGCTCTTCGCCATTGGGTCCCATCAACCTGGCTTCTTCTATGCCCCAGTTTCCGCCGAAGCCTTTGAGAACCTCGGGATCGTCGGTTTTTTCAAAGCTAAAGCCGTCTCTATCATAGGCACGTACCGTGAGAGTTTCTCGGTCGCCGATCACGACGACATTGCGTCCGCCGATCTTGTCGTTGATGACCTTGCCACCTTCAAAGGCAGCGATGGGCCAAGCTTTGGAAGCCGCAACATCACGAATGCCGAACACATAATCCTTTCGCTTTACTTTGCTTTCGTCCCGCACAAGCGTTGGGAACATGAGGTCGGGGCTGGCAAAGTAATCTTGGTACACAACGCCAGAGCCGTAGTCGCGATTGTGTCCTGTTTTCAAGGATAACACTCTGGTGTCAGGGTTTTTCTTTTTCCAATTTTTCCAAGATGTTATGACATTTGGCCGGATCTTCAGTTCAATGCCGGAAGTCCTTAGCTGGCCGCTTACAGGTTTGCCTGTAAACTGGTTCCAAAGGCTGTTGGTTTTGCGATCAAACATGAGTTTATTTGAGCGGTACAGAAATCCGGATGATCCGAAAACCAATGGTTCATCCTGACCTTCCACCAGTGTTTCAAATAGAATGCCAGCGCCACACAGGGTGCAATAGGCGAGGGCAACCGGCACACCGCCAATTGTCTCGTTGAACATCTCATGCCACCCCATGATGCGAAGTGGATAAGCACGCGCGTCTCCATTAATTTCAACGCCAAACACCAAGTCGTTGTCGGCCAGATAATCTGCGTCGGCAGCAGGAATTAGTTCTGGATTATCAAGTGACGGAATGCCGTCTACCTTCACACCACCCCAAGTGATTTCTTCAAGTCGAATATCCAAATTCTCCTGCAGACTTAGGTTTTCACCAAGAAACTGCGAAAAATTCGGGTCAATGCGGTTGAGCACATCCAATTTCAACGCGCGATAGCTTGAGTGTGGTTGCACCTCTGGATGCGCTTCTTGCCACAACATGGCATCACGCCAGTTGCCAATGTCTTCACCAGTTAACATGGATAAGGATCTGAGAACTGATGGATCGGGCCCGCGATATCGCACAGCCATAGTCAAAAGAGGCACGACATCCGGATTTCCTCGTTCGCGCAATTCATTTTGCGCATGAGCAGACATCTGTGGAATGCCAAACATGATGTCGTTGCTGTGCGATGCAATCTCTTCATCTGTCAGATCTTTGGCTGTCACATTACCAAAGAGTGCAACCAGAACAACAAATGCGCTGGCAAATTGCGGTAATATTCGTTTCATAGTGGGAAGTCTCCAGAATTTATCGTGACTGCAACCTAGATATTGAAATGGGGCAATTGGGCGGTTTCACAGCATTGTGTTGATGAGTTGATGTGTTGGTGGAGTAGGTTGGACATTCAGGAAAGTAAGCGGAGCGGCAAAATGATTTCAGAAGACCGGTGTTTTAGAATGCATAAACCCGTAGCCAAAATCGGATTGCTTTTGCTTCTTGGCGGCTCTGTATCAACCTCAGCAAATGCAGATAATTTTTGCTCCTATGGCCACGGGTCAGGCGGCGGCGGAATGGTTGAAACGGCTGATGGCGGCCTCGCTCTTCCAGACCATGTTCAACTTGCTGCTAAAATGAGTGTTGCTAAATCCGTTGAGGGCGGGCTTGGAACCACACATAGCATTCAATCTTCAAAGCACTCTGACAAGCTGCCAAAACTATAACATCGCGGCAGTATTGTTCGGCCATCGAGACGTCCAGATGTCGGTATAATCGTCGTTGGTCTGGTCTAAGGGCTGCGTTGGCTCGAGGCCATTGTCGTTGAAATTTGGCTACTATTAAAAGGCAACATTTACAGCTGCCGCGCCTTGCACGTTGGTCATTTCATTTCCAAATGTGGCGGATGAGGAGAGGT
>JBGCFS010000087.1:0-5177 GCA_045107035.1 Hyphomicrobiales bacterium
ACGATGGTCCGGAGACATCGCTTGGAGGCGGCCAACGCCTGCCTTCACAAGGTTTGGACAATCAACGACCCGCCGGCAACGGCTATGTTGGTGATAACCAGCGCCCAGCAGGTGATGGCTATGCTAACGCGAATGGTGGCGCGAACTATCCACCGCCGCCTCCACCTGGAAACTTGAATGGTGTTAGCGTTACGGACAATGGCGGATACGCACTTCCTGGGCCGCCAGGCAGTCTGAACGATGGCTATGTTGGCAATAACAACCAGCGCCCAGCTGGCGGTGGTTATGCTAACGCGAATGATGGTGTGAACTATCCACCGCCCCCTCCGCCGCGAAACCTGAATGGTGTTGGCGTTACGGACAATGGCGGATACGCACTTCCTGGACCACCAGGTAGTCTAAACGACGGCTATGTTGGCAATAACAACCAGCGCCCTGCTGGCGGTGGTTATGCTAACGCAAATGATGGTGTGAACTATCCACCGCCTCCGCCACCGCGAAATTTGGATGGCGTTGGCGTTACGAACAATGGCGGATACGCACTTCCTGGACCACCTGGCAGTCTAAACGACGTCTATGTTGGCAATAACAACCAGCGCCCAGCTGGTAATGGTTACGCTAATGCGAATGACGGCGTGAACTATCCGCCGCCTCCGCCGCCAGGGAACTTGAATGGTGTCGGGGTATCCGATAACGGTGGTTACGCGCTCGCCGGGCCTCCAGGTAACCTGACTGACGTTGGAATAAATGGGGGTCGCCCACTCCCAGCAACGCCTACAGGCAATGCAGATAATGGGCAGATTAATCTTGGCCCGCTTCCCGCTCTGCCAAGAGGTAACTAGAGTACATGAACAGAAATGGCGGCCGGAGCGACCGCCGTCATTTCTAAAAGCTAAATATCAATGACAGCCGCATGACGCTGGCTTGTGAAGTGATGTCGTTATCTGCTGCGGCTTATCAGTCGGCGGCACAGCCAGTATTAAGACGATGTATTGCGTTTGACATGCACGCAACTGGTCTTAAAGATGTCGAAATCTATCCTGGCGACAGCCCTCTGAGACGTTCGGAGCGGCGGCGCAATATTTCTAGAACCGTCAACAACAGGACAGAAATCACAACCAGAATTGTTGCTACACTTAGTATTGCTGGACTGATTTGCTCACGGATTCCATTCCACATCTGACGTGGAATCGTTTGCTCATCAAAGGCTCCAATAAATAGCACTGCAACCACTTCATCAAATGATGTGACGAAAGCAAAAAGTGCACCGGAAATTACACCTGGAAGAATGAGGGGCATTGTAATTTTAAAGAACGTAACTCTTGGGTTTGCACCAAGCGAGGCAGCTGCACGCGTCAGAGAATGATCAAACCCTACCAGGGTTGCGGTAACAGTAATGATTACAAACGGTATGCCCAAGGTCGCATGGGCCAGGATAATTCCGAGGTATGGGATTTGCCATCCAAATATCTCCCACTTTGCAATCTGAATCGAAGAATAGAAGAAGAACAATCCGGTAGCTGTGATGATGATTGGGACAATCATTGGCGATATCAAAATTGCCATGATCAAGCGTCTATAGGGCATTTCCGGGCGACTTAGACCCAAGGCCGCAATAGTTCCCAGCACGGTTGCGAAGATTGTTGAGAATACGCCCACTATCACTGAGTTTTTGGCAGCTTGAACCCAAGCAGAATTTTGCCACATATCAGCCCACCAGCTTGCATCACGCACGGCGTCTCCGGCTGACATGCCAAATGTCAAAAGTAGATCATACCAGCGCGTAGAAAACCCCTCCGGGTCGAAGGACAACATTTTCTGCGTGAATGTAAAATATGGCTCAGCGTTGAAACTCAGCGGAATGATGATGAGGATTGGAGCGATCAGAAACAAAAAGATCAGCCCACAAATCATTAGATAGGTATAGTACCAAACCCGTTCCAATGTTGACGCATGTTTTGGAAGAGCCATAGCGCTATCCTAACTTCAAATTGTCGATGCCGACGAGGCGATCATAAAGCCAGTATAAGAGTAGAACCATCAGCAACAGTAAGGTTGCCAGCGCCGCTGCTAAAGACCAGTTCAATGATTTTTGCATGTGAAAGGCGATAAAATTAGAGATCAGCTGACCGCTTGCACCGCCGACCAACGCCGGTGTGATGTAGTAGCCGACGCCAAGAATGAAAACCAATAGTCCACCGGCACCCATGCCGGGTACCGTCTGCGGCAGATATATCCTGCGAAAAGCGGTCCAACTTGTTGCGCCCAGAGATCGGGCAGCGCGGACATAGCTTGGATTGATTGGCCGCATAACAGAATAAAGTGGCAAGATCATAAAGGGCAACAGGATGTGGATCATAGCTACAATTGTGCCCGTTTGATTGTAAATCATCTGGATGCGGCTTTCATCGGCCACAACGCCGGTTGCAACCAATGTGTCATTGACGACGCCTTGCGACTGCAGCAACACAATCCAGCTAGTGGTTCGGACCAACAGTGAGGTCCAAAATGGAAGTAGGACAAAAATCATCAATAAATTTGATTGTCGCAGCGGCAATGTGGCCAACAGGTGTGCGACCGGGAAAGCCACTATCAGGCAAATAACAGTAATTAAACCGGCCAAGAACATCGTCTTCAAGAAATTGAACGCGTAGATTTTTCGATCATCGTCAACGGCAACAATATCACCGTTCACATCGCGCGTCCTATCTACAGCTGCCAAGTAAAAATCAACCGTGTAAGCCGAAGACGCGCCGCGCATAACTTGCCATAGTTTTGGGTTTTCCCACTTTTTATTGGCTGCTAACACGGCTTCGCGGAAAGGAGCTTCCATCTTTGCAGCTTTGCGCGCAGTCGATGTAAATAATGATCGGCTTCCGGGGAGATCATAATTGATGCGGGTTCCAGCAACACCCATGGTCTTGTCAGTACGCATACTTCGAAGATCCAGAACCAGCGCCTCAAAGGCAGCTTCATCTGGCTCTGTGCCGGCAGGGTTTTCGTCAAACCAGACGCTCAAATTCGGAACGTGATCGGAAAAGCTTGGATTGTAAACCGACCGGAGCAGCATTTGCCCTATCGGTGCAAGAAACGTTATTAGAACGAAAAGCAATAGGGGCAGAACCAAGAAAAGAGCACGCTTTCGTGCGTGCTTTTGGGCAATCGCCAACGCGACTTTCAATGGTGTGCCGTCAACCGTTGTCAGGTCAAGTTCGGACTGCGTGGGTCTGCTATCAGAACTGCTTGCTGTATCAGCCATTTTTCTACCCACCTTAACGACTGTCAGAACTGCGTTACCTTAGAATGCTTTAGATCAAAGTGGGGGCACATGAAGCACCCCCACTTTCATTTAAGTTAGTTTACGAGCCACGCATTAAAGCGTTCGTTCAGCTCAGTATCCCTATCTGCCCAAAAATCGTTGGACGATGCCAGAGCATTTTTCAGATTTGCCGCTGTTGTCGGAAGGTTTGGACCCATTTCCATTGAACCGTCAAAGTACTTGCCGACCAATGGACCTGAAGAAACACGTGGCGGACCATAGCTGATCCATTCAGCCGCTTTGGCCAAAGCTTCTGTGCCCGCAGCAAATGCCACAAACGCTTTCGCTTCTTCCATATTTGGCGCACCTTTAGGAATTACGTAGCCTTCAAACTCGTATACCTGACCATCCCAGATGATTTCAAATGGCTGATTTTCGCCAATCACCGCATTAAAAATTCGGCCATTGTAGGCTGTTGTCATATCGACTTCACCATCGGCCAAAAGTTGTGGAGGTTGAGCACCAGCTTCCCACCAGACAATAAGATCTTTAATAGCATCCAATTTGGCGAATGCACGATCAACACCGGCGTCGGTGCCAAGCATTTCATAGACGTCAGCAGAAGCTACGCCGTCCGCCATCAGAGCCATTTCAAGGTTTGCTTTCGCAGTTTTGCGCATGCCGCGTTTGCCTGGAAACGCTGCTGTATCAAAAAAGTCCGCAATTGACGTTGGCGCTTTGCCTTCAAATTTGCTCGAATTGTAAGCAAACACAGTGGCATACACATCCGTGCCGATGATGCATTCAGTCAATGAACCTGGCAGAAAGTCTTCGGTTGCAGGTGTGCCGTCTGGCGCTGCTGGCAGGATGGAATGGTCGATTTCTTCCAGAAGGCCTTCATCGCACAAACGGATACCGTCCGCAAATTCAACACTGGCGACATCAATAGTGACGTTGCCTGCTTCAACCTGTGCTTTGATAGGTGTTGCTGGATTGTCGGAATCTACTGAGTTAACAGTTATGCCGGTCTTAGCTGTGAAAGGTTTATGATAAGCTTCGGATTGGCTTTTGGTGTATGCACCACCCCAACCGAGAACCGTTACTTCGGCAGCTTGCGCAGCAAAAGCAAAGCCGGTCACGGCTGTCGCTATGAGTAAGGTGTTTTTCATTGGTTTTTCTCCATTTGGCTATTTCGTTCTAGATGCAATTGGACCGGTATTTTTGCCCAACGTGTTCGTGTTTGTAGCGATTCCCTGCAGCAAATTTCGTTTATAGAGGGTTCAGTGCGCGTGCATCCTGAGACGCCCAGTTGATCTGCGTTTTTTCACCGACCACCAAATGCTTGTGGCCTGCCGAATTTGAGACTTTGACAATAAACTCGTCATTCCCATGCACATTCAGTCGACATCGAATGTGATCACCCAGGTAAATCAGCTCTTTAACAACAGCCTCGGTTGAATTATCACTGACACTTCCACCTATGGCAACCCGTTCAGGGCGGATTGAAATAAGCGTTTCTTCGCCGATTTCGCCACAATTCACAGCCAACGCCTGGCAAACAGCTCCATTTTCAAGCCTGACTGAAACCTTGTCTTCCGAACGTTCTGTAACTTTGCCGCTCAACTTGTTATTTTCGCCGATAAATTGTGCAACAAAACTATTGTCCGGGCATTCGTAAAGTTCTGCTGGTGGCGCAAGTTGCTGAATTTCACCATCGTTGAATACGGCAACACGATCCGACATTGTCAGCGCTTCTGATTGATCATGAGTCACGTACACGACAGTTATACCCAAGCTTTCGTGCAGATGTTTGATTTCATACTGCATGTGTTCGCGGAGCTGTTTGTCGAGGGCCCCCAGCGGCTCATCCATCAATACCAGACTTGGATCAAAAACCAAGGCACGCGCCAATGCGACC
>JBGCFS010000088.1:0-23090 GCA_045107035.1 Hyphomicrobiales bacterium
TTCCTCGGCTTCTTCAGCTTTCATTGGTTGCCCAAACAGGAAACCTTGAGCGTATTCGCATTCCTGATCTGTCAATTCGACAACATCTTTTTCGTTTTCTGCGCCTTCAGCAACCACGTCCATGTCCAAATCATGAGCAAGTGCAATGATCGAGCGCAATATAACAAGTTGGCTTTCTTGACCGTTCTGTCGCACGAAAGATTTGTCGATTTTTAGTGTGTCGAATGGGAAACGCTGAAGGTATGAAAGCGAAGAATAGCCCGTACCAAAATCATCAAGTGCCAAACCAGTTCCCAAATCACGCAACCTTTCAAGAATTTGAGCGGCGTATTCGGGGTTTTCCATAACGAGAGATTCTGTAATCTCTAGCTTAAGGCTGCCTGGGTGAACTGGCGAACGCAGGAAGACGGACTTTACATCGTTGATTAAATCTTGTCGAAAAAGTTGGCGACTTGAAACGTTCACGGTCATAAATAGTTGAGACCGAATACGCGGAGACTGTTGCCATTCTGCTAGCTGTTGCGTTGCTTCTTCAAGCGCAAATAATCCTAGATCAGCAATCAGATTACTTTCCTCAGCAATCGGAATAAACTCGCTCGGTCCAAGCATTCCCAGTTCTGGGTGTTGCCATCGCATTAGGGCTTCAAAACCAGCTACTGATCGATCTTCCAAACGAATAATCGGTTGATAAAAAAGCACTAACTCTTCGTGTTCGAGTGCATTGCGAAGGCGGGCTGTTAGTTCCAAGCGACCAGATGCAGCCTCTCCGGTAACTTCAGTAAAGACACTTACTTCGTTGCCACCTTTGCGTTTGGCGTCATACAAAGCTGTTTCGGCTTGCCGCAGCAGGTCCTGTGCAACAATTTGCTCGTCATCAAAATGTGCAATGCCGATTGAACCAGAAAGGAATATCTCATCATCGCCTATCGGTATTGCGGTTTTCAAAGTCCGCAACACTGCACGTGCGATATTTTCTACCTTAGCTGTGTCTTCTTCAGAAATAAGCATCATCGCAAATTGATCTCCGCCAATGCGGGCAATCGTATCTTGCGGGCGTGTCATACGTGTCAGGCGACGCGACACAGCCAAGAGCACGCTGTCCCCAATAGCCAAGCCATAATTATCATTGATAGAACTAAACTGATCGATATCGATAACGACAACAGATGGATAGCCGGAATCATCTACGTCTGATCGTGTCAGTGCAGTTTGTAGTCTATCAATGAATAATTCGCGGTTTGGAAGACCGGTAAGATTGTCGTGCACAGCGTCGTGCATCAGACGTTCTTGTGCAATCTTCTGCTCAGTTATATCTGTTAAAGTGCCAACACAACGCACGACCTCTCCGTCAGATCCAATGACCGGACGCGCACGCAAAGAAAACCAATGATAGTCATCATTTTGTGAGCGCAGACGGAAGTCTTGGACAACTCTGCCGCGGCGCTGCACAAGCACGGTATCAAGCATTAATCGGAAGCGATCACGGTCGGATTGATGCAAGAATTCAAGCCAGTCTCTGGCATGACTTTCTAGTGTCCCACGGCGGAGCCCAAGCTTTTGCTCAACTTCTGGGCTCACTACCATGCGATCACGCATGACATCCCAATCCCAGATCATATCCCCTGAGCCAGTTAGTGCTAGGGCACGGCGTTGTTGGTCACCCAAATCGCCAGTGATAACAGCGCCGCCGGTGAAAGCGTGTTGCATGAGTGTGAAACCAATGAGCAGAACAATGAGTACCATGCCACCAGCAAGAGCAGGTTGAACCGTATCATTGTCGAGATAACCAGTGACCGAAACGGTCGCCGCAATTATCCAGAAAAGCATCAAGAGCCACGTGGGGATAATCATCACAGCGCGATCATATCCAAGCCAGCTCATCCAACCAATCAAACCAAGACCTCCAATAACGGTGAGGCCAAAAACGATACGCGCAACGCCGGCGCCAAAGCTTGGTTCGATCATGGCGATGCCGACAATGAGTGCCATAACGAACAACACACCCATCACCGCAAATCGGTAGGTGGTATTCCATCGATCAAGATTCAAATATGTGTAGATGAACACCACAAGGCTGGCCGACAGGAATATTTCGGCAGCTGCTCGGTGGATTTGAGTTTCCGCTGAACTGAGGTTGAATATCTCGTTCCAGAAGCCAAAATCGATGCACACATATATGAGTACACCCCATGCAAGTCCCGCTGCTGCAGGGAACATGGCGGTTCCCTTAACAACAAAAATAATTGTTAGAAACACTGCCAGAAGGCCCGCAATGCCAATTACCAGGCCGCGATAAAGGGTGTAGTTGTTTACACTGTCGCGATAGATATCGGCTTCCCACAACTCGAGTTTTGGCAGCCGCGCATCTTGCATTTCAACAATGAAGGTAACAACTGCACCAGGATCGAGTGTGATCAGGAATACATCAGAGTCTTTGCTGGGTACACGTTCAGGGGCAAAACCCTCGCTGGGGGTAATGTTCGTAATACGCGTTCGGCCCAGATCTGGAACAAACAGACCGGAGCCTGGCAACCAATAGTGTGGCGCCACCAATAGACGATCAATTTGCTGGTTACCATTATTTGCAAGCGCAAATACAGCCCAATTGGATGCCACGTTGGGATCACGCGCTTGCACTTCGATGCGTCGGATAATGCCGTCAGGTCCTGGTGCTGTAGACACTTGAAGCCGTGCACCTGCATCGCGATAGTATTCCAGCGCTGCACGCAAATCTAACGTACGGCCGTCTAGCGGAACACTAACAGCTTCAACTGCAAGTGCAGGTGCACTTGAAGACAAGACTGCAAGCATGGTCAGCCAGACAACAGAAAGGGTCAGCAGAAAAGCGCGAATGGAAGGCAGGCAACGCAACTAAAGAGTCTCCAAAGCAGTTAAGCGATCACTTAGTCTTACAATGTCCGGAAGTTGCTGGAAACAGCTTCCGATCTATGTGGTTGACGTGTGAGGCTTCAGAGCTTTCTTACTATTGAGTTCAGCTCTTGGATACAAGGTGTCTGCGTGTATTGAAGCCGAATTGTGACGCATTTTATTCAAATGGGACAGGCGGATAGGGGAAAACGACATTTTTGCAGTCTAAGACGGCTCATCAAGGTCCTTTTGAAGAATCGAAAACAGAACATGATCTCTCCAACGACCATCAATACAAAGATATTCACGTGCGTAGCCTTCTCGCTGGAAACCAATACGTTGTAACAGGGCTATGGAGCGATGATTGTCTGGAATGCAGGCTGCTTCGACACGGTGTAAGCCGAGTGTGTTAAATGCAAATGGCAAAGAGGAACGCACAGCGGCAGACATAAAGCCTTGCCCTGCGAATTCTGCGCCCATCCAATATCCAAGATTTGCAGCTTGAGTGACACCACGCCTTATATTAGCAAGGTTTAGACCACCTACCAATTGCTCATCTTCTTTTCGAAAAATGAAAAGCGCGTGAGATATTCCTTCACGGGTCTCTTGTTGGTAACGCCGGATGCGGCGACGGAAGGCATTGCGAGTTAGGTCGTCGCTCGCCCAGCTTGGCTCCCAAGGTTTGAGAAAGCTTCGGCTTGCCGAACGAACTTCCGCCCACATTGAATAATCAGCAACCTGAGGAGGGCGAAGAAATATATCAACGCCGGCTGCGGTGCCTCCGCGAGCGATTTCCTGTCCCGCTATCCGGGTGGTGTTGTGCAAAAAAGCAAATGTCATGCCGATCCACTAACCGGAGAATTATTTACATGTTCCTAAAATGCATCTTAAGGATGCTCTCTTTAAGGCTTTCCTCTAAGATGCCCTGAAATTCGGTCGGTTGAAAGAACTGTTTCTGTTCCGGCGATCGGTCCAATAGAAGCCAGGGTTGGTTCTGTGTTGGTAAAAATCGATTGTGCAAGGTCACGCAATTCCTGCGGGGTGATTGCATTCACCTTTTCAACCAGTTCATTTAGATCCATGACACGGCCGAAAATTAACATCTGACGAGCAATTTGAGCCGCCCTTGCAGATGGGCTTTCAAGGCTCATGAGTAAACTCGCGCGCACTTGTGCACGCGAACGTTTCAACTCGTCCTCGGATATGTGATCGGCAGCTTTCAGCAATTCGTCCAGCACGACCGGAACCAATTCTTCGATATCTTCTCGGCCCGTAGCTGCGTGGATGCCAAACAATCCTGTATCAGAAAAACCCCAATGGAAAGAGTAGATTGAGTAGCACAGACCTCTTGTTTCACGCACTTCCTGAAACAATCGCGATGCCATGCCGCCGCCAAGCACGCTGGCCAGCAATTGGGTCGCGTAAAAGCGATCATCGCGATAGGAATGTCCCTCAAAACCCAAAAGCACCTGTGCTTCCATCAGGTCTTTTGACTGAAAGAAAGTTCCGCCTGTGTAGACTGCCTTGTCATGACCATTGATGGCTTTATCAAGTTTAGGCATTGAACCAAATGCGGATTCTGTCTGCTTTACAAACTTATCATGATCGACAGCGCCAGCAGCAGAGACAATCATATCAGAGGCATGATATTGCGATGTCAGAAAATGCTTCAGATCGCTCGTAGTAAAGCCTTGAACCGTCTCGGCTGTGCCTAAAATAGTTCGGCCAATGGATTGATTCTTAAATGCGACATCCTGAAATGCGTCAAAAACTAAGTCTTCTGGATTGTCCAAAGTGGCACCAAGCTCTTGCAAAATAACATGCTGTTCGCGGTGCAATTCTTCTTCATCAAAGCGTGCGTTCAACAATATATCGCTGAGAATATCCAACGCCAGCGGCACGTCTTCCTTAAGAACACGGGCGTAGTAAGATGTGTTTTCAATGCTGGTTGCGGCGTTTAAATCACCACCAACAGCCTCAATTTCTTCAGCAATAGAGCGTGCCGAACGGGTTTTTGTTCCCTTGAAGGCCATGTGTTCTAGAAGGTGGGAAATGCCATGCTGCTCTAGTTTTTCATTGCGTGAACCAGATCGGACCCAAACACCTAGTGCAGCACTTTCCAAATGAGGCATCGCGTGGGTCACCACGGTCATACCATTACTCAAGACCGTATGCTCAACGCTCATCGGTCACCTTTATGAAACGCACTTACACCCCTCCCAAGGTTTATTAGTTTGCCGCTCTTGCATGAGCTTTAATAAAATCTTCTACGCTCTTTAGCTCGTTTGCAAGGGGGTGTTGTCTTTCTGGTCGTGACATGAGGTCACCTTGCCATGCTGGAAGCGCTGGACGCAGGCCACATGCTGCTTCCACGGCGTCTGGGAATTTAGCCGGATGAGCGGTTCCTAACGTCACCATTGGAGTACTTGTTCCGTGTCTCTCAGCAGCTGCAAAAACACCAATCGCAGTGTGTGGATCAAGCAAATATCCGCACTCTTCCAAGATGGAATTAATCGTTTCCGCTGTTTCTTCCGGCGATGTGCGCGCTGCGTCAAAAGTCTCGGTAATTGTTTTTCTTGGTTCATCTGACAGGGTAAAAGCGCCTGATTGATTGAGGCCAGACATGAGACGCTGCACTGCCGCGCCATCTCGTTCGTGCGCCTCAAAAAGAAGGCGTTCAAAATTTGAAGAGACTTGAATATCCATGGAGGGAGCAGTGGTTTCGGTAACTCCGGTCACCTCGTAGCGACCAGTCTCTAACGTGCGAACCAAAATGTCATTGATGTTGGTGGCAATTAATAAGCGGTCAATCGGCAAGCCCATTTTCTTAGCAACGAAGCCGGCTAGAATGTCGCCAAAATTTCCGGTTGGGACTGAAAAAGAAATGTTTCGCTCTGGGCCACCAAGTGACAGTGAAGTCGTAAAATAATAAACAACTTGCGCAAGTATGCGGCCCCAATTGATCGAATTGACGCCTGATATTCCCAGTTCATCACGAAATTTTAGATCATTGAACATAGCCTTTACCAAGGCTTGGCAGTCATCGAAATTGCCATCGATAGCGATTGCGTGGACATTCATATCAGCCACGGTGGTCATCTGGCGGCGTTGTACGTCAGATACTTTGCCATCAGGAAATAGGATAAATATATCAGTGTTCTCGCGGCCGCGGAAAGCTTCGATGGCTGCACCACCTGTGTCGCCAGAGGTCGCACCAATAATAGTCGCACGTTCGCCGCGTTCCACAAGGGCATAGTCCATGACGCGTGCCAACCACTGCATGGCTACGTCTTTGAATGCCATTGTGGGGCCATGGAAGAGTTCCAGCACAAAGTCGTTCGGACCAATTTGAACAAGTGGAGCGACTGCGCGGTGGCGGAACGTTGCGTAAGCGTCGGCGATTATTTCCTTTAGAACGCCGTCAGGAATTTCCCCGTCAACGAATGGCGCCATAATTGCGAACGCAACTTCCTCGTAGCTTTTGCCTTTGATGGCGGCAATATCTGCCTTGGAAAACTGGGGCCATGTTTTTGGCATGTACAGGCCGCCATCACGTGCAAGGCCTGCCAAAATTGTATCTAGAAAACCAAGTTCCGGAGCTTCGCCGCGTGTGCTCACATATTGCACGATATAGATCCCTGTGTCTGACTGCCATTGAGCTCTCAGCCAGAGCCCTGTTCGCAGATTGAAAGCTGGTACCAAAAATATAAAACTTCGTGAGGCGGGTTATCGCGTTATCGAGTTTCAAATTCAAGATATTGCCGCTTAAACGCCAATACCGGACCAATTTTTGAGTGCCTGTACGGTCGGGTTTACATCTGACAACATGCTGACAGTCGTTTCGGCGCCTGCGTCCATCAGTTTTTCTCCATGGCCCGGATAGGTATGCGAGGCTCCGGTAAAGCCAATAACACGCATTCCTGCCGCGACAGCACCTTCAACGCCATGGCTGCTATCTTCAATAACAATTGTGTCTTTCGGAGAAACACCGAGTTTTTCGGCGGCATGAAGAAACACATCTGGAGAAGGCTTTGGCAGGTTTTGACGGACTTCAAGCGCAGAAAAAATATGCGGATGAAATTGCTCGAAAAGGCTGACAATTTTCAAGTTTTGTTCCAGACGCACGGTCGTGGAATTTGAACAGATGCAATACGGATCATCTATTGCATCCAACATATCGTGGACACCAGCAACAGCTTGCAAGGATTGTTTCAGCGCATCATCGAGCATTTGATCGGAGCGCTCTACGATGTTTTCAGGGACGGGCACAGCGAGTTCTTCTGCAATTTTCTCAAAAATGGCGTCGCCAGTCAGTCCGCTGAAACGCAGCGATAGATCGTCTAGCGAAATTTCCATCCCCATTTCTTTTGCAAGGGTCCGATTTACTTCGGACGCAAGAATTTCGGAATCAACGAGGACTCCGTCGCAGTCAAATATAATAAGCATTGTGAAGTCTTCAGTGAGAGGAGAGGAAGGTGAGGCCAACAGTTAGATTAAGATTTATCCTTACTGTCAAAGCCTACATAGATGATGTAGTCGCGATCAGTACCCGGGTCAGCTACCGCCGCATTTACCACAGTTACGAAATCAGGCGTTCGGTCAAAGTCGGAAATCTGTACGGAAACAGGATGGATTTCGGAGTAGAGAACAGATTCTTGAAATTTCACCACAGCAATCCGTACAGGTACATTTAGTGTCGTCGATTGGCTGCGCGGCCCTGCAAGTACACGGCCATTGATACCGATGCGCATTTGCAATTGCCCATTTGTGATAGAGCATTCGCGCGCAGTGGTTTCAATGCGGGCTTGGTGAACTAACTTTTTAGGATCACCCTCAAAGCCTTTTTCATAGACACTGTAGCTTTCTGTGCCCTGTCTCAACTCAATTTTAGGGCAGTATGTATTCTTCGTTGCGGCAAACTGGCTTAGATCCACAACCGGTTTATTGGTGAGCGGGTTTAAACTACTAACAGCATTACATCCCGCCAAGACTAAAGTCATGGTGGAGGCTATTGCGAACGACATGAGAGCTTTTTTAGGGTGCATGAGCTTACTAAGTTGGAAAATTTTACCTTCTATAACAGGTGAATTGTGGCTTGGCGAGGATTGCAAAACAACAAAACCGCCAAGTGTTCTGCCAACGATGATGAAATCAAAAGCACCAGCCAATTCGTTTCATATTTTGTTAACCATAAACCGTAACCGGGAATTTACCTTAATGAGCGCAGAATCCGATGGAGTCATTGGAGTTTTGCGTTTTGACCCTTTCATCTACCGTCGCTGTGGATCTGTCATCAGATACCTCAAATCTATCTTCGTCCGTCGCTTCTGCACCTTGGTTGAACACCATCATTGCTGGCGACTGCATTGCATCAATGGAAAAACTTCCCAAGGCATCTGTTGATGTCATTTTTGCTGATCCACCCTACAACTTGCAACTGGAAGGGGATTTGCACCGTCCAGATCAAAGCAAAGTGGACGCGGTTGATGATGAGTGGGATCAGTTCTCAAGCTTTGCTGCCTACGATGCTTTTACCCGCGCCTGGCTTCTTGCTGCCCGTCGCGTATTGAAGCCCAACGGAACCATTTGGGTGATTGGCTCGTATCACAATATTTTTCGTGTTGGCGCGATCATGCAAGATCTGAATTTTTGGATGTTGAATGATGTGATTTGGCGTAAGGCAAATCCAATGCCCAATTTCCGCGGGCGTCGTTTTACCAACGCACATGAGACAATGATTTGGGCATCACGGGATCAAGCCTCCAAGGGATATACGTTTAATTATGACGCCCTAAAAATGCTCAATGATGGCACTCAGATGCGTTCAGATTGGCATATTCCAATTTGCAATGGATCGGAGCGGTTGAAAAATGAACACGGTGATAAGGTGCACCCGACGCAAAAGCCGGAAGCTCTTTTACAGCGTGTACTTTTGACCAGTACAAAACCAGGCGATGTTGTGTTGGATCCGTTCTTCGGTTCTGGAACAACAGGCGCTGTTGCAAAGCATCTTGGCCGAAACTTTGTTGGCATAGAGCGAGACTCAGCATACCGCGAAGCTGCAGAAGCCCGTATTGCAAACGTGGAACCTTTGGCTGCCGAAGCGCTTGTTATAAGCCAGGGTAAGCGCGCTGCTCCGCGTGTGCCGTTCGGACGGTTGCTGGAAAGTGGTTACTTATCTGCAGGCGAGACTTTGACAGATTCCAAAGGGCGCCATGCCGCCACAATACGGCTGGACGGATCACTCATCAGTGGCTCTCATCAGGGCTCGATCCATAAGGTCGGTGCTTTGGTGCAAGGGTTCGAAGCCTGTAACGGTTGGACTTATTGGTATGCAGAACGTGATGGAAAACGCGTATGCGTTGATGATTTCCGTGAAGATATCAGGTCGGAATTAGCATAAATACGATTGTTAAAAACAACAATAAATCCGGTGCTTGGCCGGGTTTATTGAATCTGAATCAGAACATTAAGCAGTGAATTCTCTTAAATTTTGTTTCCAGAGCTGTTTCTCTAGCTAAATTCTCTGGAATCACTTCCAGCAAAATCTCCTTGACCAAATTGAATCCATCGACCACATCACACAAACCAGTTGGTCGGGTGGCCGCTCTGTACACCGCGAAAGCTATGCAGGGAGGAAAGTCCGGGCTCCACAGTTACACGGTGCCGGATAACGTCCGGCGAGGGAAACCTTAGGGAAAGTGCCACAGAAAACGAACCGCCTTGATTGAGCTGATCGCATTGATTGGCACGAACCAATTGGGGTAAGGGTGAAAAGGCGAGGTAAGAGCTCACCGCAGGTCCTGGTAACAGGCTTGGCAAGGTAAACCCCACCGGGAGCAAAACCGAATAGGAATGGCGCGATGTCAAAGCTTGCTTTGCGTTAGGTTTGTTTCTGAACCAGTCATTCGGGTAGGTTGCAGGAGGCGTCTGGCAACAGGCGTCCCAGATGAATGGTCACCGCGCGCTGCGCTTGCTTTGAGGCTTGCCCAAAGTCAGGCAATGCGTGACACAGAACCCGGCTTACAGACCAACTGGTATTATTTCCACAGGCGCAGATATAGATGCGCAATCGCACTCTCGCAATTTGCATCAGCAAACAGATTATTAACGTTACCTGCTTATTTATATTCTTTGAAAACCTGTTTTCGTGTGCATGTAGGCAGGGGCGATGCCGTTCGGTTTTGGCAACGCCAATTTCCTCAATATGCACCAATCTGGATAGAGACCGGCAATTGTATGAGTGTGCCTGACACGCCAGACCCTGTGGAACGATCTCCAAAGCCTCATCTTCCGGTGATGCTTCAAGAGGTGTTGCGTACCCTTGGGCCAATTGATGGCCAGATATTCGTTGACGGTACGTTTGGTGCCGGCGGCTACACCACTGCGCTTTTAGAAGCTGGTGCCTCGCATGTTTACGCCTTTGATCGCGATCCAACTGCCATTGCGGCGGGTGCAAAATTGGTGACTCAATTTGAGGGCCGCCTAACGTTAATCGAGGGTCGTTTTTCGGATATGGACGAGCATCTTGCTGCCCGCGACATAACCAAAGTTAACGGTGTCGTACTAGATATCGGCGTTTCCTCCATGCAAATTGATCAGGCTGAGCGCGGTTTTTCCTTTCAGCAAGACGGCCCCTTGGACATGCGCATGAGCAAATCTGGACCAAGTGCCGCTGACGTTGTGAATGTACTATCGCATGGCGAGCTGGCGCATATATTGAAATTTTTGGGTGAAGAACGGCAAGCTGGGCGCGTAGCGAGCGCCATTTTGAGGTTCCGTGAAAACCAGCCTTTTGAAACGACGAAGGATTTGGTCAACACAGTGACCACAATAATTCCGCGTAAAGCAAAAGACCGTATTCACCCTGCAACGCGAACCTTTCAAGCATTGCGAGTTTTTGTGAACCGCGAGCTGGAAGAGCTGGCCATCGGAATGTCAGCTGCAGAACGTTTGCTTGAAATTGATGGTCGCTTGGTGGTGGTAACCTTCCACTCGTTGGAAGATCGGATTGCGAAGAATTTCTTTAAGTCCAGAAGTGAAACGCGCATCGGTGGGTCACGTCATGCACCGCAAGCCGCACCCTTGGCTCCGCCTTCATTTAGTCTGCCCAGCCGCAAAGCGTTGGCGGCAAGCGAAGAAGAATGCGCAGAAAATCCGCGGGCGCGATCAGCAAAATTGCGTGTTGGCCTCCGAACCGATCAATCAGCTTTTGCGCTTGATATGCGCGCCATGGGCGTTCCCGCGTTGCCGGGCTTTCATGGAATACAGGAATAGGATCAGAATATGTTGCGTCACGCCTGGACCTTGTTTTTGTGCCTTTTAATGGTTGGTGGGGCCGCAGTCACATACCAAATTAAGTACAAGGCAGAACTTGCAGCCAGTGATGCAAACCGTTTGGCCGGTGAAATTGATGGGTTGGAAGAAGATCTTTCGCGATTAAAAGCGCAGTGGAGCCTGTTGAATCAACCTTCTCGTCTGCAAGCGCTCGTAGAGTCCAATGCTGATGTATTGCCTCTGTTTCCGCTCAGCCCGCATCAGGTCGCATTCATTAGTGAAGTGCCTGAGAAATCGCCATTGTCCCTTGTTTTGCCGCCACGCAAACCCTTTTTGGAATCCTTTACTGGGAACGACCTAGCGACGCTAATTGATGCGTCTAGTGAGCCAAGCCTTGCCGACTTAATTAGCAGGGAGATCCAATAAGATGGCTCTTTCAGATACATTTGGTGCAGTTAAGGCTAGAGCCTCAATTGCTACCGGCATCAAACGCAAATTTTCTTTCAAAGGATCAGCAGCAACCCAGGGCGACCAGACCCGGGTGCGCCTGTTTATGGCGGTTGCCTTGTTTGGTGTAATTTACACTATCATTGGCTTGCGCTTAATGGGCATTGCCATGTTTGGTGAATTGGAGACTGGAAATCCATATGGGTCCAGTGGCGTTTTCGCCGCAAGGCCTGATTTGTTGGACCGAAATGGCGAAGTTTTGGCAACGGATGTGAAGACCTTCTCGATGTTTGCCGAACCGCGACGGGTCATTGATGCAGACGAAGTGGTAGATGGGCTCGCCAAGGTCTTCCCAGAATTGGATACAGACAGAATTCGTAAGCGCATGGACAGCAAACGCGGTTTTATGTGGCTAAAGCGAGAGATTACTCAGGATGAACAACGCCGCGTTCATAGAATGGGTTTGCCCGGCGTTGGTTTCGTCAATGAAAACCGCCGGTTTTATCCCGGACATCAAACCGCTTCGCATGTTTTGGGCCATGTAAACGTGGACAATGAAGGCATTGCCGGCATAGAGAAGCATATTGACGGCCAGGGGCTTGCAGACCTGCAGGAAATTGGTTTGCAGATGGAACGAAATTTGGAGCCCGTTCATCTGGCAACTGATTTGCGTGTGCAGCATGTTGTCCGCGACGAGTTGACAAAAGCTATGGAGCGCTACAAGGCGATTGCTGCCATCGGTATTGTTATGGATGTTCATACTGGTGAGGTCATCGCTATGTCCTCGCAGCCAGACTACGATCCAAATATTCCAGCGCAAGCTTTGGAAAAAGATCGGATGAACCGAGCCTCTGCCGGTGTATTCGAGATGGGATCGATTTTCAAAACGTTCACGACTGCAATGGCGCTCGATAGCGGTAAAGTTTCAATTCATGATCGCTTCGATGCGCGCCGCCCAATCCGGGTTTCACGCTATACTATCGGCGATTTTCACGGAAAGCACCGGGTGTTATCCGTACCTGAGGTCTATATCTATTCATCAAATATAGGCACTGCAAAAATGGCACTCGAAGTTGGCCTTGAGGGTCATCAAGAGTTCCTCACTCGCCTTGGGCTTATGGATAGATTGCACACTGAGCTACCAGAATCAGCAGATCCGCAGTCTCCAAATAAATGGAGTCAAATTAGTGCGATGACAATTTCTTTCGGCCACGGTATCTCAGTATCGCCGTTGCAAACCGCAGCTGCTGCTGTGGCTTTGGTAAATGGCGGAAAACTCATTCCGCCAACATTCTTCCCACGCACAGTTGAAGAAGCTAACGCATTGTCAACGCGTGTTGTTTCCAAAGAAACCAGCGACATGATGCGCTATTTGATGCGCCTCAATGTTTTGAAGGGTTCAGGTCGGCGGGCCGAAGTTCAAGGCTATCGTCTTGGCGGAAAAACCGGCACGGCGGAGAAGGTCGTAGACGGGAAATATTCATCTTCTGTGCGCTTCAACTCATTTTTGGCCGCATTTCCCATGGATGACCCCAAATATCTTGTGCTTGTCGTAATCGATGAGCCCAAACCAGAAAAAAAGGGCATAGGGGCAACGGCCGGTCGTAATGCGGCACCAACTTTGGCAGCAATCGTAAAGCGTGCTGCACCCATGTTGGGTGTGATACCGAGCATGGAAAGCGATGCAGTCTTGGGTATTCCGCAATATGACGTCGCTAGCCCTGCGCATTGATAGGATCTGATTGATTATGATGCGACTTGGAGATTTGCTGAAACTGGATGCGCCGGACGCCGGTGCGTTGATTCAAGCAAGCTTGAGTGAAGAAGCCAGCACGCAACGCATAACAGGCATATCAGCCGACAGTCGCAAAGTGCAACGTGGCAATTTGTTTGTTGCTATCGCAGGCGTTCAAACAGATGGAGCGGCCTTTATTGCGGATGCAATACAAGCTGGAGCAGTGGCCGTTTTGGTAGATGCTGCTATCGAACTTGACGATAACATTTTGCCAGTTCCGCTCATTCAATCCCAAAACCCACGCAGAGCGTTGGCACTATTAGCTGCTCGTTTCTTTCCGCGTCAGCCAAACACAATTGTAGCTGTAACCGGTACGGCCGGGAAGACTTCGGTTGCAAACTTTACGGCCCAAATTTTCAAGTCTGCCGGCTTGCGCGCGGCCAGTATTGGCACCTTGGGCGTTATCGTAGATGGTCAGGTAAACTATGGTGGCCTCACGACTCCAGACCCCGTCGCTCTTCATAAGACACTCGACAAACTGGCACGCGAAGGTGTGAACCATTGTGCGCTGGAGGCATCTAGCCACGGGCTCGATCAGCACAGATTAGATGGAGTGCGTCTTACCGCCGGCGCCTTCACTAATCTTGGCCGCGATCACATGGACTACCATGAGACAGAAGACGAGTACTTCAACGCCAAAGCTCGACTGATGAATGCGTTGCTTCCCAAAGGAGCTGCTTTCGTAGCCAATCTTGAAGCGCCATGGGGCGAGAAGGCTTCTGCAGTCGCAGAACAATCAGAACTTCGCGTAATGCGTTTGGGTGATGATGTGAAAGTGCTAGATCGTGCCGTTGAAAGCACAGAAAACGGACCTGTTCAGGTTTTAAAACTGAGTTTCTTTGGTCAAGACAAAGAACTTCGATTCCCGCTACCAGGTGCATTTCAGGTGGACAATGCGCTAATGGCGGCTGGTTTGGCAATTTCATGCAAACTCGACCCTGTAGCCGTATTGGCATCGGTTGAAAAATTAAAGGGCGTTTCCGGACGCCTTGAACCTGTTGATATGCAAGGTTTACCTGGTCAGGTCTTTGTCGATTATTCGCATAAGCCAGACGCGCTGGAGTCGACTCTGGCTGCCGTGAGGCCCTATGCAAAACGATTGCTCATTGTGGTTATTGGCGCTGGTGGTGACCGCGACAAGGGAAAACGTCCACTTATGGGCGCAGTGGCTCAGGCAAATGCGAATGTTGTCATTGTTACAGATGACAATCCAAGATCAGAAGACCCAGCGCAAGTGCGTGGCGAAATTCTGGCAGCGGCGCCAAGTGCAATTGAAATCGGTAACCGACAGGAAGCTATTCAAAAGGCGATCTCGCTCCTTACAAAGGACGATGTTCTTGTCGTTGCTGGTAAAGGTCACGAGCCAGGTCAAATTATCGGAGATCAAGTGTTTCCGTTTTCTGATCATGAGGAAATTGCCAAAGCGTTAGCTGCAAAAAAAGCACCTGCCCAATCACAGTCTGCTGACGCACCAACCACTTCTGGACCACCATTGTGGACTTATTCAGAACTAGAAGCTGCGATGGGTGGACGATTGTTTGGATCTCAACCCAATGCGATTTACGGCATCGCAATCGATAGCCGCACTACCAAACCCGGTGACCTGTTTTTTGCGATAAAGGGTGACCAGTTTGATGGTCATGATTTTGTAACGAAGGCATTCCGGCACGGTGCATCTTTGGCTGTGGTCAGTGAAGATAAATTGCCGGCACTTGGACGTATGGCAGGTCCATTTTTGGTAGTTGCCGATGTCTTAGACGCTCTGCGCAAACTTGGAGTTGCCGCTAGAGCTCGGTCCGAAGCGCGGATTGTTGCCGTCACAGGTAGTGTTGGCAAAACCAGCACAAAGGAATTACTGGCGACCGGATTGGCCTCAGAAGGCCGTGTTCATGCATCCATTAAAAGTTTCAATAATCATTGGGGTGTGCCGCTAACTTTGGCCCGTATGCCTCAGGACGCAGAGTTTGGCGTTTTTGAAATTGGCATGAATCACGCCGGTGAAATTGAGCCCTTGGTAAAAATGGTTCGCCCGCATGTCGCAGTCATAACGACTATTGCGCCGGTACATCTAGAATTTTTTGATAGCGTTGCCGACATTGCGGCAGCAAAGGCCGAAATTTTTTCAGGCCTGGAACCTGCCGGCACTGTGGTTTTGAACCAAGATAATGAGTTCTTTGCCTTCCTAAAATCAGAAGCGGAGCGAGCTTGGGCCGGAAAGGTTCTGAGTTTTGGCGCGACTATGGATGCGGATGCTCAACTTGTTGATTTTGTTCTCAACGAAAATGGATCGATCGTCGAAGCAAAGGTAATGGGTGACGAACTTGTATTCGCTATGCCAACCACCGGTCGGTATCTGGCAGAAAATGCCATGGCAGTCTTACTGGCAGCCGATGCCTTGGGCGCGAACAAAAACAATGTTGCGCAAGCTCTATCCAATTTTCAGTTGATGGGCGGACGCGGCGCTCGTGAAAAATTGGCTCTGCAGCGAGGCAGCTATACTATAATCGACGAAAGCTACAACTCGAACCCCGCAAGCATGAAAGCATCTATCGGCATGCTTGGTGAATTGAATTCCAAAGGCCGCAAGCTTTTGGTTTTGGGTGACATGCTTGAATTGGGCGAAGAAGGTCCAGAGCTTCACATAGCGTTGAATGCCGAAATCGAAGCGGCAGATATAGATCGAGTGTTCTTATGCGGCCCTGTGATGAAACATCTTTGGGATGCACTTGCAGAACCCAAAAAAGCCAACTATGCCGCAACCTCATCGGATCTGATGGCTCCACTTCTGGCCGAAATCACGTCAGGCGACGTGGTGATGGTCAAGGGCTCATTGGGAATGGCCATGAGCGGCATAATCGACACATTGAAAAACATTCACGCATCCGTGCCTTCCGCGGCGGCGATGCCAGATCTGACGGGTGCATAAGACTTTATGTTCTACTTTCTAAGCCAAACGGCCGAAACACTGCCCATTTTTAATCTGTTCCGCTACATAACGGTGCGAACAGGTGGCGCTATGATGACTGCTATGTTGCTGGTCTTTCTTTTCGGCCCCCTGATAATTAATTGGCTGCGAAATCGGCAGGGTAAAGGGCAACCGATTCGCTCCGATGGCCCGGTCACTCATATGGCAAAACAAGGCACGCCAACGATGGGCGGCCTCATAATTTTGCTGGCACTTATTACAAGCGCGCTGCTATGGGCCAATCTTACGAGCCCCTATGTATGGATTGTGCTGTTAGTAACGATATCCTTCGGCGCTATTGGCTTTTACGATGACTACCTGAAAGTCTCTCAGGCTAGCCATAAGGGCTTTTCTGGCAAAGCTAGGCTTACGTTGGAAGGGATAATCGCCGGTTCCGCAGCCTTTGCAGTTATGGCAATCGGTGATGAGCCATTTTCCAGTTCATTGACGTTCCCATTTTTCAAAGATCTGGTTTGGAATTTGGGTTGGTTCTTCATTCCATTTGCTATTTGCGTGATTGTCGGGGCAGGCAACGCCGTCAATCTAACGGATGGTCTAGACGGCTTGGCAATTGTGCCCGTTATGATCGCGTCCGGTAGCTTTGGAATTATTGCTTATCTCTCGGGTAACGTTGTTTTTGCCGATTATTTGCAAATTCATCACGTGCTTGGTTCGGGAGAATTAGCAGTATTGTGCGGAGCGCTTATTGGTGCGGGGCTGGGCTTCTTATGGTTCAACGCACCGCCTGCCGCGATCTTTATGGGAGACACAGGGTCTCTGGCTCTTGGGGGCATGATTGGTGCGATTGCCGTTTCAACAAAACACGAAATTGTTCTGGCGATTATTGGTGGACTGTTTGTTCTGGAAGCAATGTCAGTCATCATTCAGGTCACATCGTTTAAACTGACTGGTAAGCGTGTGTTTCGCATGGCGCCAATCCATCATCACTTTGAGCAACTTGGTTGGACCGAACCTCAAGTCGTGATCCGTTTTTGGATCATCTCAGTGGTGTTGGCATTGATTGGCCTTTCCACTTTGAAGCTGCGTTAAGAGAGCACCTGGAAGCATGATCCCTGTCACAACTTTTTCGGGAAAGCATGTTGCGGTCTTCGGGCTGGGCGGCTCAGGTGTGCCCACAGCGAAGGCACTTGTAGCGGGCGGGGCATCTGTTGTCGTTTGGGATGATAACGAAAAACGTGTTTCTGCTGCAAGGGACGTCGGATTGAATGCGAAAAACTTTCGCGACATCAATTTTGCTACACTAGATGCTCTTGTTTTGGCCCCTGGTGTTCCGCTTACGCATCCAATACCTCATTGGACAGTGGACTTGGCACAGGCTGCCGGTGTTGAAATCATCGGCGATATTGAATTGTTTTGCCGTGAACGTTCAGCTCATGCGCCTCGCAGTCCGTTCATTGCGATCACTGGTACGAATGGCAAATCAACTACGACTGCATTGATTGCCCATATACTTGGCAAAGCCAATCGCGGTGTAGAACTTGGCGGCAACATTGGTACCGCCATCTTGTCTCTAGAGCCACCTCAGAGTGGACGTGTTCATGTGGTTGAGTGTTCCAGCTACCAAATCGATCTGGCACCAGACTTGAACCCATCAGTGGGTGTACACCTTAATGTAAGTCCCGATCATCTCGATCGCCATGGAACCATTGAAAACTACGCGTCAATCAAGGGACAGCTCATCGCTAAAGCTGAAGCGGCAGTGGTTGGCATTGATGATCGCTACAGTGTCGAAATTGCTGATGCAGCAGAAACAGCTGCGAAAGAATTGACGCGGATTAGTATCCGCTGCCCAGTAACCCGTGGTCTTATGACGCGTGGTTCGATTTTGATAGAAACGGTCGATGGCAGCGAACGAGATTTATTTGATCTAACGCTAGCTCCTAATCTGCGCGGCGCCCACAATGCCCAAAATGCCGCCGCAGCTTTTGCTGCATGCCGCTATGTTGGTCTGACAGATGACGAAATCACAGCAGGATTAATTACGTTTCCTGGCCTTGTTCACCGTATGGAAACTATCGGTCAAAAGGGCCGCGTACGTTTCGTCAATGATACGAAGGCAACAAATGCAGATGCCGCTGAACGGGCGTTGCTGAGCTTTGACCATATTTATTGGATTGCTGGTGGATTGCCAAAATCCGGCGGTATTGCCGGACTCGCTGATCATTTCCCCCGTATTGCAAAAGCGTACCTGATTGGGGAGGCGCGAGACGATTTCGCTGCAACTTTAAACGGCCATGTTCCAACACAACTTTTTGATAGCTTGCGAGAAGCAACCGAAGCGGCCAGCTTAGATGCCGCCCAAGATGGTGCCGTGGATTCTACAGTGCTCTTGTCACCAGCCTGCGCCAGCTTTGACCAATTTCCAAATTTTGAAGAACGGGGCGAAGCATTTCGTTCAGCAGTTCTTGATATACTTTCCAAAGATAAAAATATTGGGGTTTCATCATGAGAGTTACGCGCGCTGATAGAAGCAGTTTCGCCGATTGGTGGTGGACTGTAGATCGGTTTTTGCTGGCAGCTTTGTTGACTTTGATGATCTCCGGCATCGTGCTTTCCTTTGCGGCAAGCCCTCCGATTGCAGAGCGGTTGAAGTTGGACAGTTATCACTTCGTTTTCCGTCACATCATGTTTGCTGTTCCTGCGCTTTTGCTGCTCATCGGAATATCTTTTCTCAATGAAAAGCAAGTGCGACGGCTGGCATTGCTGATGCTCGTGGGCGGGATTGTGTTGATGGCCGCAACGCTTCTTGTTGGCTTTGAAGCAAAAGGCGCACGTCGCTGGATTTCAATTGCTGGCTTTTCCATTCAACCGTCGGAGTTTGTGAAACCCGGTTTCGTGGTTATTTGCGCATGGCTGTTTTCTGAAGGCTCAAGACGGCCAGATATTCATGGCCATGCGATTGCTGTAGGCCTGCTTGTTATTGTTTGCGGCCTGCTGATCCTGCAGCCCGATTTCGGCCAAACCATGTTGGTTTCTATGGTATGGGCAGGGTTGTTCTTTTTGGCTGGGATGCCTTGGTTCTTTATTATCGGTCTTGCCGGGTTGAGTGTTGTGGGCATCGTTGCTGCATATACAATGATCCCTCACGTTGCCGGTCGTATCAATCGGTTCTTAAACCCGGAAAGTGGCGATACGTTCCAAGTAGATACTGCTTTGGAATCATTCACGCGTGGGGGCTGGCTTGGTCGTGGGCCAGGTGAGGGGACTGTAAAAAACGTTCTTCCGGATTCTCATACCGATTTCATTTTTGCTGTTGCAGCTGAGGAATATGGCATCATCATTTGTCTGGTTTTGTTATCACTCTTTACATTTGTGGTTATGCGCGGGTTTTCACATGCCTTGCGAGAACATGATGCGTTTACGCGGTTGGCGACTTCTGGTCTGGTTGCGCTATTTGGCGTTCAGTCCGTTATTAACATGGCCGTGAATCTGCACCTTATGCCTTCCAAAGGTATGACACTCCCGTTTGTTTCTTATGGTGGCTCATCGTTGATGGCTGTTGCCATTGGTATGGGTATGGTTCTGGCATTGACGCGCCGCAGGCTTGATACGACCCGCCTTGCATTTGGTTCCAGCTTTGGCATGCGACATGCCTAAAGTAGCGCTTCTTTCAGCCGGAGGAACAGGTGGGCATTTGTTCCCTGCACAAGCGCTTGGCACGGAATTAATGTCGCGAGGTTGGGAAGTTCATTTGGCGACCGATACACGTGCCAGTCATTTTTTGGCCGGTTTCGATGGCATTGAAGTTCACGAAATACGCTCAGCAACGCCTTCTGTACGTTCGCCCCTAAAGGCACTGAAAGCTATTGCCTCGTTAGCTCGCGGAACATTTGCAGCATCAAAACTCATACGGCGCATAAAGCCATCTGTCTTTGTCGGTTTTGGTGGCTACCCAACAACGCCTCCTGGGGTTGCTGCAGCATTTGCAAAAGTTCCAGTTGTTTTACACGAAGCGAACGCGACGCCTGGAAGAGCAAACCGATTCTTAGCAAGGTTTGCAAGCGCTTATGCTCGCAGCCTGCCTGGGCCTGCTTTTGGTAAAAAGGCAGTTGATGCAGAAACCGGTAATCCAGTGCGTCAGGCTGTTTTGGATGCCCGTAGGCCGTATGCGCCGCTTTCGGCAACTGAGCAGCTACGTCTGTTGGTTTTTGGCGGTAGTCAGGGCGCACAAGTGTTTTCGCAGCTGCTCCCAGATGCTTTGGCATTAATGAGTTACAATGATCGCTCGCGAATTGCGTTAACACTACAGGTGCGAGCTGATGACAGGGCAGTTTGTGACGCACGGTTGAACAAACCCGGTGTTTCGGTTGACTTGGCGCCGTTCTTTTCTGATTTGCCAGAACGCATTGCAAACGCCCATTTTGTGATCGCGAGGGCAGGCGCCTCAACCGTTTCTGAGCTTGCTGTTCTTGGACGTCCTGCGCTTTTAGTTCCCTATCCATATGCGCTCGATCACGATCAGGCCGCTAACGCCGAGGTGTTAGCTAATGCCGGGGGCGCACAGGTGGTCGTGCAAGCGGAACTGACTCCGGAAGTTTTGGCCGCCCGGTTGTCAGAACTTTTGAACAATCCTGACCAATTATCATCAATGGCAAGCGCGGCTGCAGTTATGGGACGACCAGATGCTACCCAACATCTGGCGGATTTGGTGCTAAAAATCGCAAATCCCTAAGCCTCAGACCTAGATTTGCCTCAATCTTTCCGGCATAAGCCGCCACAATTGAGATTCCAAATCTTGCCGGGGTGACTTTATGAAACTGCCATTGACCATTGGACCGATCCATTTTGTTGGCATTGGTGGAATCGGCATGAGTGGTATTGCTGAGGTCCTTCATAATCTAGGCTATACGGTACAGGGCTCCGACATGGCCGAAAGCCCTAATGTGTTGCGTTTGCGTGATAAGGGTATTGTTGTTCACATTGGGCATGATGGCGACCACATAGAACATGCCGCAGTTGTTGTTGTCTCGTCTGCGATCAAACGAGAAAACCCTGAACTGAAAGCTGCACGAGAGCGCCGATTGCCTGTGGTCCGCCGCGCAGAAATGCTGGCAGAACTAATGCGGTTAAAATCGTCGATTGCAATTGGAGGAACACACGGCAAAACCACGACCACGTCACTGGTTGCAACTTTGCTTGAGGCAGGTCAGTTGGATCCAACTGTAATCAATGGTGGCATAATCAATTCATACGGAACGAATGCGCGTTTGGGCGAAGGCGAGTGGCTTGTAGCTGAAGCGGATGAGTCTGATGGCACATTTGTAAAGCTACCCGCCGAAATTGCAGTTGTGACAAACATTGATCCAGAGCATTTGGACCACTACGGCACATATGACGAAGTCAAAAACGCATTCCAGCGTTTCGTGGAAAACGTTCCCTTCTATGGTTTTGCCGTAATGTGCACGGACCATCCGGAAGTTCAGGCTTTGGTTGGCCGTGTAGAGGACCGCCGCTTCGTAACTTACGGCGAAAATCAGCAAGCTGATGTGCGGTTTTGCAATATTGAAGTGAGAAAAGGCAAAGCTCATTTCATGATTGAAGTGCGCAGCAGCGCAGGATCAATTCGCTGCATAGAAGATCTTATGTTGCCGATGCCAGGTGTTCATAATGTTTCCAATGCAACAGCTGCTGTATGTGTCGCGCTTGAGCTTGGCCTGACAGATGATGAAATCCGCCGCGGTTTGGCTGAATTTTCTGGTGTGAAACGTCGTTTTACTCATACTGGCACGGTAAATGATGTTCAGGTCTTCGATGATTATGCGCACCATCCTGTCGAGATATCTGCCGTTTTACGGGCCGCGCGTGCTGCTTCTGAGCGCAACGTTATCGCCATAGTTCAGCCACATCGATACACGCGGCTTGAAAGTCTCTTTGAAGAGTTTTGTGCATGTTTTAATGATGCGGATACAGTTTTGGTCGCACCAGTTTATGCGGCAGGCGAAGAGCTAATTGTGGGTGCGGACGAAAAAGCACTGGCTGAGGGATTGCGGATGCGCGGACATCGGCATGTTTTGGAATTAGCATCGTCAGATCAATTGGCAGAGCTAATTCATGCCAACGCCAAGCCCGGTGATTTGGTAATTTGCCTTGGCGCCGGTTCAATCACCAAGTGGGCATATGAGTTGCCGAAAGCGTTGGAAGCTATGGGTCCAGTGGAATGAGCCAAACTCTCGTTGAACGCATTCGCGAGTTAGCGCCCAATGTTCGTGGTTCTCTGACTGAAAATGCCGACCTGTCAAAGATCACGTGGTTCCGCGTCGGCGGTCCTGCCGAAGCTCTTTTCATGCCGGCCGATGAAGCTGATTTGGCGCTAGTACTGGCTGCGTTGCCGGAAGAAATCCCTGTCATGGTGCTCGGACTTGGTTCAAATCTTTTGGTCCGTGATGGTGGTATTGCGGGCCTGGTTATACGCATGTCCGGCAGGGGGTTTGGGTCCATTGAAATTGCTGAGCAGCACACAATTCATGTCGGAACGGCTGTCCCTGATATGAAGCTCGCTCGCGCTGCTGGCGAAGCTGGTATCGCAGGACTTTCATTTTACAGAGGCATCCCTGGATGTGTCGGTGGGGCCCTTCGAATGAACGCCGGTGCGCATGGTGGTGAGACAAAAGATTTTCTAATTGAAGCGCGCGCATTGGACCGTAAAGGCAAGTTGCACATCCTCAGCAATGCCGATTTAGGCTACGCATACAGACATAGTTCGGCTCCCAAAGACTT
>JBGCFS010000089.1:0-21753 GCA_045107035.1 Hyphomicrobiales bacterium
ATGCCGGGCATCAGCGTCTTCACGCGAGGTGAGGACAACACCATCCTTCATAGTTACTCAACCTACTCACGTGGGCTGGATATGTTGAATGGCATGTATCATTTCCTCGATCTGACACCGCTGGGGCGAGACGAGGAAAAGCTTCCATCTACCATGGCATGGCTTCGTCGCAATGATCAGTATTAGGTACTTGCGATCTTGGGCTTTAGCAGCCCCGTGTTGATTGTGAAGAGCCCGATAAAGGCTGCAAGAGCGACTAGATGATACAGGGTTGGGAGCGGCCAAAGCAGTGCGGCGCCGGTAAAGAATACGGCAATGCGCATTGGCAGCGGCAATGGATTTTCCCAATGGCCCTCAATGCCAGCTCCCAGCGCCCAAAGACCGAAAAGAGCAAACATCGTTATCTCAAGCATGGTCAACCAATCGCCTGCAAGAAGTGGCGTGTAAGCGAATAGCAACGGAACGAAGTAAAGGCCTTTGGCAATTTTCCAGGCAGCAAATCCGGTTTTCATTGGTGGTGACTTGGCAATTGCTGCAGCAGTAAAAGCAGCAAGACAAACCGGTGGTGTGACATTTGAATCCTGACTGAGCCAGAACACGATCATATGGGCTGATAGTAGAGCGGCCATTAGAATGCCTGGGTCGAATAACAAGTCGTATAACAAGCTGAGGGTCTCTAGCGGTAACGATTCCATGATACTCGCGGCAGCTTCAGGAGACATGGGTGCTGCAAGGGCGGCCAACTGATCAGGCACCGATATCATAAAAATTGCTTTTGCGGTTTCTGGAATTTGACCCGCGATGAGTAAATCTGTGATCTGGGATTGCAAAATGAGCTGGTACAGTGCCGGCGCGGAAAGCGTTCCCAGCACGATATAGGCTGCTGTCACTGGCAGCCCCATACCCAGAATAAGCGATGCCAGTGCGACAAGCACAATTGCGATGAGGAGATTTCCACCTGCCCAGCTGGAGATCATCAATGAGAATGTGTTGCCAACACCTGCGGTAGCAATGACGTTTACGATCAAGCCGACAGCACACAGAAGGACTGCCGTCATGATCATGTTGCGGGCACCCAACTCAAGCGCTGCAAATATTTCCTTCGGACCCATACGGTTTGGGGTCAACCATGACGCTGCAATGCAAGCCAATATGGCGTAACCAGCGGCATAGGTTGGAGTGTATCCTTGCACCAGCAAGGTGATCAGGAGCGTGACGGGAATGATAAATGAAGGACCGCCGCGTTTCAAAACATCCATGAGTGCGGGAGCGTCTTCACGGGAGATTGGAGCAGCATTCGTTCGCTTCGCATCGATGCGCACAAAGAAAGCAACGGTCGCAAAATATAGCAATGCCGGGAGTACGCTCATCGCGACGATGTGCGTGTATGCAATTTGAGTTGTTGCTGCCATAACGAATGCACCGGCACCCATAATTGGCGGCATGAGCTGGCCACCGGTGGAAGATGCTGCTTCTACGCCAGCTGCGAATTTCGGAGAAAACCCTGCACGCTTCATCAAAGGAATTGTTATCACGCCAGTTGAGGCCGTATTAGCGACTGCTGAGCCGGAAATAGTGCCTGTAAGGCCGCTTGCCAAAACTGCAACGAAACCCGGGCCACCTACAGTGCGGCCTGCAACAGCACGCGAAATATCAATTATGAATTCACCCGCGCCAGATTTCAGAAGGAAGGCGCCGAAGATGATGAACATGAATACAAATGTTGAAGATATGCGTGCGATTGAACCGAAAATTGCATCGTCGCCATAGATAGAACGGAACATCAAGGTTTCTAGTGACAAGCCCCTAAAGGCGAAAATACCAGAGATATGAGCTCCCCAAAACGCCACATAAGACAAGGAAATTAAAATGAGTACAGGGATGATCCAGCCGGTGGTTCTTCGGGTAAATTCAATGGCACCCAGCACCACAATTATTCCCGCAATCCAGTCAAGTGTAATAAGGCGTACACCGCGAGCATAGACGCCATCTTCCGAATAAACCAGGTAGAGAGCAGATGTTGCAACGGCCAAACCAAATGCAATGTCTAGAATTCGGATGGCGCCGTTGTTGACCCACGCCTTCTGCGAAATTGGTGAGACGAGGGCGCATAAAAGCGCGAAACCTCCAAAGTGTATGCCATTTTGCCAAAGCGTAGAGACATTCCCAAAGGAGTTCATCCATAGATGGCTAAGAGATAATGCAACCGCCAAGCCTGAAATGACCCACTTCATAGCTTTGCCATCTGGGTTGTCTGCTTCGACCGGAATATCATTTTGGGTCAGAGTTTCGGCGCGCATTATCTGCTTCCCTATATGCGGATATAATAATCCCGGGAACGGTAAACCGAACCCGGGAAAATATGATTACCTATTTGGCCATCAATTTTGCAGGAACGTCGACGCCTACTTCCTTGTAGTAGCGCAGTGCTCCAGGGTGCAAAGGCAGTGGTAGGCCTGCAATTGCTTTTTCGATTGCCATAGCTTTGGTTGCCGGATGAATGGCATTCAGGAATGCTAGGTTTTCGTAGATTGTTTTTGTGATGAGATAGACAGATTCTTCATCAACATCTGCACTGGTCGCCAGGAAGTTTGGCTGCGCAATTGTGTTCACATCGTAGTCCTGACCGGGGTATGTACCGGCTGGTATAAGGTAGGGTGTCCACAATTCTTTGCCAGCGTCAGCAGCTTTTGCCTGTTCTGGTGTGAAAGACAGCATTTTGACTTTGTCAGCCGCAGTGGCGAACAATTTGGTAACTGCACCAGTTGGCACACCAGCAGGAGTTCCCATTCCGATTGCCTTACCATCTTGAACTGCGTCTGCAGATGGTCCGTAGCCGCCATGTACCATTTCGTAGCTGGAAACATCTGCGCCCAAACCGGTTAGCAAAGCAGTGTTTGAACCAATCGTGCCGGAGTTTTTACGACCAAGCGCAACGGCCTTGCCATTCAATGCAACAAAATCATCCATATTGCCTGAAGACGCCATATCGGCTGCAACAACGAATTGCTCAACGTTTTGCCAAAGCATTGTAACAGAGCGCAGGTTGTCTTGTGGGCCGTCAGCTTCTACCGGGCCTGTGCCGCTTGCAGCGTAATATCCGAAAAGACCTTGCAAAATAGCAAATTGAGCTTCGTTTTCACGCAGCAAACGTACGTTTTCGCCAGAGCCTGCAGAGTTGATAGCTGCCATGCCGATTTTCTGTTTTGGCTGCAGCTTGACTTTGGTCAATGTCGCAATTGCAACGCCAACTGGATAGTACGTCCCACCAGTTGAAGCGGTTGCCAGAATGTAGTTCTTCTCGTCTGCAGCATTGGCCGGAACGGACAATGTGGATGCAGTGGTGATGGCTGCAAGGGCCAAGCCCGTTGCTAGCGATAAAATTTTCATGAGTTCCTCCCAGAACAATTCTAATATCTGAACGCGTTAACGCCCGATATTCATATATGCAATGTCCGTGCCAATTCGATAAAAAAATTAAAATATTGATTTTTATAATGAATTTCGAATTCTGGTTTTAAAGCAGCTGATTCTCTGAGCGGCTTTCCGCCGGTTGGTGAATGTATATAGGCGAATTTTCGCTTATTATCCGCAGTGCCTAAGATTTATAATCGTCTTTGTTAAGGTCATGACGTAGCATTTTTTCATTCAAAGTGCGCCGCGGAATATCAAGCTGTTCCATTACCTTTGAAACATTGCCCTCGCAATTTGTGAGGGCTTGAGCAATCACATTTTTCTCAAATTCACTTATCTGAGCAGCAAGAGGAATTGGATTTTGGCCACCAGAGCGTTTCTTACTTGTAAGAATGTTAGCAATCTCACCTTTTGAACCTTGTCGAGACAGTGTGAAACGTTCGGCTACATTTTTTAACTCACGAACATTTCCTGGCCATTTATGTGCACGCAAAGCGGTCAGTCCAAATGCGTCAAGTTTGGGGGCTTCTCGCGCAAATTCTTTTTCGGCCAAGTTGACGAAATGACAGAAAAGCACATCAATATCACTACCACGATCTCGTAATGTTGGAACTTCGATTTCGATCGTATTGATGCGATAGTAAAGATCACTGCGAAACCGTTCAGCGTCAATTGCGGCGGAAACGCTCTCATTAGTGGCAGCAATAATGCGCACATCGATAGGAATAGGTTTGTTCGTACCGACGCGTGTCACGTGCCTTTCTTGAAGAACGCGTAGTAGTTTAACTTGCATAGGTTGCGGCAGGCTGGTGATTTCATCCAGAAAAACCGTACCACCATTAGCATATTCGAATGCACCTTCTTTTGCAGTTTGAGCGCCTGTAAATGCACCGGCAACATGGCCAAATAACTCGCTTTCGAACAACGTTTCTGGAATCGAGCCGCAATTTATAGCTACAAATGGCTTGTCACTTCGGTTCCCGAAGTCATGAAGCGCTCTGGCGACCACTTCTTTACCTGTACCTGTTTCACCCAAGAGCAACACGCTGACTTTTGTGGATGCGAGATCAGCGACATCGTGGCGTAATTTTTCGATCTGTGCGCTTTCCCCAATAAGTCGGTGTGACAAACCAGAGGCTTCTGCCAAACGTCGCCGAAGGGCTCGGTTTTCCAAAAATAGGTTACGATGTCCCAAGCCTCGTTTTACGATTTCCAGAAGTTGCTCGGGTGAAAATGGCTTTTCCAAGAAGTCATATGCAGAGCGCTTCATGGCATCGACAGCCATTGCGATTTCACCATGTCCGGTCATGAGAACAACCGGAATTTCAGCATCAATTTTGTGAACAGCGTCCATCAGATCCAGACCATCGATGCTGGGCATTTTGACATCGCTCACAATTATACCCGCAAAATCAGGCGACAGGTTTTTCAAAGCTTCATTTCCGTTTGAAAATGCAGAGACCTTTAGATCTGAAAGCGATAGCCATTGCTCAACCGAACGGCGCATGGTCGCTTCATCATCGATCAACACAACGTGGTTTATCATTCAGCCGCCCTTAGACTATTATTTGATTGATCTGTCTTGGGCTCTGCAATGGCAAGGCGAATAGAAAAAATCACACCGCTTGGCTCAACGTTTCTAGCGCGCAGCTTGCCACCCATTTCGTCAATAATGCCAAATGCAATTGCCAGACCGAGGCCTGTGCCTTCTCCAAATGGTTTTGTCGTAAAAAAAGGGTCAAACAGGTGTTCGGATGCCTCTGCGCTTAGTCCACTACCGTTGTCTTCTACCCGAAGAACTGCCTCATCAATTTCTGCAGTTAGTTCGATTTTCAGGATACCTTCACCATTTTTGTGGGCCATTGCGTCCAAAGCGTTTCTGATCAGATTGGTTAGAACTTGTTCCACTCGTGAAAGGCTACCTGAGACAAGAATATTCGAATCCGAAATTTCCAACACAAGTTTGACGTCGGTGTCTGAAAGCTCTGTTTCAAACAGTTTCAATGCATGGCGCAAGGCTTCCTGTAGTACGATGAGCCCGTGTGGTTCGTTGGAACTACGGGCAAATAGTTTCAAATCTGCAGTGATTGTTGCCAGGCGTTCGGTGACATTTTGGATGTCTTCTAAAGTATCGCTGGCATCTTCAATCTTGCCGCGCTCCAATAAGAGCTTACTACTGGCAGCAAACGTACGTATAGCAGCAATGGGTTGGTTTACCTCGTGGGCAATGGCTGCAGACATGCGTCCAAGCGCAGCCATTTTACTGACCATCACTAATTCTTCCTGCGCACTTCGCAAATCATTTTCTGCTTGTTTGCGTGTGCTAATTTCAGCTTCTAACAGTTGGTTGATTTTGCGTGTTTTGCGCGCTTCCACAGCTTCTTTGTCGAGGGCAAGTTTTCTGCGTCGTTCACGTACATAGAGAAATAAGACAACTGATAGAACTGACGCAGCAATTAACAGAACCGTCGCGAGCCACCTTGCTGTTCTGGCAGCGCTTAAATCTGCAAGATAAAAGACGGTAAAACCCGTGTCATCCAGTTCCGCCTGAGAGATTTGGACGGTTTGGTCTTCGACGTTAACAATATCATTTGAACTGCTACCTGTCGGTGCTTGCTCAACGGAAAGCGCATCGAGCGACTGCCCTAAAAACGTACGATTTGTAGCAATTTGTCTTCGCTTCTCTTCACTTAGAGGCTTTAAGGCACGATAGGCCCATTCGGGAACGCTCGTAAAAATAACAATCCCGTCAGTGTCTGTGACAAAAACTAGCTCACCGCCTTCGCGCCAGTCCGCTTGAAGCTGTTCCATTTCCACTTTTACCACTACAACGCCGACGATTTGCTCCGGAACAGTCTGTGAATAAACTGGGCGCGACGTGAAGTAACCAGCTCTACCTGTTGTCACACCAATAGCAAAGAAGCGCCCTTCGTCCCCGGCAAGCGCGCTTTGAAAATATGGCCTGAAGCCATAATTGCGCCCGACAAAACTTTCGCTTTCTTGCCAATTGCTAGCGGCGATTGTTTCACCAGTTTGATCCAGTACGTAAATGACAGCTGCGTTTGATGCAGTGTTGACACTGGATAGATAATTGTGGGCCGCTGGCAATAGTTGAGTCTGATCAGCCTTCAGTTCCAGCAAATTTGAAATTGCTGGATGTTGGGAGACAACAACAGGGAGGTGTCGCAACCTGTTAACCGCGTTGTTGAGAGTACTTTTATAAAGCAGCACCCGTTCAGCTGCTGTTGAACGGGCACCTGATATGGCAATGCGCTCTGCTGTTATTCCGCCTAGCAAACAGATGGCGAGCAGGCATACTGCCACAAGTGGCCATATGAGCAATTTTAATGCATTGCTGCGTATCACGTTAGATTTTTACCGACATAGATTTTCATATCCTATCTTAGCATATACGATCAATCTGGCGAGCATATCTGTCTCAGAAGAGTTTCGCATCAAATTGATCATTGGAGGAGCTTTCATGAAACAGGCTGGCGTTGTGGGTGTAGGCGATATGGGATCGGGACTTGCTCTCAACCTCATAAAAGCTGGCATAAGGGTGAAGGGCTTTGATCTTTTGGATTATCGTATGAAAGCATTGTCTGAGATGGGAGGCATTGCCGCAGTTTCGGCTAGTGATGCCGGTTTGGGCTCGACGGCTGTATTTGTAATGGTCATGAATGGAGATGAAGCGAAGGAAGTTATTTTTGGCGGTAATGGCAAAGACGGTCTTGTAGAAACCATGGCGCCGGGCAGTGTCTTAGTTCTTTCTGCTACCATTCATGCCCGGGAAGCGCGAGATATTGCGGCCCAATTAGAAGGGTCGGGCCTTCATTTAATCGATACGCCCGTAAGCGGTGGTTTCCCCGGTGCTCAAAGCGGAAATCTGACTATGATGGCTTCTGGCAGTGATGAAGCGCTCGTGATCGCCAGACCGGCAATGGAAGCGGTAAGCGCTACCATTCACCGCGTTGGAACGGAGGCGGGCATGGGGCAAACTGTAAAGGCATGCCTGCAGTCTCTTATCGGCTCAATTTTCTCGGCGACCTTTGAGGCCTCTGCACTTGCAGCTCAGGCAGGTGTTGATCCTGATGCATTTTTGAGTGTTGTGACTACCTCCAGCGCTGGATGCGGGGTTGCAAACAATGCGCTGGAGCAAATTATTGATCGTAAGTTCGAAGGCACCGGTAGTCACATCAATACAATGTACAAAGATCTCACCATCTCTATGGATATGGCTCGTGAGCTAGGAGTTCCTTTGTTCACTGCTGCAACAGCAATGCAGCTTTTTCAGGCAGGTAAGACTAGGCATCCAGATGGAGACAACTGGGTGGTGACGAAAATTACAGAGGAAATTATTGGCACCGGCTTATCGCGTGCCTAACAGTTTTTGATTACGGGCTTTAAGGTCCGCAATCTCAACCGCTCTGGTATTTATTAATTTGCTGGCTTACTATTATTATTCAACTCATTAGTCGGGTACAAATTGCCACGGCCTTAATCGTCTGTGCAAGACGAGGTGTATTGAAATTAAAGATATATTTTGCAGTCATATGCTGTTTTTCAAAAAACGAACAAAAATTTTCTTCATAAAAATCAAATATTTATAAAATAGTTATCGATAACACTTGACGTTAGTTACCGGTAACGTTGAATATAACGTATGGGGGATAGCGGGTTTATATGCCTGCCCATGTTGCCGTTACGGGAGTGCGGCGACTTCTGAGTTTAATAACGGCACCAATTGGGGCGCCCTACAACGATGATGCGTTGTGGGAACGGCTTTTGGCTGTCTGATGGGAGGTATAAGTGGCGTCTGAACAACCAATTATTGCCATGCGCGGCATCGTCAAACGGTTTGGCGGTGTGGTTGCATTGAACAATGTTGACCTTGAAGCCTATGCCGGCGAAGTGCTGGCGATCGTGGGCGACAATGGCGCCGGTAAATCCACTTTGATCAAAATTCTGACAGGCGTTTATCAGCCAACAGAAGGAAAGATTGAACTGGATGGAAAGCCATTTTCCATGTCCAGCCATTCCGATGCCATCGAAAATGGCATTGATGCAGTTTATCAGAATCTGGCCATTGCCGATCACCTGACACCAGCTGAAAATCTTTTCCTTGGCGCCGAGTTGACGAAGAAATTTCTGGGCTTTGATGTGCTCGATAACCGCCGCATGCATGACGACGCAGTCCGGGTCTTAAAAGATCGTCTGGGCGTTCAACTGAAAAGCATGGAAGTGCCGACGGAAAGCCTGTCCGGCGGACAAAGGCAAGCCGTCGCAATTGCGCGAGCAGTCCGCCATGACGATTTGCGTGTGCTGGTTATGGATGAGCCGACTGCAGCGTTGGGTCCACAGGAGACGGCGCGCACACTGAGCCTGATCCAAACCCTTAAAGCGCAGGGGTTGGCTGTCATCGTTATCTCTCACTCACTGGATGATGTGTTTGAAATTTCCGACCGCATTCACGTCATGCGGCGTGGGAAATGTGCAGGTGTCGTCAAAACTAGAGAAACAACAAACGAACACGTACTCGGCATGATTGTCGGCGCAAAAACGGCTGCTTGAGGAAATTCAAATGTCAAACCTAGATACCACTGCCTCTGCGCCAAAAACACTTTCTGAGCGCCTTGAACCTTATATGAGTTTCCTTGGTCCTTTGGCGATGATCTTACTGATCGCGGTCTTTATGGGCTTGGTCGAGCCGGCGCGTTACTTCCGCCTCTCCAACATGAACCAGATTTTGCTGGATGCGGCACTTTACATGCCAATGGCGATGGCAATGACATTTGTTATCACCCAGCGTGGTATTGATCTGTCGATTGGCTCAATTGCGGCGCTCTCTGCCATCATCATGGCATTTCTCATCAAGCAATACGGATTTCCTGCATGGTCCGCAGCATTGATTGCACTGGGCTTAGGGGCGTTGATGGGAATGATCAATGGTCTTGTGATCACAAAGTTTAAGGTGCCTGACCTTATCGGCACGCTTGCTATGGATCTTGTCTATCGCGGCTTTGCACTTGTGTTAGCCAAAGGACTTGTTCTAGCACGGTTTCCAGATCTTATTACAGAAATAGGGCGGGGCCAGGCACTTCAGATTCTGCCGACACCGGTGGTTATTGGCCTGATTACCATAGTTCTTGGGTACTTCTTACTCAAATCCACACATTTCGGCCGATATACAATTTCGATTGGGTCCAATCCTGAAGCTTCAGAAATGACGGGTATCGCGGTCGATCGTCACAAGGTCTACGCGTACATTCTCATGGGCGTGATGGCGGCGATGGCAGGTATTCTTCTGACTGGTAAACTGAACGCTGTTCAAGCAACATCTGCCCCCTACTTTAACCTGCACGTTATTGCTGCAGTGGTTGTTGGTGGTACATCACTGTTCGGTGGTCGCGCATCAATTATAGGTTCATTGGCAGGCGTTTTATTGTTGTCGATGATGATCAATGCACTTGTCACATTACGCATTGAATTCTTCTGGCAATCAGTTGCTTCAGGCGTCGTGATCATTGTGTCTGTTGCTACCTATACGTGGTTGCAAAAGAAGGACCGTGACGGAGGCGGAGGTCTACGCTCTGCTTTCAACAATCCAGACAATCGCAAGCTGGCAAAGCTGACGGCATTTATAGTCGGCGGCTTAGCTATCCTTGCAATCATAAGCCTCGTTTTCGGTGGCTCTGCAAATCCAAGTGGATAATTCAACTACTAGCCGTGGCACTCGCCACACAATTTCTGGGAGGAAAGTCATATGAAACTTTTTAAATTTGTACTCGCTGCGTCTCTACTGGCCAGCACAGCGGTATTCGCTGAAACACTGCCATTGAAAGAGCTACCGGGCGATGCGGATCGCGATCACTGGTTGCCTGGTCAGGTGAACAAGGATGGCGCTCTGGAAGCTTTGCAGAACGCAACGGGTGAAGCTGCGGTTCCTTATGCAGGCATGCAAGACAAACCGCTACAGATCGCTTTGATCTACCCATCAGCTGACGTGTCTGATTTCTGGGCGCGCAACTACCTGGCTTTGACGAAACGCCTGGATCAGTTGGGTATAAAATACGAAACTCGCGAATTTGCATCGCGTCAGGTCGAGCATTCACTTCAGGCGACTTATGCAGCGCAAGTTGATCAGGATGCTGACATTTATGATTTCGTCATTTTTGGGCCATCTGAATTAGCAACACAGGCTGATAACATCGATAAGTTGGCCAGTAACCCAGATCTGACAACATTCGTCTGGGCGTTCCACACACCTTTGAAGTATCTCAAAACTCAACCCGCTGCTTGGTTTGATTTCTCATCCGCTTATGGCGCATTGAAAATCTGTGACTACATGGTCGATCGTCTGGGCAAAGATGTAACCTATGCGATGAACCGCGGTATTCCAGGCATAACAGACAATCAACGCTCCGGTGATTTCAAAGATTGTGTTGCTGAAAAAGGAAACTGGAACGCGGTTTACGAGCATTATGGCGAGTATCAGCGCGAAGGTGGCTTTGAAGGCACACAGTTGATTCTTCAGGCTTATCCAGAGGCAAAAGTCATTCACAACGCCAACACTGCTATGTCTATGGGTTCGGTTGAAGCTCAGATTGCTATTGGGAAAGAGAAAGAAATCTTCTCAACTGGTTGGGGTGGCACTGGCCTTGAGCTGGACGCGATCCGTCGCGGTGAGTTGGATGCAACACCAATGCGTATGGGTGATGATGTTGGTGCGGCGACCGCTGAAGCTATTAGAGCGCACCTTGAGGGCCGTGAAGAAGAGCTGCCGTTGGTGTTCTTGGGTCGCATAACAGTCGCGCATGATCAGATGAGCGTCGAGGAAATTGATGCTCTTGAGAAAGAAGCATTTCGTTTCTCTGGCGTTGGCGCCTTGAAGCGTTAAGCCGATCGAATAGACTAACAACTCAACGGGGCCGTCGGCCCCGTTTTTTATGTGCATTTTTTTAACTCAAATAATTTTATAGCTTTGCCAAGGAAATAACATTCTCGTGCGTCTAATGGACAAGCATGGACAAGAAGATCGACGATAATGAACTAGCAGCTAAGGCTGCAAAGGGCGATGCGGCGGCATTTCGGTATCTACTGGAGCGCCACTATGACAGCGTGTACCGGATTGCGTTCAGATTTTCAGGCCAACGTGAAGACGCGGAAGACTTGGCACAGGATGTTTGTACATCGCTTGCACATAAAATTCGTAGCTTTCGCGGTGATGCAAAATTTACCACATGGCTTTTCCGGGTCGTGATGAATGCAGCGCGTGACGCGCAACGCAAGCGGTCTACAGCAGTTAAGGCGACCAAAGCTTACAGCGAAGTTTCAGAACTGGAACGAGGTGAAAAGGCTGCTGCAGATAAAGATGCAGCCTGGCTTTATGACGCGTTAGAAGAAGTCGGGTCGGACCTGAAGGAGACCGCAATTTTGGTTTTGGCGGAAGGCTTCAATCACGCTGAGGCGGCAAATATATTAGACATCAAAGAATCTACGGTGTCTTGGCGCATGCATGAATTGCGCAAACACTTGAAACAAATGGCAATGGCATGACTGATGATATTAAAAAGTTAGAAAAGATTTTTGCAGAGCAAAATCTCGGTTCTCCGCGCGATTCTGCACGAAGTGCAGCTCTTTCAGCCGCAATACATGCCTTTGAAGAAGAAAATCAAATAGCCACCCAAGGAAATCAAACCGAGCAACGTCTTACCAATAAGGGCAACGAAAAGTCCCGCGTGGTTGCTCATTTATTTAATTGGAGACGTTTGATGAAAACCTTGGAACCCAAATTCGCATATGCAGCCGCAGGTGGCGTGAGCCTGGCTGTTCTTGCAGCAGCTATGATAAATTTGAATCTTACTTTGCCATATGATTTTGGTCAGGCTTCGCAGGTTGGTGACGATAGCGAACTAATTACTGAAGCAGAGCCATTGGCAGAAAATCCAATTGCTGTCGGACGTGGGCAAGATGATCAACGGGCCGTCGCACAAAAACCGCCTGCAAGTCTACAGGGCGATTTGAAGCCTGATTTTGACATTGCCGGTAATTCGGTCGCAGCGGGTACAAGAGCCGTAAAAGTGAAGCCTTTGCAATCACCCAGAGCAACAACACCGAAAGGCTTTATGAACCAATCTCCTGCAGCGCCAGCGATGGCGTTCAATCGCTCGGTGACATCTGGGGGCATTACATCAGCAGAAGAGGTTGCACCTCCAGGGTTGGCTCAGGACGGCGGTCGGGATAAGTTTGCTGAGAGCGCGCAAAACCCTGTGAAATTGGTTGCTGATGATCCCGTTTCTACATTCTCAGTAGATGTGGATACGGCATCCTATGCCTTTACGCGAAGTGCAATTAACCGAGGTGTTTTGCCGCAAAAGGATGCAGTGCGAGTTGAGGAAATGATCAATTATTTCAATTATCACTACGCTGCCCCAACCGACGCATCAGTGCCATTTTCAACGCATATGTCGATCATGCCAACACCTTGGAATGCTGAAACCAAACTTTTGAGCATTGGGATTAAAGGTTTTGAATTGCCACAAACTGAAGCCCCAAAAGCTAATCTGGTATTTCTCATCGACACGTCTGGCTCTATGAATGAGCCAAACAAATTACCGTTGCTTCGAAATTCATTTAAACTGCTTCTGTCGTCTTTAAAGCCGGATGATACAGTATCAATTGTTGTCTATGCCGGAAGCGCGGGCACTGTGTTGGAGCCGACTAAAGCGTCCAATAAAAACAAGATTCTTGCTGCATTGAACAAGTTGAACGCTGGAGGTTCAACCGCAGGTGCTGAAGGGATTCGTCAAGCGTATCAATTGGCAGAAAGCCAGCTGGTAGAGGGTGGTGTCAATCGCGTTATTCTTGCAACTGATGGCGATTTTAATGTCGGGATTTCCAATCCAGAGGAGTTGAAAAGTTATGTTCAACGCAAGCGCGATACGGGCGTAACCCTATCAGTTCTTGGTTTTGGACAGGGCAACTACAATGATGCATTGATGCAGACATTGGCCCAAAATGGCAATGGTAACGCCGCTTATATCGATACACTTAGTGAAGCCCGTAAAGTGTTGGTGGATGAGGCTGGATCGACACTTTTTACCATAGCTAAAGATGTGAAACTGCAGATGGAATTCAATCCAGCTTTGGTGAGCGAATACCGCCTGATTGGCTATGAGACGCGTATTTTAAATCGCGAAGATTTCAACAATGACAAGGTGGATGCCGGCGATATTGGAGCGGGGCATACTGTGACTGCGTTGTACGAGCTAACCCCTGTGGGTTCCGATGCGCAGCTGGTTGATGAGTTGCGTTATAGCGTAAAGACATCGGAACCCGTCTCTGGTTCGGTGAATGAATATGGGTTCCTGAAAATTCGCTACAAATTTCCGAATAGCGAAAACAGCGAACTTATTTCTGCACCGGTTACCAAGAATCAGGAAGTGAATGACTTAGCTGAGGCATCAATTGATGCGCGGTTTGCAATTTCGGTGGCAGCCTTTGGTCAATTATTGACGGGTGGGCGATACACAGGCGACTATAATTATGATGACGTCGTTGCTTTGGCACAATCTGCAAAGGGTAAAGATGAATTTGGTTATCGCAGCGAGTTTGTAAATATGGTGCGTTTGGCAAAATCAGCAGCGGCTTTAGCCCCCCAGGAATAGATTTCAAGATCACGTCTGCGCGCGAGCGTGCGCAGACGATGCTACTCTGCAGCTGTTTCTTGCTCAGAAGATAGAGATAGTCTCCGGTTACGACCTGTTGATGCGCCGACGGTTAGCTCCGCTTTCAACAACTCCGTACGTGGAGGTTTTTCTGGGTTTTGAATGACATCCAGAAGCATTTCTGCTGCACGTCTTCCGGCTAGCCATACAGATGAGCGCGTAGCTGTGAATTGTGGAACATCGTCGCTGTCGGAAAAATAAGATAGCTCATCATCATGAGTAATAACCGATACGTCAGTGCCAAGTTTCAATCCAAATTCATGAATGGCGCGTCTAACACCGATCGCAACAATGTAAGATGATACCAAAAACGCTGTTGGAGAATTTGGTAGGGAGAGTAATTCTTTCGTTGAACGGTATCCGTAGACTTCTGTCAGAGCGGCAGAGCGCATTATTGATGCATCTTCTGAAAGGCCTTGCTCAGCTAAGGCGCGCAGATACCCAGCGCGCCTGCGGCTGGCGAAGTCCATAGTCTCATCGCCGTTTATCAGTGCGATCCGTTTGTGTCCAAGATCGACTAAAAAATTGGTGGCTCGTCTGAAAGATTGTTGGTTGTCCACATCAATCCAAGAATACTCTAATTCAGAGTCGGAAACTCGGCCGTGAACAACAAATGGGAGGCCAACCTCCTGCAATTGTTCAAGGCGTGAATCGCCCTTGCGCGGCCCATGTACGATAATTCCGTCGACAGAGCGTTTTGATTTCAGCTCGGAATAGATTTTAGTTTCGTCTTCTTCGTGAGCAATTGTTAGAATGAGTTCGTAGCCATTGTTCGCGTAAGTCTCGCTCGCGCCAGAAATGAACTCCGAGAAAATTGGATTCACCACTTCGTTCTTGGAATTGAACGAAATGACGTGACCGATTGCCATTGCGCGTCCGGTGGCCAAACTCTTCGCGCGTGTATTTGGCCGGTAGTTGTTTTGTTCGGCCGCGAACTGAACCCGCTTTCTTGTGGCTTCGCTTACTTCGGGATAGCCACCAAGCGCACGGCTAATTGTCGTTTGTGACAGACCGAGTTTCGTAGACAGTTGTTTCAGATTCATAGGTCAGTCACATTCAAAGCGCCTTCAATTTTTTTCAATTCTAGTCACACTTCAATCAACAGTCAAAGTTATATGCCAAAGCTATTTTATGAACTAGAATGGCAGAAAACATGAATGAACTTTCCCATTTAAGCAAATTATGGTTGACAAATGGCCGTCAAAAAGAGCTATAGATATCTCCAAAGCGCTTTGAGTAAGCTAAATTTAAGCGCTAGGATTGTCATGAATGCGTGAATTTCACGCAAACTGGGAGGAATATTCATGAAGAAAATACTTTGTTCGAGCGCACTTGCGTTAGTTCTGACAGCCGGCACAGCGGGTGCGCAGGAACTGATGTTTGCACCAGGTTCGGGTGATTTTAACTGGGATAGCTATGAAGCCTTAAAATCCACACAGCTGAATGGCGAACAGGTTACTGTATTTGGACCATGGCTCGGGCCCGATCAGAAAGTTGTTGAAAGTGTACTGGCTTACTTTGGTGCCGCAACCGGTGCTGACGTGAAATACGTCGGATCAGATAGCTTCGAACAGCAAATCATGATTGATGCTGAAGCTGGTTCTGCGCCAAATGTTGCAGTATTCCCTCAGCCTGGCCTTGCATCTGACATGGCATCACGTGGGTTCTTAACACCGCTTAAGGACGGTACAGCTGATTGGGTGCGTGAGAATTATGCAGCAGGTCAATCTTGGGTAGATCTTGGAACATATGGGGACGCTACCGGCGCAGATAATCATTACGGATTCTTCTATAAGGTCGATGTGAAATCCCTGGTTTGGTATTCACCGGAAAACTTTGAAGATGCTGGTTACGAAGTGCCAGAAAGCATGGAAGACCTCAAAGCTCTCTCTGATCAGATTGTTGCTGATGGCGGAACACCTTGGTGTATTGGTCTGGGTTCAGGCGGAGCTACTGGCTGGCCTGCAACTGACTGGGTTGAAGACATGATGCTTCGTACACAAACACCAGCTGTATATGATCAATGGGTCGCAAACGACATTCCATTCACTGATGAACGTGTTGTCGCAGCCATTGATGAATTTGGTGCATTTGCACGCAATGATACATATGTTGCTGGCGGCGCTGGTGCTGTCGCTTCAACTGATTTCCGCGATAGCCCTAAAGGTCTCTTCTCTTCTCCGCCACAGTGCTACATGCACCGTCAGGCCTCGTTCATTCCTGCATTTTTCCCAGAGGGTACGAGCGTTGGTGAAGATGTCGATTTCTTCTATTTCCCGGCTTACGAAGGCAAGGACTTGGGTAAACCGGTTCTTGGTGCTGGTACACTTTGGGCGATTACACAGGATAGCCCCGGTGCACATGCTCTCGTAGAGTTCCTTAAGTCCCCAATTGCCCATGAATTGTGGATGGCGCAATCAGGCTTCCTGACACCACATAAAGGCGTAAACTCCGCCCTTTATGCGGACGATACACAGCGTGCGCTGGGTGATGTGTTGCTTGGTGCCACAACATTCCGTTTTGATGGTTCTGATCTTATGCCAGGTGGTGTTGGCGCAGGCTCTTTCTGGACCGGTATGGTTGACTATTCAGGTGGCAAACCTGCTGCAGAAGTTGCTGCTGAAATTCAGTCCTCCTGGGACGCTTTGAAATAATCAGCTGAGCTAATTAGCTCTTGAGGAGTCCGGGTTTTCACCGGGCTCCTGCCTCAAAGCTAGATAAAATAGAGGAGGGGAATATGCATCCTGCATTTCAGGCAGTGCTGACTATTATTGTCGGTGTCGGTGGGTGTGTCGGCTACTACTATTTTTCAAATCAGTTTCTGGACAAGGTTCTGTTTCCTGCCAAAGGCAAAAACATTGGCCGAAACATAAATCGCGCCAACATAGTCCGTCCATGGCTGTTCCTGTTCCCCGCCCTGCTCGCGCTTGGCCTTTATCTGGCGTATCCGGTTATCGAAACACTGCGAATGTCGGTGACAGAAAGGGTGCCAGGCGGAGGGTCAAATTTTGTTGGGCTCGACAATTACACTCAGATGTTTGGTGAAACCAAATTCTGGGAAGCTTTGCAAAACAATTTCTTCTGGCTGCTCGTCGTACCTGCCATGTCCACTGCTTTCGGCCTTTTGGCTGCGCAGTTAACGGATAGGATTTCATGGGGCAATATTGCAAAATCTCTTATCTTTATGCCGATGGCTATTTCGTTTGTAGGCGCGGCAGTAATCTGGAAATTGGTGTATGACACGCGCCCAATAGATCAAGAACAGATCGGGATTCTCAATGCCATTTATCTATGGTTCGGTGGAACAGAAGCAAATACTTGGTTGACTATCCCGTTCTGGAACAACTTCTTCCTGATGGCGGTTTTGATCTGGATTCAAACAGGCTTTGCAATGGTAATATTGTCCGCTGCATTGCGTGGGATCCCAGAGGAAACCATTGAGGCTGCTATTCTTGATGGAGCTAATCCATTTCAAGTTTTCTTCAAAATCAAAGTCCCTCAAATCATGGGCACCATAGTCGTAGTTTGGACAACGATCACAATCGTGGTGTTGAAGGTATTCGATATCGTGTTCGCCATGACTAATGGTCAGTGGGAAACACAGGTTCTGGCCAATTATATGTACGATAAATTGTTCCGTGCGAATGATTGGGGTGTCGGGTCTGCAAGTGCAATGATCATCATGCTTCTGGTGACACCAATCCTTGTTTGGAATGTTTACAACGCCCGCAAAGAAATGCGCTGAGGGAGTCTATTATGGATAGTATGGCAGGAACGAAATCCAGTCTCACTTGGGCAGTTCATTTGTCTGTGGTTCTTCTGGTCGCCTTGTGGCTATTTCCGACAGTTGGTCTTTTGGTGTCGTCCTTTAGAACCAGTGATCAGATTGCAACAAGCGGTTGGTGGAAAGCTGGATTCCCGTCTGAACAAAATTTGACGTTGCGAACAGCAGCGCCGGATTTGCAGGTTCAGGAAGGTGATCTGTTTGTTGTTGAAGGCAATCTGTTTGGTGAAGCAGGCGAGGCAGATATTTCCGTTTTCGGTGTCACATCCAGAAATATCAACGCCTTCAATGCCGGAGATACGGCTGAGTTGAAAAATGGGTCAAAAGTCACTGTAGAAGCAAATGGCGATTACCGCTTGGAACGCAGTGAAAAAATCACTGGCAAACGTGGATCTAGAATATTTGTGACCGCGACAACGCCGCCCGAATTTACATTGCGTAACTATGAAAACGTGTTGCTTGATCCTTCTAATCAGGAAGGTATGGCAAAGGCATTCTTTAATACTTTGACTGTGACGATACCGGCAACGATTATTCCAATTCTAGTGGCTGCATTTGCGGCCTATGCACTGGCTTGGATGGATTTCCCGGGGCGTGCACTCCTAATCGCTGCAGTTGTAGGATTATTGGTTGTGCCGCTGCAATTAGCACTCATCCCACTTTTAAAATTCCACAATGAAATTGGAATTGGAAAGGGGTATTTGGGTGCCTGGATGGCGCACACCGGCTTCGGACTCCCGCTCGCGATCTATTTGCTGCGAAATTACATGGTGGGACTGCCTCGAGATATCATTGAAAATGCAAAAGTGGATGGTGCAACTGATTTCCAGATTTTTGTGAAAATCATTCTCCCGCTGAGCTTTCCGGCCCTGGCCTCCTTCGCAATTTTCCAATTCTTGTGGACCTGGAATGATCTATTGGTTGCTCTTGTATTCCTGATCGATTCAACAGGTGAAACCACGGTTATGACGAAGCAGATCGTAGAGCTTCTCGGAACGCGTGGTGGCAACTGGGAAATTCTCGCTACGTCTGCATTCGTTTCGATTGCAGTTCCATTGGTGGTTTTCTTTGCCATGCAGAAATACCTCGTGCGCGGCTTACTGGCCGGCTCTGTTAAGTAGGATCAAGGTTTGATGAATGTCATGACCAACATCGCTTCTGGTCAACTCTCCTCTGTCGACAAAGACTGGTGGAGGGGGGCTGTTGTCTACCAAATCTATCCCCGTAGTTTTCAAGACAGCAACGGTGACGGTATTGGTGACTTGGCCGGGATTTTAAAGCGACTGCCCTATATCGCATCTTTGGGTGTGGATGCCATTTGGATATCGCCATTCTTTACATCACCGATGAAAGACTTTGGATATGATGTGAGCGATTATTGTGATGTGGATCCAATGTTTGGGTCCTTGGCAGATTTCGACGCAGTGGTTGATGCAGCTCACAAGCTCGGTGTTCGAGTTATGATTGATCTTGTGTTAAGCCATACATCTGATCAGCACCCGTGGTTTGTAGAAAGTCGTCAAAACAGAGACAATGCGAAAGCAGAATGGTTTGTGTGGGCTGAAGCTAAACCCGATGGGACGCCTCCAAACAATTGGCTGTCGATTTTTGGCGGCTCTGCCTGGCAGTGGGATGCGCGTCGAGAGCAATACTTTCTGCATAACTTCCTGACATCACAACCAGATCTAAACTTTCATAATCTGGACGTACAAGACGCATTGTTAGATGTGACACGTTTTTGGCTGGAACGGAGGGTTGATGGCTTCCGGTTAGATACGATTAATTTCTATTTTGCAGACAAGGATTTGAGAGACAATCCCGCCCTTCCATTGGAGCAGCGTAATTCAAATATTGCCCCTTCCGTCAATCCTTACAATCATCAAGAACATTTGTATTCCAAAAACCGACCAGAAAATTTGGCCTTTTTAGAACGCTTTCGTTCAGTTTTAGATGAGTATCCAGGGACCACTTCTTTGGGAGAAGTCGGTGATGCACAGCACGGGTTAAATATTCTTGGACAATACACCAATGGCAATGACCATGTGCATATGTGTTATGCCTTTGAATTCTTGGCGAAGGACCGCCTGACGGCTGATCGAGTTGCTGAAGTCTTTGCAAAATTGGACTGTGTGGCAGCGACAGGATGGGCGTGTTGGGCGTTTTCTAATCATGATGTAATGCGCCATAGTTCGCGGTGGAATCTGCCACCAGCTGCGCTGCGGCTTTATGCGACAATGATGATGTGCTTACGTGGCTCTGTCTGTCTATACCAAGGCGAAGAGCTGGGTTTTCCTGAAGCGGAAGTCGCCTTTGAAGATTTACAAGACCCATATGGTGTTGAGTTTTGGCCCGAATATAAAGGCCGTGACGGTTGCCGTACTCCTATGACGTGGGACAAATCCAATTTGAATGCGGGTGCATCAGACGGGCGCACTTGGTTGCCAGTTTCGTCCTCGCACATGCCGCTAAGTGTTGAACGACAAGAAGAAGACCCAACCTCGTTGTTGCATCATTATCGCAGGGCAATCGCCCTGCGCGCTAGCTACAAAGCACTTGTCAAAGGCGCGCATAATCAAGTGACAGCAATTGGTGATGTGGTGGTCTTTACGCGAATGCATGACGACGACGAAATATTCTGTGCGTTCAATTTGAGCGATACGCCTTCAGAACTCGAGATGCCTCCTGGACAGTGGACCCAAATTGGTTCGGATTTAGGCAGTGCAACATTATCTGCCGACGGGAAATTGCATTTGGGGCCATGGCAGCCCTGCTTAGCACAAAAAACAATCGTATAATTGGGAGCGAAAACATGGCTGATTTGAAACTGATAGACGTTGCCAAAACCTATGGTGGATCGATTGATGTTCTGAAGAACATCAATCTGGACATTAAAACCGGTGAGTTAATTGTATTTGTTGGTCCGTCAGGCTGCGGAAAATCAACGTTGCTGCGTATGATTGCCGGCCTTGAGAAAATCAGTGGTGGCGAGTTCTTTATTAATGGAGAACTCATGAATGATGTGCCTCCGGCGCAACGTGGTATCGCGATGGTGTTTCAGTCCTATGCGCTTTATCCACATATGACAGTACGGGACAATATGTCTTTTGCTCTCAAGTTGGCAAAGAAGTCTCCAGCAGAAATCAATACTGCTGTAGAAAAGGCTGCAAAGACGCTTCAATTAACGGAATACCTTGATCGCCTTCCAAAAGCTCTTTCAGGTGGGCAACGCCAACGTGTTGCTATTGGGCGTTCAATCGTACGCGATCCAAAAGTTTACCTTTTTGATGAGCCGCTTTCCAACCTTGATGCAGCTCTGCGTGTCGCAACTAGAATTGAGATTGCGCAGCTTAAGGAATCCATGCCGAACTCAACCATGGTGTACGTGACCCATGATCAGGTCGAAGCCATGACGTTGGCAACGAGAATTGTGGTTCTCGCGAATAAGGGAATCGCGCAGGTGGGATCGCCACTAGATTTGTACGAGAGACCTGAAAATGAATTTGTTGCCCAGTTCATTGGCTCACCAGCAATGAACCTTCTCGCGGGTGAAATTGAGAGTACTGGCTCCCAGACTGGCGTTCGCGTTGCGGAAGGAAATGGTGTGATCATGGTGGATATACAAACCGCCGATTCCGACAAGGGTTTGGGAGTAAATGTAGGAATCCGACCCGAAGATATGATGCCAACAGATACTGAAAACTACGCCTATGAAGCCAAAGTGGAAATAAGCGAGGCACTAGGTGAAGTGACCCAAGTTTACTTTGAGAAATCAGCGCCAAACAACAATCCAGTAATAGCAAAACTGCCCGGTATCCATCGTGATGTACG
>JBGCFS010000009.1:0-11220 GCA_045107035.1 Hyphomicrobiales bacterium
TGGTATTTTACTGGAGCGGGCGAGGCGATTCGAACGCCCGACCCCAACCTTGGCAAGGTTGTGCTCTACCCCTGAGCTACGCCCGCATCCTTGGGTAATGACAACGTCTCCGCTGCGAGGGCACATATGGCGCAAGAGAATTAGAAAAGCAAGCTAAAGATTCCGCTTTTTTGTCAAAAAAGTCTGCCCATTCATTGTGTCCATCCAGAGGTGTTGTAAATAGCAAGCTTGTGTTAGTCGAACTCAAGTGAACTCGCGCAGGATCTGGTTGGCATTTGGAGATCAGGCAGCTAATTCAGGTGTGGCATGATACGAGTTTTGATCAAGCTTTTGCCTGATGCTTGTTGTGAGGCATAAATGAAACCACTGTGCGATAGAATTTCGCTATGTGGGCGATATAGAGGGCGGGGCACCGTGATAACGAAAGATGAATTATTTAACAAACTGGACGGGCTAGGCATTGAGCACAGCACGGTATCTCATCCAGCTTTGTTTACTGTTGCGGACAGTCAGAAATTGCATGGTGAGCTCCCGGGAGGCCATTCTAAAAACTTGTTCCTGAAAGACAAAAAAGGAAATTTGTTCCTGATCGTTGCGGAACAATCAAGCCAGGTTGATCTGAAGACACTTCACAAACGCATTGGTTCTCAGCGGCTTAGCTTTGGAAAGCCGGAGCTTTTGATGGAAGTATTGGGGATGGTTCCTGGCTCTGTGAATCCATTTTCACTTATGAACGACACAAAGATGCGCTGTACATTGTGGTTGGATGAGGCACTGCTGTCTCATGAATTGGTGAATTTCCACCCGTTGGAAAACACATTTACTACCACACTTAAGAGTGCAGATTTGCTACAATTCGTAGAAGATATTGGCTTTGTAGCCAATCGGATTGAGTTTACAGTTGCTGCTGCTGATCCAAGCTGAAGCGCAACGGTTGTCTTTAGAACACAAAAGCCCCATTTTGGGGTAACACAAACACACACACATGTATGAAGGCCTGAACGGTATGGATGAGAAATTTCAAATGGGTGGAGCGGTTTCTGGAGGATCAATGTCTGGTCAAAGCGCAGGATTTTCCGCACCAGGGTCTGCCGTTGGCGGGAATGCACCCGCCGGCGGTGATTTGATCAAAGACACCACTATGCAGGGTTTTGTGTCAGACGTGATTGAAGAATCCAAGCAACAGCCTGTTCTGGTGGATTTCTGGGCGCCTTGGTGTGGCCCTTGTAAGCAACTGACACCATTGATTGAAGCGGCGGTTCAAAAGGCAGATGGCCGCGTCAAGCTGGTCAAAATGAATATTGAGGATTACCCGGAAGTTGCCAGTCAAATGGGTATTCAATCTATTCCGGCGGTTGTTGCTTTCAAAGATGGTCAGCCGGCAGATGGATTTATGGGCGCAGTTCCTGAAGGTCAGATTACCGAGTTTATCGACAAGCTTGTGGGTCCCGTCGGTCCAACACCAGTGGAGCAAATGTTGGAGCAGGGGCAAACCGCCCTGGAAGCTGAAGATTTTGCTGCTGCCGCACAGGCTTTTGCTGCAGTGCTGCAGGCCGAGCCAGAGACAGTTGAAGCTATTGTTGGCATGGCGGAGTGCTATCTCGGTACTGAACAACTTGAAAAGACTGAAGAGCTGTTGGCAATGGTGCGCGAACAGATGCCTGATTTGGCAGAAAATACACTTCTGGCAACGCTTGATACCAAGATTGAGCTTATCAAACAGGCAGAAGCACTGGGAGATACCGCAGGGATGATCTCTCAGGTAGAAGCTGATCCGGATAACCATCAGCTTCGCTTTGATTTGGCCCTTGCGCTAAATGGACGCGGGGATAAAGCTGGTGCTTCTGAACATCTGCTCCATATCATTGGGACTGATCGTGAGTGGAATGAAGATGCAGCACGCACCCAGCTGCTGCAATTTTTTGAAACCTGGGGTGCTAAGGAGCCAGCCACCAAGGCAGGACGGCGCAAATTATCTGCGCTCCTGTTTTCGTAAGTTGGAAGAGCCAATGGAGCCGGACATGCCTGTGCTAATCGGCAATAAGACATTTGAACACGCTGAAGATTTTCCATCCTCAGTTCCCATATTCCCTTTGAGTGGTGCATTGTTACTACCCAAAGGGCAAATGCCCTTGAATATTTTTGAACCGCGGTATCTTGCAATGATAGATGCTGCTTTGGCTGGTGATCGTATTATCGGTATGATTCAACCCGCATTAGATGTTCCAAAAATGGAGAGTGGTGAAAGCGTTACCAACCTGTGTGACAGCGGCTGCCTCGGCCGTATCATATCTTGGTCAGAAAGCGGTGATGGACGCTATCTGGTTACTCTAATGGGGATAGCTCGCTTCCGTCTAGAGCAAGAACTTACAACCATGACAGCTTACCGGCAGGCGCGCATATCGGTTGCCCCTTTTATGGGAGACATCGATGGTGAAGTTGCGGAGTTGGAAGTCAACCGCGATGAATTGCTTGCAACATTCCGCGACTATCTGGACGCAAATGATATGGAAGCTGACTGGGATAGTATAAATGAGGCATCAACGGAGTCGTTGGTGAATGCGCTGTCCATGATGAGCCCTTATGGCCCTGCTGAAAAGCAGGCCTTGTTGGAAGCGCCAGATCTGAAAACCAGAGCTGAAACGCTCATTGCCATCACCGAGATGGAACTGGCGCGTGGGGATGATGGAACAAGTCCACTTCAGTAAGGTCCGTTATGTCCAAACCTGATCGCAAACTTCTCGAATTGCTGGTTTGTCCAATTACGCGTGGAAACTTAGAAATGGATGAGGCGAGTGAATGGTTACACAGCCGCAAAGCCAGGCTTAAATTTCCGGTGCGTGACGGCATTCCGATAATGCTGTTGGATGAAGCTGAACCGATAGAAGAATGATCAATCTAACGCATCGCATCTTGAAAACAACATATAACCCGAGACTTGCGTTTATTTAGTTGTTCAACTAACTTGTTTGCATCGAGCAAGGATGTTTCATGCCACAAAGATCCAAACGCCAACGACTTGAAGACGCTGCTGCTCAATTATTTTGGTCCAAGGGCTTTTCTGCTACCAGCATTGCCGACTTGGCAAAAGAGGCAGACGTGCCGATTGGCAATGTCTATTATTACTTCAAAAGCAAAATTGCCTTGGCGGACGCCGTTGCAGAGATGTTTGCTAAAGGCTCCCAGGCGGCTTTGGATGATATTGAGGAGAGGGTTCCGACGTCTGGATCTGATCTTAAATTTTCTGCCAGAGACCGAATTTCTGCGTTTTTCGATATGTTGGAAAAATCACATATGAGCCGTGCAAAAGCGGGATGTCCCATCGCGCGCGCAATTTCAGACTTTGCGACAGCGGCACCACGAGCGGCTTTAAAGGCATCCGATAGTTTGACGATGCTAACAGCTTTTCTGGGCCGGGAACTTGCGAGGGCGGGGCACCCTAATGGTATGGTGGCCGCTCAGCGGACCATAGCTTTATGGCAAGGTGCCATAGTTCTTGCGCATGGTGCTGGAGACCCGCAAATTTTAATGAGGCAGTGTGCAGAGCAAAAAGATGAGCTTTTGCGTGCGCTTGGATAGGAAACACAATGAGCAATGACAGCCAACCCCGTGACCGCAGCATCAATTATGTAGAGTTCAATGTTACGGACATGGCGCGCTCTAAGGCATTCTACGGTGGTGTGTTTGGTTGGTCCTTTACGGACTATGGAGACAGTTATTGCGAATTTTCAGATGGTGACATGAAAGGCGGCTTTGAAATTGGGCCCGTGTCATCCAGCGGTGGTGCCCTAGTGGTTCTATATGGTCATGATCTTGAATCGCTGATCAAAGAAGTTGAAAGCGCTGGTGGAACAATTGTGAAACCGATCTTTGAATTCCCTGGCGGGCGCCGTTTTCATTTCACGGATATGGATGGTTATGAGTTGGCTGTCTGGACACATACCTGAGATCACCGAGAGACGGACCCGAGACGGCAATACCACATTGGATGATGTTAAAGGTTTTGGGCCGAAGCCCAGCCGCTGGCCCATGCCCATTGGAAATTGTAGCCACCCAACCAGCCGGTAACATCAACAGCTTCTCCAATAGCGTAGAGACCCGGAACGTTTTTGGACTCCATGGTCTTTGAAGATAACTCACTGGTGCTGATGCCACCGATAGTGACCTCAGCTTTGGCAAAGCCTTCAGTGCCGTTGGGTAAAAATTGCCAATTGGCTAAAGTATCTTCGGCAGTGCTAAGTTTTTTATCTGAAAGATTTGCTAATTCGCTACCCAAACCGAATTGTGTCACCAATTTTTCGGCCAAAGTCTCAGCTAGTCTGTCGGGAAGATGCGCCCCAAGAATGGCACGTAAGCCGGAGCGCGGCCTCGTGCGCTTTGCTTCTAAAAGCCAACCTGTGTTCTGATCCGGCAGAAAATCCACGCCGATCGCCTGGCCATGCTTCCAGTATGATGAGATTTGAAGAATGGATGGGCCAGATAATCCTTTGTGTGTGAAAAGCGCAGCTTCTCGGAAGCTGGTTTTGCCAAAGCGGGTTATTACATCTGCGGATACACCTGATAGTTCGCGAAACAACGCTTCTTCTGTTCCAAGCGTAAAGGGCACCAGGGCAGGGCGTGGTTCTACAACTTTTAGGCCGAATTGCCTTGCTAGGTCATACGCAAATCCTGTGGCGCCCATTTTTGGAATGGATGGACCGCCTGTCGCAACAATCAATGCTGGCGCGGTGGCAGAATGTGTGCCGTAGCTTACGCGGTATTGACCGTTGGCATGGCTGATGTCGCCGAGTGGGATACCCAATTTAAGGTCAACATTGCCCTTTTTACACTCGGTGAGCAGCATTGAAACGATTTGCTTTGCTGATCCATCGCAAAACAATTGGCCCAATGTTTTTTCATGCCATGCGATGCGATAGCGCTCCACAAGCGTAAGGAAGTCTGACGCAGTGTAACGGCCAAGTGCTGACTTCGCAAAATGTGGATTTGACGATAAATATCGATCGGGGCGTGTGTTGATGTTGGTGAAATTGCAGCGACCACCGCCAGAAATGATAATCTTTTTTCCGGGTGCTTCCGCATGATCCAGCAGCAAAATGTGTTTGCCACGTTGCCCGGCAACGCCTGCACACATCAGCCCCGCACCGCCCGCGCCCAGAACAATTGCGTCATATGTGGTCGCGCGTTGGTTCATACTATGATATCCGCCAATTTATAGTTGGCGATCTATAGACCGATGGCGGGAATTTCCAAAGCTATGTCCAACAAAGCGCATCAGATATTTCGCATTTCTTTTAAAGGCATCGATTATGAGTGATTTGGAAGAAGCGCTTTACCCGCTTGGCATGTTGGTGTTGGGCAGTACGAACACAGGTGAAGGCACAGTCACACTCATTGGAAACGCTGGGTCAGACATGTGGCATAGGTTTGAAAAAGGACGCAGCAGTGCCGATGAATTGCTGGATGACTGGACGAAGGCTGTTCTGAACCCGATTGCGTCTCAATTTGGTTTGGAAGCGTTGTATCCCTACGACAAGCCCTATCCACCTATATTGACTTGGGCGAGTGCTGCCGGAATTGGCAAGCCGTCTCCAATTGGTTTGATGATGCATCCAAAATATGGGCTTTGGCATGCGTATAGGGCAGCCTTTATTGGCCCCATTGCAGCGCATGAAACGCCTGCCGGGCTATATCCATGTGATAATTGCGCAGACAAACCCTGCTTGTCAGCTTGTCCCGTCAGCGCATTTACCGAAGACGGATATGATGTGGAAAGCTGTCGTGCGCATATTGCAAATTTGGATGAAGAGGCTTGTATGGCGAATGCGTGCAATGCGCGCCGAGCCTGTCCGTTTGGAACAGAATATCGCTATGAGCCTGCGCACGCAAAATTTCATATGAAGGCATTTATGCCAAATTAAAATCGGGTTTGAGGCCCAGTTAAGCTGACTGGGCCTCTTGTGTTGCTCCGTCAGAATTTTTCGGGATTGCCCGGAACAATTCTTGAAACGGTGCCAACGGCTTTGCCGTCTGGGCCATGATAGGTGAAGGTGCCAGGCTCGTATTTGATAGACCAGTCGCCAGCTGGGCCGCCGTCCCATTTTACGAAATAGCCTTCTTCTTTTAACTCCAGTTCACCTTTCCATGTTGGGCCATCTGGCAATGTCATGTGTGCGATGGTCTCTGTTGGATAGTAGATCACCGCATCGGTGTCTTTGCCGATATCGATATAATGTGTTGAGCCAATCATGAGAACGGAGAGAATTTTTGCAGTGAGAACCATGGGTTTTTCCTTTGTCTGGTCTAGAGAGTGATGTTGAAATGTTTGCGCCACGCCGAGTGATGATTGAACTCTGGTGCGCGTGACCACGCCAGCATGAGGTGTACCTTCGAGCCGGGAGACAGGGATAAAGCAGGCTGGCCAGTCCCCATCTGGTTTTGGATTTGGTGCAGTAGAGAGAAGCTGAGATGTGAGCGGCCATTTTCATAGGAGCCGCTGACCATCATAAGAGCAGACGCAAACCCCAACTCCGTGACTTGCCTATGGTCTGGAACAAGTGCGATGTGTTCTTCGGCCCTTACGCTACTCCCGGCGGTGACGGCGATCACGAACCTTGTGTTGCGCAGAGTTGGAGCATCGTTGAAACCAACCGCAATCCATCCATCAGTCGGCGCAGAGAGTTTGCCAATGAGTTGTCCATCTTTGTGATACCACTGAAAACGAGTGCCGGCATCTTCCACCTGCATTGCGTTGCTCGCCATTGTGGGAAGACCATCAGACAGTGTACCAAGACCGAAAGCAGCTAGTGACAGGAATTGTCGCTTGTTCATCAGGATGTGTTTCCGTATTGTGTCGTCAAGTTTCTTGACAAATAATCGGAACACACCATTCTGTCAAGTAACTTGACTAATATTGAGGCATGCATGTCGAAACCAACGCCAGCACCAGAACTGATCGAGCATATCGGTTGGGATCTATGGCGCGTGACGCAGGGTTGGAAGCAGCGCTTTAACACTGAAATGGTTGCGCGCGGCTATACTTGGTTTGGCGAGGCGCGTGGAAGCCTTATTCAACACATTGGCCGCAACGGTATTCCGCAAAACGCACTGGTGCTGCGTGCGGGCATGACAAAACAGGCGGTTCAACAGCAATTGGATGATCTGGTACGCGACGGAGCCGTTGAGCGTATCTCTGATCCGAAGGATGCGCGCAAAAAGCTGGTTCGTTTCACTGACATCGGGTTTGAGGCTATGTCTGCGGCGAATGACGTGAAACGCACTATTGAGGCCGAGTATCAAGACCTGATCGGCAAGGATGCGCTGGCTGCCCTCAAAGCAGCTTTGCACAAAATCAGCGATCAACAGTCCAGAATCGAAAAATAAATTCCGGTGAAATGAACCAAACGCCGCCCTACTGACACCTTATATACAGAATGAAGGTGAAGAGAGGCATCATGCGCAATAAGAGCCTTGTTTTAGAAGAGTATCTTGTTACGTCAGCTCGGCTTGGCGACAGGGATGCGTTTGCGAAACTTGTGCAACTGCGTGGGCCGCGACTTCTGGCACATGCATCGCGGCTTCTGCAAAATCGAGAAGAAGCACGCGATATCGTGCAGGAAGCCTGGCTCGATATTTTACGCGGCCTTCGTTCTTTGCGTGACCCGGTAGCATTTCCGGCTTGGGCCACACGCATTGTAACCCGCCGCTGTGCACGCTTTATTAGGGCACAGCAGACCCAAAGAGCCTTGAAGGCGGAGCTAACGGAAGAAGCGAAACTTGATGCTTTCGAGCATCCACCAGACGCAACAGATGCGGAACGAGTGCGAACAGAGATAGCGGCACTGCCTCCCAAACAAGCCGCCACCATTGCGTTGTTCTACCTGGAAGATATGAGCGTTGGCGAAGTTGCCATGGCGCTCGATGTGCCGCGCGGCACTGTTAAAACACGACTGATGCATGCGCGGGAACAACTCAAAAATGTGTTGAAAGGAGATACAGATGAGTAAATTGGACAAGATGATTGAAGACGCCCTGAAGGGCAAAGATCGCGATATCCTAGACGAGACCGAAGAACTTGGTTTCTTTGAACTTGGCCTTAGCCAGTTTAAAGGCAAACTGGGTTGGGTTACGTGGCTATTAATGATTGTTCAAACGGTCATGTTTGTCGTCGCCGTTTGGTGTGCGGTGCATTTCTTTGGCAATACCGAGGTTCTACCGGCGCTGAAATGGGGCCTGTCAGCGACGACGCTTCTGGTGCTGGCCACCCAGATTAAACTCAGCCTGACACCGCAAATGCAGGCAGACCGGGTGATCCGAGAAGTGAAACGTGTTGAATTGATGCTGGCCCGCCAAAACTCTTAAGGGCAAGAATGCCGGATGCATATGTCGTTAGGCTTGAGTGCATCCGGTTGGCTTTGTATATTCAATGGCAGTCTTAATGAGCTGATTTGAGGTTTCTTATGAAATCTGAACCCCGGACCGAATGCAGAACGCCGACACCAAACAAGAACTCGACAACCATCCCAAGTTGGAAATTTGATGCTCTCGCAAAACTAGTTTTGCAAGTGGTGGCAGACGCCAATTCTGTAGGCCTTTTGTTTTCTGAGCTTCCCGATAGGGTTCGTGAAGAGCTTAGTTCCGATGTTCTAGATAAGTTGGGGTCACTTGGTTGGCACGTCACAACAGTAAAACTAGAATTAGAAGTCAGAGGCGATTTGCGCAGAATTGCCGGTGTAACGCCGCAAAGGCTGGTTCTGGGTTGATATACTAGCTCTCGCCCGGCTTTTGACCTGTTTCAATTTCTTTAACTCCCAAAGCTTCTGCAAGTCTGGATTTTGCAGAGCCAGGCTTTAATGGTTTTTGCTGGCTCTCATGTGGTGCCCAACCAGAGAGCGAAATGATCTGAAATGTCGCCGGGACCTTGCCGTCAGCTTCTGCGAATTTTTGAACATAAAGTTCCATGGCACGCTTAAGCACAGCGCGCCGAAGAGGCTGCTTGGCTCCAGAGGAGAGTATATTCGTCGCAGCCATGGCCCGAAGGTCTGACAATAAGCGCATTGGATTGCTATAGCGTACCTTTGTTGTGTCTATATCTGCGACCGGAAGTGCGAATCCAGCACGCTGAAGAAGTGCCCCGACATCTCTAACTTCACCAAAGGGAAGGACGCGGGGTGCCGCGCCGCCAACGACTTCCTCCTCTGCCTGAAGCAAAACCTGGCGTAATTCGATCAGGGTATCTCCACCTATGAGAGCACCCAGAAAAAGTCCATCGGGCACCAGAGCACGTCTGATCTGGATTAAAGTGCCGGTAAGATCGTTTGCAAACTGGAGGGATAAGACTGACGTAATGAGATCAAAGTGTTTGGCGCTTTCAGGCAACCCACCCAATCTGTCGCCATTTGCTGTGCAAGGGGTGTCAATCTGTGCTGCCTTGAAGTCAGCGGATAGCTCGACGGATTTAACTTGTCCTGTCGCTAACAATTGACGGGAGAGTTCATCGTCAACTGCATCGACATTCAAAGCATGTTCGAATGTCCTACTTACAGCGCCAACGCGATCGGCAATGTCCAGATTTGCTGAATCACGCAAGAAACTTGCATCTGCCATAGATCCCGGGCGCGAGAGTGCTCTCGCGCGTCGTTTTGCTAGGAGTGAATGGTCAAAGAGAATTGGAGTTGTTGACATTGGGCTCAGATAGCGCCGAACGAAAGTCGCGTCTAGGGCTGAAGGTCGGATCAGCGACGTAAATTCAAGTTGATACGCCACCAAGTCGTTCCGCAAGCTCGTTTATCAACCTGCTCGCTTCATCGATTTGTGTTGTCAGTTGCGCTTCTGTTTGCTGGATGCGGTCTACTGCTTGATCACGTGTTGCGCGGAGTCCTGTTAGCTCCTCCTCGAGTACAGCTACTTTATTGCGCAATTCAAAAACTTCATCTTGGCCCATTACGCCTGCCATCACGGTCAGGCGCTGGTCACCAATTTCACCAAATGAAGCACGTAATTCTCTGACTGTTGTGTCAAATTGAACGGCCAACTTCTGTAGGTGCGCTTCCTGTCCGTCTTCGCACGCCATGCGATAGTTGCGTCCATTAATATTTACAGTGATCTGGGCCATGTCGCCTTCGCCAGTTTCCTCATGAGGTATTAACCTCGATCCTACCGCGCCTGATTTTCAAGAACGGTTCGGATGACCTCCATCGCATTCCCTAGTCTGTGCGAAACATCAGTTGTAATTTGTTGCACTGTTTGAGAACGTCCTTCCGCTTGATCAAGTCGGGCTGCCAAGCGTTTGCGTTCATCATTCAAACGATTAAACTCCGACCTGAGGTCGCCCTGACTTTCGTCAAGTTTTATCCGGTATTCTACCGCCTCGCCTAAGTGTTTAACGGAGTTTGCCAAAGCTTCCAGCGATGCACTAACACCTTGAGCCGGTGAAGCTTGTCTGGGCGTATTCCCTTGCGGGTGGGGGCTTCGGGTTCCAGAATTGGTTTTTTTGGCCATGGGCTACCAGATAGGTTGTGCCTGAAGAGTGACCTAAAGGTCATCGATCAAGCCGATAAATCAATATGTCTGCCAACAAGTTTAAGGCTGAAATCAAAGCTCCGAAACTTGCTGCCTGCCAGACAAGTGGCAAAAAAATTGATAGTATGCATTTACCTCATCTGCGGTTGAGCCAGTCAAGTTTGTGATGAAGTCAGTATAATGAAAGTTTGCCCGCATAAGTGGATTCGCACAAGTCCTTTTATGACAAGGGGTTGTTGAAGCTTTATTATGCTATGCTGCAAGGCATAGTTAATGGTGGGAGAACTGATCAGCCTGCCACATTGTGTTCAATCATCATGTAAGTGACGGTGAGGTGGAGTTGACCAATTGACTAACCTGAACGAGGTGCTATGTCTCACTCCGCAAATTAGCCGTTCTTGAATACTGGGCATTCCTTTTGCCCAGTTTCCCATGGTTTGATGGAGATCATAGTGCTGAAATCTGCGGCGAAAAACGATATACAACGCCCTCCATTCGCAATATCAGTGATCAACGTCGGACCTAAAAAATTAAACGCTACCCAGGCGGGAACAAAGAGAAAATTTCAATGAAAAATAGTGAAAAACATACACGTATGGCAAATGCCATCCGAGCTCTCGCGATGGATTCAGTTCAAGCCGCGAATTCCGGCCACCCTGGCTTGCCTATGGGCGCAGCAGATATTGCGACTGTTCTGTTTAC
>JBGCFS010000090.1:0-4830 GCA_045107035.1 Hyphomicrobiales bacterium
GGTCTCGTCCTTTCATGGCCAAGAAGCCCGAAGCGGATAATGATTGCTCTGTGTACTCGTGTTGTAGCAGCAGGGCATGTTGCTCCTGACTCAACAACGAAAAGATAGGCGGTATGCGGTCACTTGCAGAGACAAGTAGCTGCTGATGATGATTGGCACTCAGCTTTCTTTCTTCTACCGGTTGTATCAAATTATAAACAAGCACCACGCGAGAGCCTTCTCCAATATCGTCTACCTGGTGATGAACATCTGCATAATGGGCCGCATAGTATACGGAAAACTCAGCATCGGCTGCTTGGTTACCAAAGTCAAAGCTATACTCCTGATCGATAAAACGACAAATAAGTGAACCGCCTTGACACCGTGAAGGCAATTGGACAATCAAGGTCGCAAACATGCCGAGCGCTTTTTCGGTATCTTGATGAAACTTAAAGTGCCCATCTTCCTGATAAACCAAAAGTTTGAACAGCTCAGCGTTAACAGGGTAGTCAATCCCCATATCTGCTTTGATGGTCTTGATCAATTGATCCATCGATAACGACCACTGCGGATTAGATAGCTTAATGCCGTGAGCCTCAAATTCGATGGAGCGGCGTACATCTGTATCGACAAGGGTATCCATTCCTTTGCCAAAAGGTGACTGCTGACCTTGCTCACAAAGCCAATTGAGGTCTTCTTGAGTGGCGGGTAGCGAAATAGGCCGACCTTTGACCATTAATCCTGGCTGTGTTGGTAAGTCAGACCGCCCACCGATACAAGGAACGGATTCTGCTGTTGAAAGCTGTTTAAGTTCACTAAGAAAATCTTTAATAGTTGTTTGTGTCATTTTTTAAACCTTCACTCTATCAATAACGCAAGTTTACCAAAGAGTGCCGGTGTGAGTGACAAGATTGTATAAGAAGTAAAAAATAATTGTGGCGGCATAGACAAGCGAACCAAGGAATGATTAGCTTTTTGAATGATTAAACGAAAATCTGGCGCCAGGGTGTATGATTTTATGCGCTACATCACTTTATCAAAGGTACGTTCACCATACTGACGCAGTAGACCTGCTGCCAGCGCGGCACTAAGCTGCCAAATCTCTGGTTTGTCTTTATTGGCAAAAATGACTGCTTTGGGCGAATAGCAGTAATAACCACTATTACTTTGAATGACCGCTATCAAGAATATCTGACACTGGCTATCGGGTAAAATCTAACATTCACAATGAAAATAATCACTCTACTGTTGGCCGCACATTAAGGTCAATGTGGCGCGTTTTATTGCATTCATAGATCGTAATTTCATTAACCGCATTGCGGAGCATATCATCCACGACATTTTCAAGAAGGCCATCAGGAATAATGAGGCCAAGTTTTTCACATGCATCAGCAACATCTTCTAAACCAATATCACTACTTAAAAAGAGGTTTGACCAAGTGGGATCGCAGTCATCAAAATAACCACCCTCTTCCATGTCCGGGTCTTCAGCCCAAGGGCTGATCACACCGTAATATCGCTGTAAGGGCTTATCCCAACCAATCTGTACTTCATAGCTTTGATCGCCCACGGTTTGTTCGAATATATGTTTGCTCACGTCTCACCCCATTTAAAAATGAAACGTTTAAGTACATGTAATATCGAAGTGCCTCAAGCATAAACTGACCTCAATACGCCCGTATGCTGCTGTGCACAACTTGCATCTTTTTACAATTGATCATTGAGTGATCGGGGGAAGCGCAACTATGTTATTTTCCTGTCTTGGCCCTCTAAGACGAGATGTCTACGTGTATTATTCTTTTGATTTTAGGTTTTAGGTGTCTCCGATGCTCTCTATTGAACCCAGTAAAAATGCTGACAGCGCCTTACGGTATTTCCGTGAAAGCTTGAGCGTGGGTGATTATTATTCCCAAGACAAAATGATCACGGGGCAATGGCATGGAAAGGTCGCTGAACAATTAGGATTATACGGTGATGTTGTGGGCGATGACTTTGAGAAACTCTTGGGCAACATTAACCCGCAAACAGGTAAACGCCTGACCGCCCGTAATTCAAAAAACCGCCGACCGATGTATGACTTTACCTTCAATGCGCCAAAATCTGTCTCACTGGTTCATGCGATTACGGGCGATGGTGATATTTTGAAAGCCCACCAAAGGGCTGTACTTGCTGTGATGGCCGAAGTGGAAGCCAATATGCAAACACAAGCCGGAAGTGGTAAAGGAAAACATTACCGCGCCACAGGCAATGCCCTGTTTGCAGAATTTATTCACACCACCACGCGGCCGGTTAAACAAACCAATGCCGACAAAAAAAAATACGCTCCAGATCCACATTTACATTCTCATTGTGCAGTGATTAATGCAACATTTTGTGCGCAGCAAAATCGATTTAAAGCGATCGAGATCGGCAACATAAAAGCACAGGGTGAATACTATGAGGCACTGTATCATTCATATATGGCGCAGTATTTAGAAAAATCAGGCTATGATATTGCACGTACAGGCAAGCGATGGGAAATTGCAGGCATTGATCGCGAGTTGGTTGAAAAATTCTCCTCTCGCACGATGGAGATTGAAGCTCTTGCCAAAAAACGTAATTGTGATCGCGCCAAAGACAAAGCGCGATTAGGACGCCTCACCCGTAAGAATAAAAATCAATCCGTGGCCGATGAGTTTTTGCAAGAGATCTGGACAAACTATCTGAGCGAAGATGAAGCGCGCGCTATTTTCTCGGCAAAGAAAAAAGACGCGCATGGTGGCGATAGTGATCGCACGATCCCTGCTCCATCACCAAAGCCGATACCCGATATTACAGCCAAAGACTGCATTGATTTAGCACTGGAGCATTATTTAGAGCGCAACTCTGCGATTGCAGAAAAGAAAGTTCTCGCCTTTGCAATTAATTTGGCGGGAACAAATGTAGCTCCGAAGATGATCAAAGAGGAATTATCATCGCGCACCAATATCCTCGCCGCCACCAAGAATGATGTGCGTTATATCACCACCATTGAAATGGATGCCGAAGAAGAGAATTTAATTACCCGCGCCGTTTCGGGCAAAGCGCAATGCCCGCCCCTTAATCCTGATTACGTTATTAAAAATGATATTTTAAATGCAGGGCAACGCGCCGCGATCACCCATGTGTTAACCAGCAATGATGAGATCATGATTGTATCTGGTGATGCCGGTGTGGGTAAAACCACCTTATTGGAAGAAGTCAAACAAGGTGTAGAGCAACAGGGCAAAAAGATTTTTGCGTTTGCGCCCTCCTCCGATGCAGCGCGGAATGTTTTACGCAGTAAAGGTTTTGAAGAGGCAGAAACCATTGCCATGCTGCTCAAGAATGAGGTTATTCAAGATCAGCTAGAAGGCCAAGTGATTGTGATCGATGAGGCAGGTTTGATCGGCGTGCCGACCATGAATAAGATTTTAGATATTGCCGAGGCCAAACATGCCCGTGTGATTTTATCAGGGGATTGGAAACAGCATAGCAGCGTTGAACGCGGTGATGCTCTCAAAATCCTAGAAACGAAGCCCAAGCTTAAAATTGCGCGGGTATCTGAGATTGTCCGGCAACAAGCCAAGAGCCGTTATAAACGGATCATTGAACGCATTGCCGCAGGCATTGGAGTCAAACATAATCCTGACGCGCGCAAGAATGAAATTCTCGGTGCATTTACGGATTTGGATAAGGCCGGATCAATCATTGAGATTGAAGGTCGCGAAAGCCGCCATGAGCACTTGGCACAGGATTATATGACAGCAACACAAGCCAAACAAGATGATGCATTGGTGGTTGCCCCAACCCATAAAGAAGGAAACGCTATTACCGCCATCATCCGAGATCACCTCAAAAAAGCGCAGCGTATTGAGGGTTATGAGCGCGCATTTACGCGGCTGAAAAGCAAATATTATACGGGCGCACAGAAACAATTCCCCGGTAATTATAGTGTCGGTGACGTGGTTGAATTCCACCAAAATGTCACCGGCTTCACAGCGGGTCAGCCCTATGTCATCACGGGTCATGATGGCACAGGCTCCGCGCTGGTCAAAGCCAAAGGCGATGACACGGCAAAGCCCCTGCCTCGAAAACATCACGCTTCATTTGATATTTATGAAGAAGAGGATGTTATGTTTGCCACGGGTGATTTGTTACGGATTACGAAGAACTGTAAAAGCCTCTCAGGATCAAATTTGTATAACGGTCAGACCTACACCGTGAGAGGGTTTGATGATCAGGGCAATATTATGCTTTCCAATGGTGAAACACTCAGTAAAGAGGCACGGCATGTTAACTTAGGTTATGTAACCACCTCCCATGCCAGCCAAGGCAAGGACGCAAAAACGGTGCTGATTACCCAAAGTCGCGCCTCATTCAAGGCCTCCAATGACAAGCAATTTTATGTCTCGATCTCACGGGGTGTTGAGCAATGCTTTATCTATACCGATGACAAAGACGGCTTAAAAGAGGCCATATCAGAAAATGGTGATGGCATGAGCGCGCAAGAAATTGCTGAGGCGGCGCGGAAGGTTAAAGAGAAGGATGACAAGGATTTTGATCTTGTCATGGCGATGCACCGCCTACGTGAATTTTACAACGACACCATTAAGCCGATATTTCAGCAGGCCGCAAGGAGCAGCAATGAAGAGCAAGACGATAACGGATATGAAAACACAATGGAATGGACAGACGCAGAAGAAGACAGCGAATTCCAATACCCCTCATCATTCCCTGACCCCTACCCCGAGATTAGCTAAATTACATCAGGCCAGTAAATATTTTGGTGTTGATATTCATTCACGCACCATTCCTGCACTGAATTTATTATTTCGCGATGGTGGTATTGTG
>JBGCFS010000091.1:0-5482 GCA_045107035.1 Hyphomicrobiales bacterium
ATTTAAGGCACGCTGGAGCCCTGAGATAACATCATCCATACGGTCTTTAGAAATTGACCGCGTATCGATGGATTGCCGGCCAGCAGGTTTCTCAGTCAGCTTTGAAACATCCATGTCGCCGAAGTAGGTCAAAACCAGCGTTCTTGGAATGGGCGTCGCCGTCATAACTAAAACATCCACAGCAGCACCCTTGGAAGTTAGTGCAAGACGTTGATGAACTCCAAACCGATGTTGCTCGTCGACGACGATCATGCCGAGATCTGCGAAGGCAACGCTTTCCTGAAACAATGCATGTGTCCCGACAAGAATATTGATTTCGCCAGAAACCAATGCTGCCAATACTGCTTTGCGGTGCGACTGCTTATCTTTGCCTGTCAAAATTGCAATCGTCAGGCCTGCAGCGTCACAAAGTGGCTTCATGGTCTGAAAGTGTTGCCTCGCCAGCAACTCGGTGGGCGCCATGAACCCCGCCTGAGAACCAGACTCCACAACATCTGCCATGGCCACTAATCCGACCAGCGTTTTTCCGGATCCAACATCACCTTGAAGAAGCCGCAGCATGCGTTCTGGTTTGCGTAAGTCTTCTTCAATTTCAGCTATGGATTGTTGTTGAGAATTGGTAAGGGAAAAGGGGAGTGACGTCTTGATCTTTGTGGCCAAGCTTCCGTTAAACGAACGCGACAATCCCTTTTGCTTTTTCATCTTCAAGCGGGTGATGGCAAGCGCCAGTTGCGTCGCCAGCAATTCATCATATGCAAGCCGACATCTTGGAATGCTCTCTGGCGCTAAATCATCGGTGCTTGTCGGTGCATGTAGAGCTGTTAGAGCATCTTTGAAACTTGGCCAGTTGTTGCGATCCAATATTGATGGGTCTTGCCACTCCGGAACATTTGGAACCAGCTTTACAGCTTCATCAACAGCGTTTGCAAAAACTTTACGAGATAATCCGGCAGTCATAGGATAGACCGGCTCTACCAGTGGCATATTCGCAAAATCTTCTGCAGTCACAACATGGTCCGGGTGCACCATTTGCGGAATGTTGCGAAACCATTCCACCGTTCCACTTACGTAGCGCTCTTCACCAACTGGAATTGCTTTTTCCAGATACGAAGTGTGAGCATGGAAAAACACCAAGTCCATTTCGCCAGTATCATCATGACCAGTAATTCGGTAGGGCACACGCTTGTTGCCACGCGGAGGCGGCGTATGGGCATCAATATGCAATTTGAGTGTCGAAATTTCACCATCAGCAGCATTCGCAACACCTGGCTGACGTCTGCGATCAATCATGCTGTAGGGTCTGTGAAATAGCAGATCAATCACGCGCGCTTCATCAGCTTCGGCACCGCGTGTCAGCTTGCCAAGCACGACAGCCAGCTTCGGCCCGATTTTAGGCAGTATACGAGCTGATTGATAAAGTGGTGTCAAAATATCCGGGCGCATGGGGCTTTGATGCCGCGTTTTTAGAGTTGTCGCAAGGTGCCTCTTCATTTCTTCACAGAAAGCGCCAAATTCCTTCTTCGGGCTGACAAAGGCAGCTGGCTTGCGCTATAGCAACGCGAACACTAGTGAGGTCTAACATGACAGACACAGAACATCCTGATCATTCAAATTTAAGCTCGCGCAAAAGACAGGCAATTTTTCGTGCCACACATCGCGGAACACGAGAAATGGATATATTGCTTGGTGGTTTTGTGGAACGGGAAATTCACTCGTTCTCTGACGCTGAAATGGAAAATCTGTATCAGTTACTGGAAGCGCCGGACTGGGATATCTACAAATGGGTGACTGGAACATTGCCTGTGCCGGAGAATTACGATACCCCGCTATTCCGCCGATGGTCTACGTATCAAAACGCCAAAAGCGGTGAAATGAGAAATCTCTAATAGGCTCTGCCAGATAGCAATCTTATGTCCATGCGGCTAAAACTAAAAAACCTGTTCCAAAGTGGCGAGAAAGTTACGCTTAGCAGCGTTGCAGATGGAGCAGAAGGCTATGTTTTAGCCGAGATGCTAGCCTACAATCCTTCATTTGCAGACTGGTGTTATGTGGCGCGCGATAGCCGACGTGCAGAATTGGTTCGTCAGGCACTCAGCTTCTTCGCGCCTTCTGTGGAAGTGATATTCATCCCAGCATGGGATTGCCTTCCATACGATAGAGCATCCCCGACGCCGCACATTAGTGCGCAGCGCATGATGGCCTTAGCTCAACTACAGGCCGCGCCTAAAAAGGGCATCCAGCGCGTCATTTTGATGACTGCAAACGCCGGGCTACAAAAATCGCTGCAGCCAAGTGTTATTCCAAAACGTGTTTGGGGCGGAAAGCCCGGCAATACGGTTTCGATGGACAATCTGATTACTTGGTTGGAAAGCAATGGTTTTCTGCGTGTTCCAACAGTTCGAGAAACCAGCGAATACGCCGTTCGTGGCGGCATAGTAGATTTGTTTGCACCTGGTGAAGAAGAACCAATTCGTTTGGATTTTTTCGGCGATACGCTGGAGACAATCAGACAATTTGACCCAGAAACACAACGCACAACTCTACCGCTGAAAGAGATAAATCTTGTTCCTGCTAGCGAAGCGATTTTGGATGAGGGGCGCATCCAACGCTTTCGCCAAGCTTACCGTGCAGCTAATGGCACTATCACAAAGGACGATCCGCTCTACGAAGCAGTTTCTGAAGGTCGGCGATATCCCGGACTGGAGCACTGGCTTGGTTATCTTGAAGATGAACTTGTACCAGTTCTAAATTTCTTGCCAGATGCTCCTGTGATACTCGACCATCTCTTAGAAGATGCACTGAATGATCGCTCCACCCAGATTGATGATCACTATCAGACGCGTCTGGAGCACACTGGAGACGGTGCTATCTATCGTCCTTCCGAACCACATCTTTTGTATCTGGATGTGCAAGCATGGAACAATTTGCTCGCCGAACGCAAGACCGTAACAGTGACGCCTTTCGACATCATACAACAGCAAACAGCTGGCAAAGTCGTGTTAATGGGGGGCCGCCAAAGCCGAACATTTGCAGCCGAGCGTGCTGCCACAGACCAAAACGTTTTTGATGCGCTTATTGGACACGTGAACGAACTCATTGCCGATAAAACCCGCGTCATGATTGCATCATGGAGTGAAGGTGCTCGGGACCGCCTTGCACAAGTGCTGCAGGATCATGGTCTGGTCAAACAAAGGCTTATCAATTCCTGGACAGATGCCAAAGGCCTCCAAAACGGAACAGTAGGCCTCTCTGTTCTTGAAGTTGAAAACGGTTTCACATTCGATGGTTTTTCGCTCATTGGCGAACAGGATGTGTTGGGCGACCGCTTGGTGCGAAAGGGCAAACGCAAACGTAGAGACGCGGATGTTCTGACCGAGGCCGCCAGCCTCAATGAGGGCGATTATGTTGTTCATGTGGAGCACGGCATTGCGCAATTTGCCGGACTGAAAACGATCACAGCTGCTGGCGCGCCCCATGATTGCCTCGAGCTGATATATTCTGGCGGCGACAAATTGTTCCTGCCAGTCGAAAACATTGAACTTTTGACGCGGTACGGTTCAGAAGGCAGCGAAACAACCCTCGACAAACTTGGTGGTGTAGCTTGGCAGGCCCGTAAATCTCGCCTCAAAAAGCGCATCAGAGATATGGCAGACGCCCTGATAAAGGTTGCTGCTGCTCGTGCTTTGAAAACAAGTGCGCCACTTTCATTGGATGAAGGCGTCTATGATGAGTTTGCCGCCCGCTTCCCGTTTGATGAAACAGAAGACCAACTGACAGCCATTGATGCAATTTCAGATGATTTATCATCTGGGCGGCCAATGGATCGACTGGTATGTGGCGACGTTGGTTTTGGCAAAACCGAAGTCGCACTACGTGCTGCATTTGTTGCCGCAATGTGTGGCCGGCAAGTGGCGGTAGTCGTGCCAACCACGTTGCTGGCGCGCCAACATTTCAAAACATTCGCGGACCGGTTTTCTGGTTTGCCTATCAATGTACGCCACGCATCACGATTGGTTCCAACCAAGCAAGTGAACGAAACCAAAGCTGGCCTGGAAACGGGCGAAGTAGACATCGTTGTTGGAACTCATGCGCTTCTTGGCAAAAGCATCAAGTTTAGAGATCTCGGTCTTCTGGTCATCGACGAAGAGCAAAAATTTGGTGTCCGTCACAAAGAGCGGCTCAAGGAGCTAAAATCTGACGTACACGTGCTGACATTAACAGCAACTCCAATTCCACGAACGCTACAGCTGGCACTTACTGGCGTGCGGGAGCTATCGCTTATAAGTACACCTCCAGTGGACAGGCTAGCAGTCCGAACATTTGTGTCGCCAGTTGATCCCGTCACCATCCGGGAAGCACTCTTGCGAGAGCATTTCCGAGGCGGACAAAGCTTTTACGTCTGTCCGCGAGTCTCTGATTTAGCAGAACGTATGGCGTTTCTCGAACAACATGTGCCTGAAATCAAAGCCGTTGTTGCTCACGGTCAGATGCCGCCTGGCGAATTAGATGATGTCATGAACGCATTTTATGATGGTCAGTATGATGTTTTGTTGTCCACCACCATCGTAGAATCCGGTCTCGATATCCCAACAGCGAATACGTTGATCATCCATCGCTCCCACATGTTTGGCCTATCGCAACTATACCAATTGCGCGGCCGGGTAGGGCGATCCAAAACACGTGCTTATGCCCTGTTTACTGTACCAACCAATATGAAACTCACAGCGACTGCAGATCGTCGTTTACGAGTATTGCAATCTCTAAACAGCCTTGGCGCCGGTTTCGAGTTGGCAAGTCACGATATGGATATTCGCGGGGCCGGAAACTTGCTGGGCGAAGAGCAATCGGGTCAAATCAAAGAGGTTGGATTCGAGCTCTATCAACAGATGCTCGAAGAGGCTGTCTCCAGCTTGAAAGCTGGCGATCTGGATGTGGAAATGGAAGACCAATGGTCACCGCAGATCACACTCGGTCTCGCTGTGATGATACCTGAAAATTATGTTCCGGATCTTCAACTACGGTTGTCGCTTTATAAACGACTATCTTCGTTGGAAAACGCGCAAGAGATTGATGATTTTGGCGCAGAGCTGATCGATCGTTTCGGCCCACTGCCAGACGAAGTCGATCATCTGTTAAAGCTCGTATTTGTGAAACAGCTCTGTCGCCGGTGCAACATTGAAAAAGTTGATGCTGGGCCAAAAGGAATGGTTTTCTCCCTTCGAAAAGGAACGTTTCCGAACCCGCCGGGTTTGATCCAATACATTTCGGAACAGGGTACGCTCGCGAAAATACGTCCCGATCAGAAGATCGTTTTGATCCGTGATTGGCCTAAACCTCTGCAACGCCTAAAAGGCGCTGCAGTTGCTTTGGCGCAATTAGCGAAAATTGCAGAGGAAGAAGCTGCAGCTCTGGTTTAACCCGCAGCTTCTATTGCAGTCCTTGTTATGGCTTCTGCAAGAGTTTCAGGCTCTTGCGCGCCCAT
>JBGCFS010000092.1:0-26731 GCA_045107035.1 Hyphomicrobiales bacterium
ATGGCCCATCTGCGAATTTTCAAAATTTGCTGTTCCATGTTTACGCTATCGCTACGATCAGCGTCATCTAAACTGCGTCTAATATTAAGAATAAGCGGAATAACAATATGGTTAGAAATCATAATTGCCAAAGCAACGCACGCAACAATCACCATTGCAGTACCGGCAGATAGGCCGCCAACAAAGGTAAAGATAGAAACAAAATTATTATCTACAGACTGGGGAAGCGCCAGCACAAAACTATCGGCATTAATGGTGCTGCCAAATCTAATAAGACCAGCTGCTGCAATTGGCACCACAAATAAATTAATCAAAATCAAATAAAGCGGAAACAGCCAACGTGCGCTATTTAATTCTTCACTCGAATGGCTCTCAACAATTGCCACATGAAACTGGCGCGGCAACAATATAAAAACAGTAAAGCTTAAGAAGGTGAGAACCAAAATATTGATCGTATCAAAATCGCGATCAACAATAGACATAATGGCTGTGTTTTGTTTGGCCTGCGCAAACAAATCGCCTGCGCCATCAAACATATAAAACGTTACAAATAGTCCGATGGTTAAAAAGGCAGCTAGCTTAATAAACGATTCAAGTGCCACAGCCAACATAAGGCCAAATTGGTGCTCGGTCGCATCTGAATGGCGCGTACCAAACAAAATTGTAAAAGCGGCAAGACAAATGGCAATAATTAAAGACACATCACCAAAGACAGGGCCCAAAAATGAAATCTCTGAATTGATCTCAAAGCCTTGGGGCGAGATTAAAGTAGCCAGTGAAGACGATACGGCTTTAAGCTGCAACGCAATGTAGGGAACAGTGCCCACTACTGCGATTAAAGTAGCAACAGCCGCCACCTTAACGCTTTTGCCATAGCGAGCGCCCAAAAAGTCGGCAACAGAGGTGATGCTCTCGCGCTTAGAAAGGCTTACAACCTTTTTCAATAAGCCAAAGCCGATGGTAATCATCAAAATTGGACCGGCATAAATGGCCAAAAAGCCAAGCCCACTAGAGGCAGCTAAACCAACAGAACCAAAGAAGGTCCAGCTAGTGCAATAAATAGCGAGCGAAAGCGGATAAATATTTATGCTCGAGCGCAAGCTGTCAGACTGTTTATAAGTATCGCCAAATCTTGCAACACCAAACAATACCAACAGATATAAGATAGCAATGCTTATAACTATCCAAGCTTGCACTATAACCCTCCCAATTAAACTTCGCTTAATCTAGCCACCGCCAAGGCGTACAGCAAGAAAAAAGAACTTATCATAAGTGTTTAGAGGGCAGGGCTAATGTGAGCTTTTTACCTAACGTAAATAAATGTTAAAAAAGGCTTAACCTTTAGTAAACTTTCCTGTAAAAGGGCGAAGTTATCAAACACTGTTTGTATAAAAAGTGCTTGGGGAAGACAAATTATTAAGTTATTTCAGTGAGTTACTGAATAACTATCCATATTAAAGGGGATACCAAATGTTGAATGAATTTAAAGCCTTTATCCTAAAAGGTAACGTAATGGACCTAGCTGTTGGTGTTATCATCGGCGGCGCATTCGGCGCGATCACAAAATCTTTGATCGATGACGTGATTATGCCTGTTGTTGGCGCAATTTTCGGCGGCCTAGACTTTTCTACTTACTTCGCACCACTAAACGGCCAAACTGAAGCTGCTTTAGATGCTGCTAGAGAAGGCGGCGCAGTGCTAGCTTATGGTAGCTTTATTACAGCTATCGTAAACTTCATCATTCTTGGCTTCATCGTGTTCATGCTTGTTAAAGCAGTAAACAACATGATGAAAAAAGAAGAAGAAGCACCAGCTGCTCCACCTGCACCTACAAAAGATCAGGTTTTGCTTACTGAAATTCGTGATGCTTTGAAAAAAGGTAAGTAATACCTTTTTCAACCATTATGGTTTTATGAAAGCCCCGCCATTTTGGTGGGGCTTTTTATTTATTGAAAATAAGTTTTTTATTCTTTTAAGCGTGTTTTATAACATTATAGAATTTGATTCGGGGTTCGTTTCATCTTGCCGATTGATAGTTTGGGGGAATGAATGAGTATAATTAAAAAAGCGACACAAGACTTTAAACGCCTTCTATGGATTATGACGTTCTTTTCGCTTTTCACCAATCTCTTAATGATGGTGATCCCATTATACATGCTACAAATTTATGATCGTGTCTTGCCATCGCAAAGCGGAAGCACGCTTACATATTTAAGCATTCTCGCTGTATTCGCACTTTTGGTTTTAGGCGCTATGGAAGCGGTTAGATCGTTCTTGGCAAACAGAGCCTCTATCAGACTAGACGCCACCTTGGGCGATAACGTTTTAAGCCATGTCATAAAAACGGGTTCTGTTTCTGGCGGCAATAGTCAGCCCATGCGCGATTTAGCTGCAATCAGAAATCTTATTAGTTCACGACAAATTTTCGCTGTTCTAGATTTACCCTTTGCCACACTTTTCATTGCTATTTTATATTTGGTTCACCCGCACTTATTTTGGCTCACCATTGCAGGCGCAGTTGTACTTACCTTTATCGCGATCTTAAATCAGTGGGCGTCTTCTAAGCAATCAAAAGCCCAAATAGAAAACACCATGGGCGCAGCACTTCAATCAGAATTTTTAGCACGCAATGCAGACAGTTTGGTTGCAATGGGGATGATAAAAAATGTGGTTACAAGCTGGGGCAAGCGCCACTCTGTTGGTATTATTGCAGGCGATAAATCTGCCAATACAAATGCAAGCTTTTCAGGCCTATCCAGGTTTATTCGTTTAGGCATACAAATTGCCATTCTTGGCTATGGCGCAAAATTGGTTTTGGCCGGCGAAATGACACCGGGTATGATTTTCGCATCGTCCATTATTTCAGGAAGAGCCTTGCAGCCAATCGATCAGGTAATTGGAGCATGGAGAAACCTAACTGCAGGCGCACAAAGTTGGAAGCGTTTGAAGGGCTTCATGGAAACAGCCAGCGCACCACAAGCATTTACGCAATTGCCCGAACCAAAGGGCGATTTGAGCGTTGAAGAAATTCTACAGCTAAATGTAGTTGACCCATCTGCAAAACCAATTTTAGGTCGGGTATCGTTTAAAGTGCCTGCAGGAACGCTGGTTGCCATTTTGGGACCATCTGGCGCTGGTAAATCAACGCTGGCAAGAATTATCGTTGGCGCGTTAAAGCCAAAGGCTGGTTCTGTTCGCATAGATGGCAATGACATAAATAATTGGGATCCAGAAGACCTTGGTAAATATGTTGGCTATTTAGCGCAAGACGTAGAACTTTTGCCTGGAACCATTGCGCAAAACATTTCGCGTTTTGAAGAAAGCCCAGATTCTAAAAAAGTGCACGAAGCTGCACAATTAGCCCATGTCGATGGTTTGATAAAATCAATGGCAAAAGGCTTTGATACGCATATTGGCACAGGCGGCGTGCAAATCTCTGGTGGTGAAAAACAACGCATTGGTTTGGCAAGAGCCTTTTACGGCAATCCAAAAATATTGGTGCTTGATGAGCCAAATGCCAGCCTTGACCGCATTGGTGAAACCGCATTGTTAAAGGCAATGCTGGAAGCTAAAAAACGCAAAATTTCTGTGATTGTCATCTCGCAGCGCGAATCTGTGATTAAAGTAATCGATAGAATTTTGCGAATGAATGGCGGCGTTATTTCAGACTATGGCCCACGTAATGAGATCATCGAAAAATACAATAAAGAGGGCGCGGCTAAAGCAAAAATTGCTGAGCAAGAAAATGCAAAGCAAGCAAAAGTACAGCAAACAAGAGCAAAGCAAGCAAAAGTGCAGCAAGCGGGCGTAAAAACAGCGCAGAGCCAAAGTGCCGCCACAAAAGCAAAAACAGCAAAACCAGTGACAAATACCGCAACCACAATGCGTGCAAGGTTAGCCCCATTTACAATACCAAATGCAAAAGCAGCCGAAACGAGCAAAGCAACCGCAACTAGAGCGGCAACTAAAAAAGCGGCACCTAAAAAATCAACTGCAAAGAAAACTACAAAGAAAACTACAAAGAAAACTACGAAACCAAAAACTGCAAAACCAAAAGCCGCGAAAAAGACAGCGACCAAAACTAAGAGCAAATAAGTGAGCGCAAAAAAGCCGCAATATAAGGCGTAATAGCGTAAACGAATGATACAGAAAATGCTTGCGAATTAAGGCGAATGAAGATGATACATCAAGATCAGCAAGAATGGAAAAGTGATTTACCCACATCCATTAAAGGACCAATTATTTTGGGGCTTGTAATCATTGCGCTCTTTTTTGGAGGTTTTGGCTATTGGGCGGCAACGGTTCCAATTTCTGGCGCGGCAGTGGCTAGCGGCGTGGTGGCGGCAAGCGGATTAAACCAAGAAGTGAACCACTTAGAAGGTGGCATCATCTCGACCATTTTAATTTCTGAAGGTGATAAAGTTCAGCAAGGCCAATCGCTGCTCGAGTTAGACAATACAAGGGTACAAGCAGAGCGCGATAGAATTGCGGGCAATTTGCTCTCATTGGTCGTTAAAGAAAAAAGAGCACTAGCAGAGCGCGATGGCGCAACTAGTCTTTCGTTTGACGAAAACATTTTGCAACAAGCTAAAACAGAAAATGACAAAGACTTATTGTTACAACAAGTTCGAGAATTTGAAGAGCGTCTTTCAAGACACCAATCAGATTTAAAAGTGTTAGATCAGCAAGGCAATTCTGTTGAAGAAGAAATTTCTGGTCTCAAAGTACAGCTGCAATCAGAAGAAGCAAAACTACTGGTTATTGAAGATGAACTGGCACAAAAGAAATCGCTTCTAGATAGAGGGCTAACACCAAGAAGCAAGTACAACGCTTTGCAAAGAGAACAATCAGATTCGCAAGGTAGAATTGGTCAGCTAAAAGCCAACATTGCTCAAAGAAAAACGTCGACGCTTGAAATTGAACAAAGAAGAAACGGCTTTGAGGCCAAGCGAAGAGAAGAAGCCTCTTCGCAAATAAACACCACAAGAGGTCAGATAGAAGATTTGCAAGAGCAGCTGCGCGCGCGCGAAGATGTGTTGAACAGAATTGTCATTCGTTCACCTGCAGATGGTATTATTGTTAAAATTTCTAAAAACACAGTCGGCAGTGTTATTAGGCCTGGCGAAACAATTTTAGAAATTTTACCAACCACCGATGAGCTCATTATCGAAGCACGTTTAGCGCCGCAAGATATTGACGTTGTGCGTTTAGGACAAAAAGCAAATGTACGTTTTTCTGCGCTAAACACCAGAACCACACCAGAGGTTGAAGCTGAGGTGGTTTATGTTTCTGCAGATCGACTTATAGACCAAGACACACGCGCACCTTATTATTTAGCCAGAATGCAATTGGCCGAAGACCTGCCGCAAGAGATTAGCCGTGATAATATTTTTGCAGGCATGCCAGTAGATACATTTATCCAAACAGGCGAGCGTACTTTCTTCCAATACTTAATTCGTCCAATTACAGACAGTTTCCAAAAAGCATTTAGAGAAGAATAATAGAGCCTGATTTAATGAGTGGTTACGCTCTAAAGTGAATCAATATCACTTTGGGTCACAGTATATGTGCCAGTGAAGGTAATCACATCGCCGGGGGCTAGCGTTCCCCATATTGCATTGTCTGCATTGCCATCAGGAGAGTCGCCAGTTGGCGCGTTATCGGTGAGTGATAAATGGTTAGCGTCAGTTGTGCCGCCATTACCAGAGCCGTTATGCACATCGTTTATCTGCACATTATCAATCGTGATATTGCCATTATTAGAAACCTGATAAACATAAGTAATTAGCGTATTAACAGGGCGATTAGCTGCTGCCAGTGTTCCAGTGCCGCCAAGTGCAGGTGGCAAACCACCCTCATATGCAAGCTTTGACATAGACAAAAGAGGAGAGGTGGTAAGGGTTGTTGCAGGGCTGCTGGCTGGCAGTGTAACACCTTGGTCGCTAGAAACCGTTGCAGTATTTATCAAATCACCACCATTATCCATTTGTGGCTGTGTCACATTATGCGTGGCGCTATACACCCATACTTCGCCAGGGTCTAAGCTGGCTAATGGCGCTGAATTGCCGGTTGGTCCGCTCACAGTTAAGGCAGTAGAGCTGCCACCTGTTTGCGCTAAACTATCTGCAATCGAAACACCTGTTACAGACCCATTGCCTGTGCTGGTTAAAGTAATGCTATAATTTATGGTTTGCCCTGCGGCAGTTGCAACGCCAAGGCTGCGTGTTTTGTTTAGGGTATATGTATATGTAGGCAGTACAACGGTGATTGGAATATTATCTGTGTCGCTTATGGTTGAATTTGTGCCCACAACATTTGCACTAAACACCAATGTGTCTGAACCAGAAAATCCAGTATTGGGTGTGTAGCTCATGCCTGAAAGCGCATTGTTAATGGCAGCTGGTGTGCCATTAAAAGTAAGTGAACTCGAGCCATTTGCGCCAGAGCTGATAGATATACCTGCGGTTGAACCCAAATTTATAACGCCGCTCGTAACACTTAAGGTTACAGTGGTGTTCGTTGTTCCCATATTGGTTGGTACTTGAGGAGAAGATGCCAGCGTTAGAAGCGTATTAAAGGGTGTGGTTTGCGCGCCAGGCGACTGCGTTAATTCTTGATACTGCACATTATCCCAAGTGGAGATACCTGCGCCAAAAACGCCATCAACGGTAAAAACGCCAAATTGTAGCGTATGGGCGCCAGATCCAAAAAAGCCTCGACTAACTAAATTATTGACAGAACCTTGGCTTGAGTTTTGAACACCTGATCCAGATCCTACCAAATTACCAGCGGTCGAAATACTATATAAGGTTCCATCAAAATTAACTTGCGGACTATCCCAATTGCCAGAATCTGTTGAGGAGTAGCTAACAAGTGTAAAGTTCACAACGCCAGCTTCTGTTAAAGATATGCCCTGTGATGTAGCGTTATAGCTCCCATTCACGCCAGTATTATCGCCAGTAACTACAACTTGCGTGCCATTGTGAAGTACAGAACCATCACCCACCAAAACATCTGTCCAGCCTATACCAGCCCCCCCCGTAAAGGTGCCATTTGTAATTTGTGCATAGCTAGCGCGTGGCAAGGACAAAAATCCAATAGCCACAAAAATGGCCGCAAATAAGAAAATACGAAGCGTTTTTATTATGTTTTGTGAGAATAATTTTTGGGTCAAGATATGCTCAAAGCCATTTCAAATTGATTCTAAATCTTACCCAAACTAACCAAACGTAAGAAAATGTCCAGCAGTGTATGCGCATTTTTCACAACCTATAGTTAGTATGCCTTGCTTTTTAAATGTTAGCGTTGTGCTGACAAGGCTTTATGAAAGGGCTAAAAATCAGACAAAAAAGACCAAAAGAAAGACCCCAAAAAAGCCAGAGTGAGCGCAGCTCAAAAACATGCAAGAGAAGAAAATGGTGCTGCAAGAGGGAATTGAACCCTCGACCTCTTCATTACCAATGTAAGTGTCATACATCTCCACATATCCCATAAATGTGTTTTTATATAATAATATCAATTATTTAACTGATTATCGTCATTCTTGATAGATTGCAAATTCCCGCCGAAAATGGTAATAGTGGTTACTATGTGGTTACTATTTGACCGCTGCAATTGGGAAGTTTGTAAATGCGAATAACTAAACGATCGTTAGATATGATTGATACATTGCCCAAAACCACATTCATTTGGGATGATACTCTCAAGGGCTTTGGTGTCAAAGTATACCCTACAGGGCGTATAGTCTTTGTATTGCAGGGTCGTCTTAATGGTGGTTCGCGTAGATATACAATAGGCCAATATGGCTCCCCATGGTCGCCAGACCAAGCACGTGCGCAAGCACTGAATTGGTTGTCCGAATTATCACAAGGCAATGACCCCACAGCCGAGCGAAGAGCCAAGAAGCTTGAGGGTAAGCTCTCAGATATTATTGATGACTATATGCAGGAAGTTTCTGTTCGAAAGAAGCAAAATACGCAGAACATTGAGAGTAGTTTAATTAAGAGGCATATTGTTCCTCTTTTGGGAAAACGCAGAATCTCAGAACTTACAAAACGTGACATTCAAAAGTTCATGTTGGATGTTGCCAATGGCAAAACAGCAAAAGATATAAAAACCAAACCAAGAGGAAGAGCTATTGTAACGGGAGGCAAAGGGACGGCTAACAGATCAGTTGCAGTACTATCATCACTAATTAATTACTCAGTTGATTTAGGCTTACGTGAAGATAATCCAGCTATCGGCGTTAAAAAATACAAACTAAAAACGCATGATCGGTATTTGACCAGTGAAGAGCTTGATCGACTTGGAGAGGCTTTACGCACAGCTTCAATGAATAATGTCAGCCCATTCGCGATAGCCGCTATTCGATTTCTTATACTCACTGGCTGTAGAGCCGGTGAAGCTTTAAATTTACAATGGGGCTGGATTGATTGGGATCATAATTTGGCAAAACTCCCCGACAGTAAAACAGGACAAAAGCCTTTAATGATGGGGGATGGTGCAATGGCGTTGTTAAAGACTTTACCGCGCATTGAAGGCACACCATTGGTATTTGCCTCTGCAGTTGGAGGTACAACGCCATTAAGCATCAAGAAGGTATGGATAAAGGTAAGGAAATTAGCAGATATTGAAGATGTGAGGATCCACGATCTTCGTCATAACTTCGCAAGCCAAGCGGTTTCATCAGGGCAAAGCTTGTACATGGTGGGTAAGCTGTTAGGACATTCTCAATCCCAAACAACACAGCGTTATGCGCATTTAGCTCCAGATCCCATTAAGCAAGCAGCCAATGATGTTTCAAATAAACTGGCAGAGCGTATTGGTGGATGAAGTTAAAAATAGCACTGCCCTACGAAGGCAGGGGTCGGACGTTCGAATCGTCTCGGGTGCACCATTTTAAATGCATTTTCGATATATTTTTCAGTACCTTAAAAGGTATTTTGTTACCTTCCAGATATTCGGTCACACATTGACCAGAGGTTTGTGGTCACCATAGGGTCACTCGTTTTAAGGACGGAAAGATGCCGCTCGGTGATTTTGATACTTGTTTAATGGCAATTTAAAGCTCTGTGTCGACATGAAATCCCATTTTCTGCTTTTGGCCCATTCCTGCCGTTCGGTAATTTGTTAGATTTCTAGTTGGATTTCCCGAAAGCTGACATTCGCTCCACAAAGCTATTTAAGGGCAGGAATGCGGACAAAGCGACTGAACTTAAAAATCTCCCGAGCACGATTACGACTGAGGTGATTGCATTGCTGCTACTAATTTCAACAATATCGGTTGGTTGGATCATACGCTTATTCATCCGGCTGGTGATGCTTGGCATGCCTTGCATCATCTCTATCCGAGCGTTTCTTGGTGGAAGCAAAATTCGGCGCATCAATTTTTGCTGAAGAATGATGCATCCTATGTCCAAATCCTAAATCGGAACAATGGTTCTCGATTGCCGACAAACTTGATAATCGACCAACTGCACAGGCATTATGAAACTTCAACCCCGGCATTCATAAGTTGATCGGAACAGCAATCTTGATAATCCGACTGAAAGCTGTTCGCCAATCAAATATGAGAGCGGAGAATACCCTTCATCAACGCCGCCTTTGTCCCACGTATAGGATCCCTTCCAACGCCACTCTGCAATTTCTCCAACATGTAGCATTCTATCAGTGGTAAGGATCTTTGTGTCGTCCCGATTTGCAACCCTCTTTAAATGTGCCATTTCCAAATAAGGGCAATTATGAACTCTAGCGTTTTCAACTGTGTAAAGATGTGTTTGAAAATCAATTGTAACGAGCATCTCGGATTTATCAAAGTTAAATGGATTTGCGAAATGCTCTAGCGTTTTATGCTGAATTTGAATTGGTGGGGAGGCGCTCAATAGATCAAATCCCAATCGCTTCATAAGCCGACGCTATCTGGCGGATGGAACAGACATAGGCTGCGGTTCTCAAATCTTTGATTGATGGGTCTTGCTTCATCGTCTCCGCGATGCGTTGGTAGGCGCTGTGCATCACATCTTCGAGACCTGATCTAACCAGGTCGATTTCGCTACCGCCATCCAAAAACTCCTCACGCATATCATCAGGAAACGCATTGCCTGTCATACGCTCAAGAGCTGTAGCGATTGAGGTATTGCGTCGTTCGCGTCTTCGTCGTTCCATCAAGCCAAATGGTATGTGAGTAAGATTTTTCACCCATTCAAAATAACTAACGACAACACCTCCCGCATTTACATAAAGATCAGGTAAAATGACAATGTCTCTGTTGAGCAGGCTTAGCTCTGCCTGATAGGTAACAGGACCGTTCGCTGCTTCGACGATTAGCTTTGTCCGAACACGATCAGCATTCACCGCCGTGATGGCATTTTCCATAGCCGCAGGAATGAGAATATCGCATTCCATGGCAAGCCAGTCTTCCCGGCTATCATTAGATTCCGCGTTGGGGAAACCAAGAATGCTGCCTGTTTTGAGCTGATGTGTTTTTACCGCTTCGACATCAAGTCCATTCATATCTGTGATGTAGCCATCATGCTCGGCTATACAGATAATTTTTGCACAATCTTCTTCCTGAAGAAATTTCGCGGCATGATACCCAACATTTCCAAAACCCTGTAAAGCGATGGTCACCCCATCAAGACTGTCACCCAGTGTTGATTGCGAACGGCATGTGCCTTTCATATAACTATGGATCGCATATAGAACCCCGCGACCTGTTGCTTCTGTTCGAGCGGCGATCCCACCCTTAGATAAAGGTTTTCCTGTTACGCAGGCTTTGGCATTAATGACGTCTGTTGGATGCGCGCGGCGATATTCATCGGCCATCCAAGCCATCTCACGCTCTCCTGTTCCCATATCAGGTGCGGGGACATTCACACCGGGACCAATCAAATCGCGTTTTACAAGCTCTTGTGTGAAGCGGCGCGTGATACGCTCCAATTCATGCGGCTGCCAATCTTGAGGATTGATTTTTAACGCACCTTTGGAACCGCCAAATGGAATGTCTACGAGTGCACATTTGAGACTCATGAGTGCCGCTAATGCTTCCACCTCATTTGCATCTGCTTGACTTGAGTACCGGATTCCGCCCTTTACCGGCTCACAATGCTCGCTGTGACAGGATCGCCAACCTTCAAATGAATACATACGGCCGCGCAGTCTTACACCAAAACGAACTGAGTAGGTCGAATTGCACTGAGAAATACGCTCTCCCAAGCCTTCTGGCAGATCAAGCTCTTCAAGTGCTTTGTCAATATAGGCTTCTACACTCTGCAGAAAACTACAATCACTTTGAGCTGATTTAGTCATATCGCATATCCATTTCAAAAAAGGGCCGATGGATCAGACTGGAATCCGCCGGCCTAGCACCAAGGACAGATTGGGAGGAAAAGCTGGGCCACTGAGAGGGAGCTTTCGGGTTGTCATTTTTCAGATTGTCCAAACCCACCGCCAGATGGAGTTTGAATGATCACGGCTTCTCCAGGCTGACATTTGAACTGTGTCCGACCAGGGAGTTCCTCGATTGTGCCATCATTTTTACGCAACGCATTTCTGCCAAGTGCACCGGGTTTGCCACCTTCCAAGCCTGCAGGTGGCACTTCTCTTCGACCGCACAAGAAGGAGACATCCATAGGTTCTAGAAAGCGCACGGTTCTGTTCAAGCCGTCACCACCAGTCCACTTTCCGGCGCCGCCAGTACCGCGACGTATCTGAAAGGTTTCTAAAACAACTGGGTAGCGAAGTTCCAAGACTTCCGGATCTGTCAGGCGCGTATTGGTCATATGGGTGTGCACGGCGTGTGCACCATTGTAGCCCGGACCTGCACCGGAGCCACCACAGATCGTCTCGTAATACTGGTAACGATTATCACCGAAGTTGAAATTGTTCATCGTACCCTGCGCGCCAGCAATCGCCTTCATTGCTGCGAAAAGACAATCGGTAACCGCTTGGCTCACTTCTACATTGCCTGCGACGACCGCCGCCGGATATTTTGGCGTTAGCATGCAATTGTCAGGAAGCTTTATAGATAGTGGACGCATACAACCAGCATTCATCGGGATGTCATCATCCACCATACATCTGAAGGCATAGAGTACCGCAGCTCGCGTAACAGGTTCAGGCGCATTGAAATTGTCTTGTTGTTGTTCAGAGGTTCCTGCGAAATCCAGTGTTGCAGTCCGAGTGGTTTTGTCAATTGAGAGTTTGACCGCGATCTTGCAGCCTTGATCAAAGAATGTTTCTGCAACTCCATCTTCAAGGGTCGCAATCACCCGTCGCACACATTCCTCTGCATAATCGCGCACATGTCCCATATAAGCGAGCACGACCGGAAGACTGAACGAGGCCACCATGCTCATCAATTCAGCGACGCCTTTTTCATTGGCCGCGATTTGGGCTTTTAGATCGGCTACGTTTTGATCAACATTGCGGCATGGATATTTGCCTCCCCCCAGAATCCCGCGAATTTCATCATCGAGAAACTCCCCGCCACGCACGAGGTGTAAGTTGTCCAAGACAACCCCTTCCTCTTCAATCGTAGTCGCAAGCGGCGTCATAGAGCCCGGCGCGATACCGCCAACATCAGCATGGTGACCGCGTGAAGCTACAAAGAAGATGGGCTTATCATTCTCGCCAAAAACTGGGGTGACAACGGTTATGTCAGGTAAGTGTGTCCCGCCATTATACGGCGCGTTCGTCACAAACACGTCTCCACGACGCATTTCGGGATGCGCTTTCATTACGCTTTCAACTGATCTGTCCATCGATCCCAAATGCACTGGTGTGTGGGGCGCATTGGCAATCAACTCTCCCGCTCCATCAAACACAGCACAAGAGAAATCGAGCCGCTCTTTGATGTTTGTAGAACGCGCTGTTTTTTGAAGGCGTACACCCATCTGCTCAGCGATGGACATGAAGAGATTATTGAAGACCTCCAGCATCGCTGGATCAGCCTCTTTTTCGACGAGTGCGGTCTGTTCCTTGGCGTCATTACGCGTAAGCACGACATGTCCATATTGGTTCACATGCCCAGTCCAACCCGGCTCCACCGCAATTGTTCCGATGTCTTCAACGATGATGGCAGGGCTGTAGATCTTATGCCCAGGCTTTAGATCAGATCTTTTGAAGAGCTTGGCCTCGTGCCACTGATAACAATGAAAGATTTTGGAAACACGCAAGTGCTTGGGTGAGGCTGTTGAGATTGGGGCAATCATCTCGATATCACCCACGCTTCCGCCCGAAGCTTCAACTTCCAGCAACTCCAATATGAGTTTGGCGGTAGGCATGATGAAACCAAATTGCTCCCGATGTTTTACCTCAAACGCTGATCGCATCCTATCTGGGGTATCAAAAGATACGTCCAAAGCGCTATCCGTTCCTGCATATTTGAGATGCGCGGTAATGGTGGAATGGACTTCATTGGAACTCACGCCTTGCTCTATCAGTTCTGACGCCGTTTCGGATTTCAAACTGCCGATTGTCCAATTCAAATCATGGCAAAGCTCTTCATTGAGCTCTTGTTCAATGCTGCGTTGACGCGCTGCTTTGATATCCGCCAATCCCATCCCATAGGCCGATAGAATGCCGGCGAAATGGTGTACGATAATGGTTTTCATGCCCAGAACATCTGCAACGGCACATGCATGCTGTCCACCGGCACCACCAAAACAAGTCAGCGCATAGCGCGTGATGTCATAGCCCCGCTGCACGGAGATTTTCTTGACCGCGTTGGCCATATTCTCAACGGCAATTTTTAAAAAGCCTTCGGCAACATCTTCAGGACTTTTGGCACCAGATTGCAACGCTAATTTCTGAAAGTGCTTTACGACAATATCTCGATCTAGCTGTTGATTTTGATCCGGTCCGAAGACAGCGGGAAACAAATCTGGCTGAAGCTTGCCCAGCATAACATTGGCATCCGTCACAGCGAGCGGTCCACCACGGCGGTAGCTTGCGGGTCCAGGGTTTGCACCAGCTGATTGGGGGCCGACTCGAAAACGCGAACCATCATACGTCAAGAGCGAGCCTCCACCAGCTGCAACGGTGTGAATTTTCATCATCGGTGCGCGCATACGAACGCCAGCGACTTCGGTCTCAAAATCTTTTTCTAAATCGCCTGCATAGTGAGCGACATCGGTTGACGTGCCGCCCATATCAAAACCAATGATGCGATCAAAACCCGCAATTTTCGATGTTTGAACAGCACCAACAATACCCCCAGCTGGTCCCGATAGAATTGCATCGCGTCCTTGGAAAAGACTTGCAGCAGTTAGCCCGCCTGATGACATCATGAACATCAATTGCAAATCTGTGTTTTCGGTATCTAGCTCGGAGGAAACTTGCTCCACATAACGGCGCAGGATTGGCGATAGATAAGCATCCACTACGGTGGTATCGCCCCGTCCCACATATTTAATGAGGGGCGAGACTTCATGACTGGCTGAGACTTGTGTGAAGCCAATCTCACCTGCGATCTTGGCGGCAATTTTCTCAAATTCCGGATGCTTGTAGCCATGCATGAAAACAATTGCGACAGACCGGATTCCATCATCATAGGCTGATTGTAAAGAGCTGCGAACTGTTACCTCATCAAGTGGCGTTTCGACTGTCCCGTCATCAAGAACGCGACCATCGACTTCTTCTACTCTTTCATAAAGCAGTTCCGGCTTTTTGATCTCACGATCGAACAGACGCGGTCTTGCTTGATAACCAATTTCCAAAGCGTCGGCGAAACCTTTGTTTGTCAGCAACACCACTCGATCTCCAGCCCGCTCCAAAAGAGCATTGGTTGCGACAGTCGTCCCCATTTTTACGGTGGCAATTTTTTCCGATGGAATGCGTTCTGACTTGGCAACACCCATCAAGTCACGGATTCCTTGTAAAGCCGCATCTGGGTAAGCTTCTGGATTTTCCGAAAGCAGTTTGTGCGGCTTTAATGTGCCATCCGGTGCCCGTGCAACGATGTCCGTAAAAGTACCACCGCGGTCAATCCAAAAATCCCATTTAGCATTGGTTTGATTGTGATTTTGATTTGTGATCGACATGAGTTTTCCTATTCCCCGAAAAGTTCCTTAAGGGATTTAAAATATTGGATTAGAGAATTTTCTGTATTTATATCTGCTAGGTCATCGAAGTGCTCCGGGCAGATACAGAGCAATTTCCGGAAAGGCTATCAGAGCAGCAACCATGCCAAGCATGACAAAGACAAATGGCAAAGCTCCAAGCATGACATCCCCCATAGACCCACCTTTTCGTGCTGCATGAACAACATAGAGATTCAGGCCGACTGGTGGAGTGATAAGTGCCATCTCGATGAGAACAATCATCAAAATGCCAAACCAGATCGGATCATATCCGAGGGCGATGACGATTGGCACAACGATTGGAATTGTAATTACCATCAATGAGAGTGTTTCGATGAAGAAACCCAACACAATATACATGGCCACTATGACCAGCAGCATCCATAGGGGACTTAGTCCAAGACCTTGAAGGAACTGACTCAGTTCGTTCGATAATCCTGCGGCCGAAAGGGTAAAATTTAGAAATGAAGCGCCAATAACAACGAGCATGATCATTGAAGTTACTTTGACGGTTCCAATAACTGCCTGCTTGATCATTTGAAGAGAGATCGCTCCAAACATGGCAGCAATAATAAGAGCACCACCTACGCCAACTGATGCAGCTTCCGTTGGTGTTGCCCAACCATTGTAGATCGATCCGATTATGATGGAGAATAAGATAATAATTGGCCCTAATGCGAATAGGCCTTTTAGCATTTCTGAAATTGGAAAAGTTCGGCGTTGCCCACCCAAATGTGGTTTGATTGTACAAATGACTACGACAATTGCCATAAATAAAAGAGCGAGCAGAATGCCTGGTATAAGACCAGCTAGAAACAATTGAGGAATAGAAGTTTGGGTCAGAAAACCATAAACGATAAGGTTGATTGACGGTGGGATCATAATGCCAAGTGTACCCCCCGCAGCAATAGCCCCTGAAAATAGTTTTTGATCATATCCCAATTTCTCAGCTTGGGGCATTGCTACTGTGGCGACAGTTGCAGCTGTCGCTACTGACGATCCAGAGGTTGCTGAAAACATGGTCGCTGTTGCAATATTGGCATGTACCAAACCGCCGGGCAGCCAAGACACCCATCGATCGAGTGCCTCATATGTTCTCGTAGCAATTCCGCTACGCACCAGAATTTCACCGAGTAACACAAAAAAGGGTATCGCAATTAACGCTGCATTGTTTGAGGTTGACCAAATCATAGAGCCAAGACCGCGCAATAACGGAAAGGGCGTGAAAAACTGATCAACGCCTATGCCCAGCAAAAACAGGACAATACCTACCGGGATAGAAAGAGTGAGTAGCCCTAATAGGCCAACTGAAATAAAGGGTAGCATCAAACGTCCTCAATAACGGGGAAGACGCCAATAAAGCTCTCCGATTTTTCAAACTGGCCTTTCCAGACCATTACAATACCAGCCATAAAGGTAAGCCACGCCATGATTGAGAACCAAATCCATCCTGCAAACCAGGGCACTTGAACCAGAGCAAGCGGCGTTTCCAATGGTGTATTTGCGTGTGAGCCGTTTTTGAGAGTTGTCTCAATAACCGGCCAGCATTGAATCGCAATTATCGATACGGTGGAAGCCAGTGCGAACATGGAAAGCAGATCTAGTATTGCCTTCCACTTTGACGATACTTTGCTTCGTAAAAAATCTATCCGCACATGAGAGAGTTCTAAAAGAGCAAATGCCATCCCCCAAGCCGTTCCGATCGCCATCACATAACCTGATATTTCATCGGTCCCGCCAAGGGACCTTCCCAGGCGGCGTAGAACGATATCTACAAGAACCAGAGCTGCGCAAATCAGAAACATCATACCAACGGTAATTGCGACGGTGCGATTGATTAAACGTAATCTTTGTATAAATCGTTCAGCCACCTGGGACCTCCTATCTACTTAACTGCGATTGAGATGCCGACAACTTTGCCAACACTGTCATTCCAGCGTTTTGCCCAGTCTCCGCCCGCACGTTCTGCCCATTCTGGCAAAACCTGTGATTCCAGAATGCCGCGTGCTTTAGCGATATCGGCATCTGTAGCTTCAACCAATATCATCGAACGCTTATCGCCAGAAGAACATTCACCCTTGCCTGTCAAACAGCCGATGTCATTAACCAGAGCGCCTTGTGCAGAAGCCCAAGCTGGTGCTTCAAAGTTCTCGGCAACTTCTTTCTTGATGAGGCTTTGAGTATCAGCATCAAGCTTGTTCCACTTGTCCATATTCATGGCAGTAACAACTGGATCCCAGCCGCCTAGTGGAATTGTAAGCAGATGAGTGGAAACTTCCCACCAACCCGCACTGTAGCCTGAACCCGCGCCGGTTACTGCACAATCTACAACACCTTTTTGGAGCGCGCCTGGAACTTCAGAAAACGACACGTTCACACCTTCAGCGCCAAGCGCTTCCAAGAACTTTGCAGTCATACGTCCAGATGCACGAATTTTGAGACCTTTAAGATCGTCAAGGTTCGCTACCGCTTTGTTGCAGAAAACAACTTGAGGCGGGTAGGGCGCAACAGCCAGAACTTGTGAGTTGAAGCGTGTTTTGAAAATCTCTTCAACCATTGGACGCGCTGCTTCAACAGCTGCTTGAGCTTTGTCAGCCGATAGTGCAATTAGCGGAACGTCGAGGCCTTCCAGCTCCGGTGCGTCTGCAACTGCATAATCACCAACAGTCATACCAACATCAAATACGCCCTGACCCAAAAGGCGGAATACTTCGCCAGTTCCCAGGTTCATTTGATTATGTGTAGTTACCGATGTTTTCAACTTGCCGCCGGATGCATCAGGAAGGGTTTTACCCCAAAATGGTGCTTCGTAGTCTTTGTGTAGCGACAAACTCGACCAGCTGCCTACAACAGCAAGATCTTCGGCCATCGCTGGTCCGACCAGTGCGGCAGAAGCTGTGAGTGCTATAAGTAATTTTTTCATTGTATTCTCCCTATTAGATTTATGGGTTGGGTGGTTCATTTGACTACGTTTTTTATTGGACGAGCATCCGCTTCGTTCCAAAAATTTTGTAGCGAAATCTGAACTTCGGGTGCCACTTTTGATGGCAAATCGGTTACCAACATGCAGCCCGGTGCATGTGTGATGGTGAGTGATGGTTTAACCTTTGCGATGGCAGCTTGAGGTGTCACCCCACACGCCCAAAAGACGGGGACTTCATCATCAGGTACATCGACCGGGTCGCCATAATCCGGCCTTGCTAAATCGTTGATCCCAATATTACGTGGATCACCCCAATAAACCGGTGCGCCATGTGCATGGGGATATTTTGTAGAGATATCAAAAACTTTCGGAATATCATTGAGTTTGAAGGACCGCATTGTCACAACCAATGGTCCTGAAAAGATGCCGCCGGCCATTGTTTCGATATTGGTATTGAACATTGGCACATTGGAGCCTTGTTCAATGTGGCGGACCCTAAATCCTCGTTGCATCAACGCTTCTTCGAAGGTGAACGAACAGCCTAAAACAAAGGTAACCAGATCATCTTGCCAAAGTAGGCTAATGTCGGAAATTTCCGCTTCAAGTTTTCCAGCATTGAAAACCCGGTATGTTGGCACATCAGAACGGATATCGACTTCACCCAACGGTTTGAGATCAAACTCGCCAGGTTTTGAAACATGAACCAAAGGGCAAGGTTTTGGATTGTTCAAGCAAAACAGCAGAAAGTCTGAAGCATATCGCTCTGGCAATATGACGATATTGCATTGCAAGTAATCTGGAGCTTGACCTGCGGTTTGGCCAACATAATTACCATAACGCACTTCAGATCTTAACAGACCGCCAGTTTCATATATGGGTGATTGTCTCGACTGTAGATTTTCCATCTACACATTGAAGGGGCTATTGAATGAAAAATCAATTCGAAATATTTTACGATGTTTGATAAATATTTTTGATCAATTTAGGGTGTAAGAACCCTACGGCGCTAGCCGCTATCTCATTTGCAAGGGCGCGTTGAGGCGATGCAGCACCATAACTTGCGGTGAATGAAATTGCTGGAAGATCGAAATCTGTTGGTAGAATTTGCAACCTGCTGCTTTCAACTTCCCGATCGATGCTCGCTCTTGGAACGGCACAAATACCGTGGCCAGATTGCGCCAACCGGGTCAGGGCGCCAAGCGAGGAAGAACTCGTGATCTTTGCTTCACCTGCCGCATAAGGCGCAAGCATCTCCTTGATTTGACGATAGGGCCGCGTATTGTTGGAAAACGTGAGAATGGTTTCCTTCGCCAAATCACTCACCGTCCAAATCTTATACTTCTTAGCAACATCTGCCGTAGCTGCAAACACGATCTCGAAGCTGCACAAATCAACATTGTCAATACTGGCCTCAGCAACAGGGCCCATCAAAAAGGCCAAATCAATTTCTCGAGCAACAAGTGAATCTCGCAGATTATTGGTCGCATCAACCGTCAGATCAAAACTGAGTGTGGGTCTGCCATTAGAGAAATGCGCCAGAAAGTCTGGCAGCCAGGTACCAACAATCGTCTCTGATGAGCCTAACCGGATGGTTTGCTCAACTGTAGTTACGCTGGAAAAAGCATCGATGACAGCAAGATCGAGTTCGATGAGTTTTTGCGCGTAGGGGAATAGCTTACGCCCATGGGTAGTAAGCTCTGCATTACGTGTATCCCGCACGAAAACCTCGCAACCGAGATCTTGTTCTAAAACATTGATCCTTGCGGTAATGGCTGGTTGGGTAAGGTGAAGTTTCTTGGCGGCGCCACGATAACTTTTAAGAGTTGTAACCCAGTAGAATGTATCAAGGTTTCTAATTTTCATAAAACTGATTTATCAAAGTAACTGACCGCTGGCAATCCAGTTTACAAACCTTACAGCTTTTGAATCGTCGCAGTAACGGACGACTATTGATGGATTGTCGAAAGAATCAAGGTATTCAAGACTGTCAACTTTCATGTTTACCGAGCGTTCCTTCTTGATATCATCAGTAGCTTTCAGTTGAACATAGAAAAGTAGGCCTTTTGACTTTCCATTTTCATCAAAAACTTCAACCTCGAGATCAACTCCATAATCTTTGTCTTTGCGACGGCAGACCCATTCGGGCGGTAGGAGTTGTTCAAAGCTCTGGATCGAGATATCTTCAAGCTGATGTGTTCTTGATCTTTTGGGCATGCGAGTCCAGCTGGTTTGATTTGAAGGCTTTGTAAAAAATATTTGTCTTTAACTATCTTAACCTTTGTTATCCAACCTCAATAACCAAGTTCAATCTGCGCTTTTTAATATGAGTAGAGGGCTGGCTCGCGAATGTCCGCTAACGTATTATTAGGATTTGGTTATGAATTCGAAGTGGAAGTCCGCTTCCCCCCAAAAGAAGACACAAATAATGAATGTTTTTTAAATTTCACATTTCAATTATTGACAACAAGACTATACCCTAGACAGTATATTCTCTTTTTTGTTGTTTTCTCTAAGTTAGATTAGCGCTTAACAAATCTCTCTGACTAACGAGATATCTAAATTCTCAAATATGATTTCCCTTCAAATACCACTAAGTTTACTCTAAATTCTTAACTCTAAATCTCCTAGTAATGAGGGGGCTTATTGTGGTAAATGTATTTAACTTACATTGGAGTGACAACAACTGCCAAAACCTTGTGGAAGAGCATTAAATATGCTGCTTAGAAGCGCATCTCATCACCCATCTCTCAGGATTGCTCTCAGCAGTGGGTATGAGTAAGAAAATGCTAGACAAGTAACGCTTTGCCCAAAAATTGTTTTTTTTGCGAAAACATTTTGTAAATTGGGGGATAGAATATGGCTTAGGCTAAGTGTGAATAATTGCCTTTTATCAAAGAGCATGTTCATCTCTATAAAATTACTAAACTTTATAGAGATGAAGCGAGCTTTAATTACCTCAGAGTGGTTCCTTTTATTAAAATATTAAATTTAGCTCATCGACATGCAGGTGACAGATCAGTTTATCTGTACACCCCCAACGCATCAAATTCAGATCATTCTTCACCATAAATAGTCCTCAGCAATCAGTTTTTTCCAATTTTTGTTTCTTCGCTTAAAAATGCTTTCCATTTCATCATTATAAAATCTCTTTACTTTACTTTGTGGCACACCAACAAACGAGACTAGATCATGAGCTGTATTGCTTGAATACCATTCGATAATTTCTTTTTTAAGTTCCAACAATAGCGATCCTTCACTACGGTTTATTTTAAGAAACTCTCCACGTCTTCTATTAAAAATTGCTTTATAGACTCTATGTTTAGTTATGTAGTTCGACCAAACTAGCAAAGCATGTTTGGTCTCTGGATATCTGCCAACGAAGGGTTTATAAGCGCTTTTTACACGCGTGATTTTTCTGAAGCTCAATCTCTTTAGGACTACCGATTTTGGCACATTAAAAACCAGTACGTGCAAATGAACGCTCCAATGGTGTTCATCATTTGCAGGAATTGCTTGTACCTCAACCACTCCAATTGAAAATGCGTCGGGGTATTCTTTTCGAATTTTCCTCATAGTATCTTCGAAATTCCTTCTAACAGCAGCTGGTGTAATTTTATAAAGTTGGCCAGGTTTCACTGTATGTTGCGGAAGAGCTAAAGTAAGATGAAAAACAGTTTCATATTTTTCTTCGATTGCAATTTCACTAACCAAGTCTTCCACTGCCAGCCTAGTCCTTTCTTGTTCCAAAGGATCAGCCATTCCCATGTGTACCAAATCGACAGATCCGAAGTTTTTATGGAAATTTCCTCGAATTTTTTTCCATGATTTACGGTCGTCATCATAAACAAGATACGTCATCTTACGTCTATGCCTAATAACCCCCACATTGATAGGAGGGCGCCTTTTGATTGCATCTCTTTGTCTCGTCGTTGTGAAGCCATATTTTTTGATTGCCTTTAACGCAGAGCTGGCAGGTTTTTTAATAGCTTTTTTCATGATTATTCTCCTCTCGATTTCATTGAACATTTTTATAAGTGCTAGAAACATTCAATTTGGATGATGTTGATTGTTTGGAATTACTGTTGACGAAGTCCATCAGGTCAGAGGTTTTATAAAAAACTCGCTCTCCAATTTTTGTGTAGGGTAGATTGAACTTTCCTGACACTCGCCAATTTGCGAGTGTTTTAGTGGACAGACCTAAGAACTTAGCTGCCTCCCTTGTGTTGATTAATCCTTCATGAGACATTTTATCATCGCCCATAATTGAACGAGTAATTTGTTCCGTTGAAAGGCCACATCTTTTTGAAATGTTATTCGTTATTTGAGATAATGCTTGCAATGCTGCAGCTGTTGATTTTGATTTTATTTTAAAATTCTGGCTTGTGCTCTTCATGTGAAGTATCTCCGTTAATCTTGTTTGCTAAATAGTATTTTGAATACTGAAACAGACGACAAAGGAGGGTCGCGAGATCTATGGCGGAGTCTCAAATGAAATTTAAATTTTTTATAAATCGTATTACGCATTTTATTACTTTCAGTTAGCCAAGTTGCTTCAATTCAAACATAGAAACCCCCCCATTTAAGGAGACGTCTTTATGTTGAAACGAAGCGGCTTACTAAAAGTCTTCCGCGTACCTACCTAGATCTGACCGAGTATTGGGATCGGCTCGTTTGTTTCGGTCTAGGAGTCGATGAATAACTGTAGGAGAAATCATCAGTAAAAAGAAAAATACATTTACAAAGCACTTTGTCAATGATTTTTAATTTTCTGAGACGTTTGACTGTTCTCATTTTCAAATCTTAAAGACTGCGAATTTGGGCTTGTCGTGTTAAAATACGACAGGCTCATTTTGTTTTTAGAAAGTGATTATCTCTATTTATGCTTCAACGCACATCAAGTATTGAACCAGTATTCCAAGGCGAATTTGACGGACTATGCGGTGTCTACGCCATTATAAATGCCATAAGAAAATTATATCCCAAGCGCTTTAGTCCAAGCTGTCAGTCTGCAATGTTCGAGCTACTCACCGATTATGCAATTAAAGAGCAAGGTAATTTATCAATCCTGACATCGGGTATTGGACTGAGGGAGTTAAAGCAACTTATAAAGGTTGCCGTTGAGGATTTGAAAGAGGAAAAGGGATTTAGAATTCGCGTCGATCAACCTTGGCGATTGAAATCAAATAAAGCGCTCTACGTTGAAGAAATAAAACATCTGCTGGATCAACCAAACGTATCCATATTGATTGGTATTGATAACCCTTACAAACATTGGACAGTTATGAATTGTTACAACGATGATGACTTAGAGCTACTGGACAGTACTGGGCATGAAGACATCCCATTTGAACAGCTTTTAATTACTCATAATGCACATTTCAAATCAGATGATTACGTCATTACGCCAAATTCTATTTTCGTTCTCACAAAAGAGAAATCTGGATTAATCTAGCTTCTAGTTCATGCTGCGTGGCAAGTCTCCAGAACTTTCAGAAGACTTGAAGAAAATTTACAATTTGCTTCTCAATATTAGAGAACATGACCTTCGTTTGTGGTAAATTTGAACATCGCCCACCAGCTAATTGGGGTCAAGTCCGGCCGAGGACAAAATCGTATCATAAGAAAATTTAGCACCGAATGGCAGTAGTGATCCATTTGTCGACATCAACGCTTGAATTCTACACTCTGCTTTCGGCCCATTACTGCCGTTCGGCAATTGTTAGATTTCTAGTTTGATTTCCCGCAAGCTGACATTCGCTCAACAAAACAATTTAAGGGCAGCTGTGTGGACAAATTAACAATTCATTGCTACCGCACCAACGGCTGCTTTCTTGTAATGTTTTGATGTTTTCCAGATGAGAACTACGTTTTAGAATTATAAGCCTGGAATTACATCGGGTTTTACTATTAATAGTCCTCAAGAAAGGGAGTCACGCCATGTCAGAAATCTTAGCGCTTGCTGGCGCGAATCTACTATCACCGATCATTTTATCCTTCGTACTCGGCCTTTTCGCCGCCCTAACGCGATCCGATTTGTCAATGCCTGAAGCCGTCGCCAAGGGCATGTCGATCTACCTGCTATTTGCGATCGGATTTAAAGGCGGCGTATCGGTCGCAAATCATGGTGTTGATGCGGCATTGATCATGTCGGTCGGCGCCGGGGTGCTTCTATCATTTGGTCTGCCCTTGCTCGCATTTGCATTGTTGAAAATGCTAACCAAATTCTCTCTTCTTGATGCCGCCGCTGTCGCTGCGCATTATGGCTCGATCAGCATCGTGACGTTTGTTGCCGCAACCTCGGTTCTGGAGGGGCGGGCAATCGAAGCTGAAGGATATATGGTTGCAGTTGCCGCCGCGATGGAGGCGCCTGCCATTCTGTCAGCGCTTTGGTTGGTATCACGCAATGGTTCCGGTGGTCGAATGGCGCCCGGGCTAATGCGAGAAATCCTCCTCAATGGCTCTATAGTTTTGTTAGTGGGCAGCTTCATCATCGGAATGGTGACGGGCGAACGAGGGATGGCGGAAATTTCATCGTTCATTGTATCACCCTTTAAGGGAGTGCTTTGTCTGTTTCTACTTGATATGGGGCTGGTCGCAGGGCGCGGATTACGGCAGTCGAAAGGTGTCTTGGGTTTAGGGGCCGTAACATTTGGAATCGCAATGCCATTGGCCGGTTCTGTGATTGGGCTCATATTGGGTATGTTGATCGGACTGTCCACGGGCGGAGTGGTCCTGTTGATGGTACTTGCAGCTTCAGCGTCATATATCGCAGTACCCGCAGCAATGAGAGTGGCCTTGCCTGAGGCCAATCCCGCGATCTATTTAACGTTATCGCTAGGGGTAACTTTCCCGTTTAACTTGACTTTGGGTATCCCCTTATATGTGGCCATTGCCACACAATTTACTGGAGGCTAACATGGATATGTATCCCGCAAAGCGCGTTGAAATTGTAATTGAAAAGCCATTAGAAGGACGGCTGACAGATGCACTGAATAACGCCGGCGTAACAGGTTATACCGTGGTCCCCGTGCGCGGTGGATCGGGCCAATCTGGGCCGTGGACGCGTGAAGGTCAGATTGGCCGCGCAGGAATGGTCATGGTCATCTGCTTAATCAAACCGGAACGTCTTGATCAACTTTTGGAGGCCGCATTCGCGGTCGTGGAACGCCATATTGGTGTCGTTTCTGTTAGTGACACTCTCGTCCTTAGGGCTGAGCGTTTTTGAAGTCTAGCCCTAGATGTTTATGCCCAGCTTTATCTGGAATTTAGAGAACTAAATCCAAGCCGAGGATAACCGGAATTCTAAGGTTTATTCAACAGTTTGCCTCGCAGCGGACATTAGTCACATTGCCAAATTTCGGTAACCAGGGCTCGGAGCCGACCTTGACAGTTTTGATAAAACCATCGTGGCTCGCATCATTCTCGGCCCTTTCCTGCCGTTCGCCAAGATTTCAAAAATTCAAGCCGCTCCCCGAAACCAGACATTCAGCCTGAGAGCGTAAAAATTGGTTGAAGGTAAAAAATAGACTTTTGAAAGAAACACGCTGACCATCTGCTGCCAATCACCCTCGCCAGCTTTTTTAGTTTTGAAGTTACCTGCCTCTCAAATACAAAGTAGCGATCTATCGGTGCAGACTCCGCAACGGACACCCACGCTGTATAAGCCAACAACAGGAATACTGAAAATAGGTTATTTTTATTTGCAGTTACAATGAAGATGTAATCCAAACCGAGATTGATTACGTAAAACAAGTTGAATATCTAAGAGTAGGATAGACGTACTAATGTATTGATACTTAATAAAATAAGTAAATTTTTTGCGTATATGCTTAATGATCTTGATGCTCACATTATTCGTTTGAAACAATTAATTGGAAAACTATGATGCAATATACACGAGTATTATTTTTAGCTTTAGGCATCCAGTGCCTTTATACCTTACCTGCAGCTGCCGACGTTACCGTGCAGTTCGATGAAGGTGCCCCGAAAGATTATTTCACATTCCAAAATATAGGCAAGTGCGCGCTTAGGACAGTCACATTATCGCTTGATCTTTCTAAGTCAAAATCAGGGCTAATATTTGATGTTTCCAGCGCAGGAGCAGGTGTAGAAGTGTTTCAGCCTTTAGAATTTGTTTCCGGCGAAGAAACTCTTTCGAAAATTCCAAGAGTTAGAGATGGTGACAATCAGATTAAATTTAACATTCGTAAATTAGATGTAGATGAGGTGATCAAGTTCAGTATTGATGTTGATGACACCATAGGCGGGCGTGAAATTACAGTATCAGGCTCCGAGATTGTAGGTGCGGAGGTGAAATTGAAACAATTAGATGAAGTTTTCTCTAGTGTCTTTGGCGCTAACTCTCGAGCATTAATTTCAGCTAAACAGTGTTAACTAACTAGTGTCATTCAATTTGCTCAATAATAAGCCTTCATTGTAAATCAGATAGATGAAACGTTCCCTTATCATTGGAACTTCTGGCGGGATCGGTGCAGCTGTCGCTCGTTCATTGTCGGGAGAAGTAATTACTCTTTCACGCAGTATAGACGGATTTGAGATCACAAACGAAACCTCTATAGAGAGTCACCTGTCCGTCGTCAGGGTTTTTGGAACAGAAGGTTGCTTAGTTTAAGCGAGAGTTCGGCTCATCTGTTTTGTTATATTAAGCGGCCTTCTTGCGGTATTGCAAGCGCCGTAGTTTGAATGTGTTTTGTTTGATCCTTTCCCT
>JBGCFS010000093.1:0-66710 GCA_045107035.1 Hyphomicrobiales bacterium
CTCTCGATGAGTTGTATTTAGGGAAGTGTTTGTGAGATTTAAACTGAAACGATCTGTTCAGTTTCTATGAACATTCACAGCCGCGTGAGACGCCACATGCAAAACCGCAGAACTCCGCCATTCGATGTTTTTCAACTCACGAGAATGACAGAACCGCTCACGCTTGTGTGTATCAAGGTGACAGCCTTGTTATTGAAAAACATCAACTAAATGGGGTGAGGCGCAGAAATGTTGTGTGGAATTGCGGAAAATCTGACGTGAAGATTGGAGAATTCGGGATGATTAGGTTGAAAACAATGACCGGACATTATCGCCAAGCAGGTGCTCGGTGGAATAATCTGTGTTTTCATACAAAAAAGGCCGGAAATAAAATTCCGGCCTTTCTGAAATATGTCTAGCAATTAGGAAAAATATTGGCCGCCGTTTGCAGACAATGTTGATCCGGTAATGAAGCCCGCGTCGTCGCTTGCAAGAAATACCACACAACGTGCGATTTCTTCTGGTTCGCCAAGACGGCCGACAGGGATCTGCGGGATGATGCGTTTGTCGAGTACTTCCTGAGGGATGGCACGAACCATTTCCGTGCCGATGTAGCCTGGGCAGATGGCATTGACAGTAATGCCTTTGGCAGCGCCTTCCTGTGCCAGTGCTTTGGTAAAGCCAATGTCACCAGCTTTGGCAGCGGAATAGTTTGCTTGGCCCATCTGACCTTTTTGGCCGTTGATGGAAGAAATATTGATGACACGACCAAAGCCACGGCTGCGCATGCCTTCCCAAATTGGGCGGGTCATATTGAAGAGGCCGTTCAAATTGGTGTTGATGACAGCTTGCCATTGTTCAACAGCCATTTTGTGGAACATGCCATCGCGGGTGATACCTGCGTTGTTTACCAGGACATCAATTGGACCCAAGTCAGCTTCGACTTTGCCAATGCCTTCTACACAAGAATCGTAGTCGGCAACGTCCCATTTATAGACAGGGATGCCGGTTTCTTCTTTGAATTTGCTTGCTGCTTCGTCGTTGCCTGCATAGCTGGCTGCTACGTTATATCCCGCTGCCTTTAAAGCTGTGGAAATTGCTGCGCCAATCCCGCGGCTACCGCCAGTTACCAATGCTACTTTACTCATGTTTGTTCCCTCATCTGGATGTTTTGAAATGATTGTGCGCGGCTAAGGCGCGGATTGTCTAGTAGATCGTTCTAGCGGTGCTCTAATGTGGATATAGCTGCCGCTTCTGTCTGTATTGTCCCAAATGCTTTCAATTAACTCCGGCGTACCAATGGCTTTGGAAGTTCTCGACCGCCCGTGATTGCCTCCACTGGAGTTAAAGCCGGTTAGACTAAGCTTTGCCTCCATATACAGTCCTGAGTAATCGTCTACCTCTTGCATCTCTTTACGCATAAATTCGAAGTAGCTGATTGTCGCTCCGATAGGCAAGTTTGTGACCAGTGCTGCCAAGTCTGCTTGCGTCAGTTTCTGACAATCAATGTGGGCTGTGCTGTAGGTGTGGGGCGAGTTGCTTGGAGACGATACAGTTACCCCAGTTACAAATTCGGGCTTCAAGATACCTGACCTAATATAGGGATGCCGTGAAATCTTGGACAACAACTCACACCGCGTAAATGCCGGAGCTGAAGCCCCGGCGTTTTTCAGAAATTAGCGTTCTAGTGTAAGTGCAACGCCCATCCCGCCACCAATACACAGAGTAGCAAGGCCTTTTTTGGCGTCGCGTTTCTGCATTTCATGAAGCAGAGTCACCAGCACACGGCAACCTGATGCGCCAATTGGGTGACCAATTGCGATCGCGCCACCATTGACGTTGACGATGTCTGAGGACCAGCCCATGTCTTTGTTTACTGCGCATGCTTGAGCGGCGAATGCTTCGTTTGCTTCAACAAGATCCAAATCGCCAACTGACCAACCTGCACGTTCCAGAGCTTTGCGGGAAGCTGGGATTGGACCACTGCCCATGATCGCTGGATCAACACCGGCTGTGGCGGAGCTGGCGATGCGAGCCATCGGTGTGATTCCGCGCTTTTCAGCTTCAGCTGCGCTCATCAGAACAACAGCCGCTGCGCCATCATTAAGACCCGAAGCATTAGCTGCAGTAACAGATCCATCTTTCTGGAATGCAGGACGAACCTTTTTCACACTTTCAAGTGTTGCGCCGTGACGAATGTATTCATCGGCATCAACAACTGTCTCGCCCTTGCGGGTTTTGACAGTGAACGGAATAATCTCGTCGACAAATTTTCCAGCTTTTTGTGCGGCTTCTGCTTTGTTTTGCGAAGCTAGAGCGAAGTTATCCTGATCATCTCGTGAGATTTCCCATTTGGCTGCAACGTTTTCGGCTGTTGTACCCATATGGTAGCCATTGAATGCATCCCAAAGACCATCACGGATCATTGTGTCGACCATGGAGTAGTCACCCATTTTTACACCACTGCGAAGGTGTTGGGCATGTGGGGACAGGGACATATTTTCCTGGCCGCCAGCAATAACGATATTCGCATCGCCTGATTGAATTTGTTGAGCGCCAAGAGAAATTGCTCGCAAACCTGAACCACAGACTTGATTAAGGCCCCAAGCAGTTGTTTCAATTGGCAGGCCAGCATTGATTGATGCCTGTCGTGCAGGGTTTTGGCCTTGAGCCGCTGTTAGGACTTGGCCGAGGATAACTTCATCGATGTCTGCTGGCGCAAGACCTGAGCGCTCGAGTAATCCTTTAATGACAGCCGCACCTAGATCATGTGCTGGTGTATTGGCAAAAGCGCCGCTGAAAGATCCTACTGCTGTTCGGCCGGCTGCTACAATTACAATATCGTCTGAGTTGGACATATTTGCTCCCTGTTAATTCAGAACTGGTTGGTTTTTTAGACTATAGCTGGTTTTGTTGAATTGATCTCGATCAGTTTTTGCAATGCAGAAATGCGCTAAACGCTACCCATAGGCTCCCAAGACCAACGCTGAAATCTGTTTCTACTTTGAACTACCAATCTTTAAATGGCCATCTTTGGATCAATTTGAAATGCTTAATGCCTCATTTGACCTATCAGCAAAATCCAAAATGATGCAGCTCTTTGATCAGGAATCTCTCGCACTTGCAAAAAAGATGGATGTGCGATGCAAAATTACATAGGGTGGAATTCGAGACCACGGTGCTGAGACGTTTAATCAAGGCGCATGTTCTCAAGGGATGAGAAAACGGGACAGCTCTGCCATGGCCAAAACGAACGAGCCGACAACAATCAAGAAATACGCCAATCGCCGTCTGTATAATACAGGCACGTCTACCTACGTCACGCTTGAAGACTTGGCTGTCATGGTAAAGAAGGAAGAGGACTTTGTGGTAGTGGATGCTAAAACGGGTGTCGACATAACCCGATCAGTTCTCACACAGATAATCTTTGATGAAGAAAACAAAGGCACGAACCTTCTACCGATCTCATTTTTGCGCCAACTAATCCGATTCTATGGCGACCAGATGGAAGCAATTGTTCCAAGTTTTTTGGATGCCTCGATAACATCACTCACCCGAGATCAAGATAAACTCCGCGATCAGATGACAGGTACATTTGGTGTGCCTAGTTTTGAAGTCGTTGAAGAGCATACGCGCCGAAACATGGAAATGTTTGATCAGGCGTTAAAAATGTTCAACCCGTTTGTCGCTCCTGCAAAATCAGAGGAACCCAGCGTCTCGCCGCAGGCTGAAGGTAACACTACTGAATCTGGCGATGATTTGTCTGCTTTGCGAGATCAAATTGCTGATATGCAGCGCAAAGTGGAAGCGCTGTCTAACAAGAAAGATTGAGCGACTATATTATCGCGCGTTCCGTCCATGCATTCTGTGGGCAAGCGAGGGGGGTGGCATCGATTTTTTTTCAATTAGACCTCTGGTCAAATAGGCTTCATCTCTGTATAAGGCCGCATCTTATTCCGTAATTTGCTGACATCGTCGGCGTGGCTTGGGTTAACCGGGCGGCCGGATTCAGATGTTTGTTTGAATGAATACAAAGCGATCTTTCACGAATGACCGTGTTGGGACGCTCTAGAAAAGTACAATGGAAGGTTTGGCCAATGGCTGTTCCAAAGAGTAAAATCTCCCGCATGAAACGCGGTTTCCGTCGCTCAACGGATGCATTGAAACAAAATGCATATGTTGAAGACAAAGATTCTGGTGAATTGCGTCGCCCTCACCATATCGACCTGAAAACTGGCATGTACCGTGGTCGTCAGGTTCTTGAAGCTAAAGACAACGCTTAAATGTCGCTTTTCAAGCGATTCTAAGCAATTCGAATTGAAGGCCGGTTTTGACCGGCCTTTTTTTATGGCATTGTGTTCGCACGCGATTGCGATGATTACATAGGGGAGGCCTTTTGTGCTGAGTTTTCCGTTGATGCTTGTGCCGCTGGCACTTTACAATCTGCTGGCGTTTGACTTGCTGACTTCATACATGACTGCCCGTTGGGAAGCTGTGTTGTTCAGTCCGACCATGATTTCGGGTGCCGTTTTCAACTTCACACTGTCTGATCTCTTTATTCTGTCATCGTTGTTCTTGCTATGTGTAGAAGTGCTGAAAGCTACACGCATAGGCAATATGACCATTATTGATCACATGCTATCGATGTTGGTATTTATCGCTTTTTTGGTGGAGTTTTTGTTGGTTGCAGAAGCCGCAACAACGCTCTTCTTCACCTTGATGGTTATTGCGCTGATTGATGTGGTTGCCGGATTTGCAATTTCAATTCGCTCTGCGACAAGAGATGTTTCTGTAGGTGGATTTTAATACGGTTGAAAGCCTTAAGCCATTCCCGGGCGCGCCGGGAATGGCATTCGTATGATGCTTGTTAGCCAGCATCTGCTGTAAAGCCCGCAGCTTCGATGCCTGCGATGGCGCAAATTTCATCATTATCTGAGGTGTCGCCGGAAATTCCGACTGCACCAATGATATCGCCGCTTGTGTCACGAACCAGCACACCACCAGGGACCGGAACGATTTTCCCGCCTGCGACGCCATTCAAGCCTTCCAGAAAGTGTGGGCGTTCTGCTGCTTGTGCGTTCAGCCAGCGCGATCCTGCACCAACTGCGAGCGCTCCATATGCCTTACCTGCAGAAATTTGTGGACGCAGCATAGAGGTTCCATCCTGTGCGAGGTATGCACGTGAATGGCCACCGGCATCCAAAACAGAAACGCCAAGAGGTTTCAGACCGAGCTCTGCGCCTTTTGCAAATGCGGCTTCGATCATAGTTTTTGCCTGATCCATGGAAATTTTTGTCATATCGTCTCCCAGAAGAAGTTTGTGTTGTTGATGCTGCGTTAGCCGGGACTTGTGTCACGCAGCCTGTTCTGTCAACACAAACCTGAGATGATATTCTTTCAATCACCGCCGAGGTTCCTCGAAATATGCGCAATTTCCAACAAGCCGGTCGATCTGCTGTGTATGCAGAAAATGGAATGGTTGCGACATCGCATCCGCTTGCTAGCGTGGCAGCGCTTGATGCCTTGAAAGCTGGTGGGAATGCCGTTGATGCAGCCGTTGCAGCATCCGCAGTACTGGCTGTTGTCGAGCCGCATATGACAGGCATTGGCGGAGATTGCTTTGCCATTGTTGCTGAGCCAGATGGAAAGCTACATGGCTTTAATGGCTCTGGTCGAAGCGCTGCTGGTGCAACGTATGCTTGGTATAAAGAGCAGGGTTGGGAGACAATTCCCGGCACGTCCGCTCATGCGGTGACTGTGCCCGGTGCGATTGATGCTTGGGAACAGCTTCTGTCTCGCTTGGGCCGTAAGGGTCTGGATGCTGCGCTTCAACCAGCTATCTTATATGCGAAGAATGGGTTTGCTTTGGCACCCCGCGTTGCATCAGATTTCATTGGGCAAACCGGAAAACTTCGCGACAATCCCGCTGCTTCAAAGCGCTACTTGAATGAGGGAGCTGCATTCAATGTCGGAGACCGCGTTTTCTCTCCTGAACTTGCAGTGACTTTGGAGCGCATTGCACAACATGGCGCCAAAGCATTTTATCAGGGTGAAATTGCTGCCGAAATAGCACAGACTCTTCAAGAGCGAGGCGGGTTTCTATCCGAAGAAGATTTGGCTTCCCACCGGGGATTTTTCCTGGACCCTGTATCAACTCCCTATGGTGGCCAAGAAATATTTGAGCTTCCGCCCAATGGGCAGGGTATCACGGCACTCATCATTCTCAATATTTTAAGTTATCAACGACGGATAGCCGATCCGATGTCTGCGGAGCGTCTGCATAAACTCATTGAAGCTTCAAAACTTGCATATGGAGTTTGCGACGCATTTGTTGCCGATCCTAATGCCATGAAAGTTTCTGTTTCAGAATTGATAGATCCTGAATATGGGCGGCAGTTATCAGAGCGAATCATTTCGACCAGTGTATTGGAAAAACCGGTACCAGATATCCCAAACTCCGATACGGTCTATTTATCGGTAGTAGATCGGGATGGAATGGCTTGTTCTTTCATAAATTCATTATTTGATGGATTTGGGACAGGGATCATGACTGAAAATACAGGTGTAATGCTGCAAAGCAGAGGGACTGCATTTTCCTTGGAAGAGGGGCATCCCAATGCGATCGGACCGTCAAAATTGCCTTTGCATACCATCATTCCCGGCATGGCGATGAAGAATGGAAAACCATCAATTAGTTTTGGTGTTATGGGCGGACAATACCAAGCATGCGGGCATGCGCAAGTTCTGCAAAATATGCTCGACTATGGTTTGGACCCTCAAGAAGCCTTGGATTTCCCTCGTGCATTTTGGAATATGGCAGGCGAATTGGAGCTTGAAGAAGGGTGGGCATCCCAGGTGTCAGAGGCCTTACAAGAAAAGGGTCATAGAATTGCTGTGGCACAAAAACCGCGCGGTGGCGGTCAAATCATCGAGATTGATCACGACCGAGGTGTGCTGATTGGTGGGTCTGATCCGCGCAAAGATGGTCTCGCAATCGGTTATTAACCGGCAAGTGTTAGTTGAATGAAAGGCATTTGTTGGCTGCTGTGATATTGATACCCGTTTTAAGTTGTTCAAAGTTGCAATTTTCCGGGCAGAATCGTCGCAATTAGTCGAATCTCCTACGTGTGGGCGTTGACGTTTTCGCACGGCTGCGGGATATAACGCCCAAGATTATGTGCTTTCGCTTCACGTTGTTTGAAACGTGAGGTAAATTGCATGTGACAGAACTGACCAAACGCTTCGTTGAAAATCAGGGAAGCGAATTTTCTGCAAGAGGATAAAGCCTTGTCGGATACGGCTCTCGAACACAAAACTTCAGATTCAGGCGATGGTGCTACACGCCGGGATTTTCTTTACATTGCAACCGGTGCATTTGGCGTTGTTGCTGCAGGCGGTGCGATTTGGCCACTGATACATCAGATGAACCCAGATGCGTCGGCGCTCGCTCTTGCATCCACTGAGGTGGATATCAGTGCGGTAGAAGAAGGCCAGAGCATCACCATTCAGTGGCGCGGTAAGCCAGTATTTATTCGCAATCGTACCGCTGCAGAAGTTGAAGAGGCCAAAGCAGTTGCTTTGACTGATCTGATTGACCCCCAAAGTGACCAGGAACGCGCCGTTGAAGGCCGCGAAAATCTGCTCATTATGGTCGGTATTTGTACGCATCTTGGTTGTGTGCCACTTGGCGACGCAGGCGACTTTAATGGTTGGTTCTGCCCTTGCCACGGATCGCACTACGATACGTCTGGCCGCATCCGTAGAGGTCCTGCACCTTTGAATCTGGCTATTCCGCCATATGAATTTATGTCCGATACTACGCTTCGCATCGGCTAAGCAGATCTTTCGGCTCTTGAAACACCTGGAGAACTCACAATGAGTGGAAATTCCTCCTACGATCCTCAAAACGGCGCTATGAAGTGGCTGGACAAACGTCTTCCGCTACCGCGTCTTTTGCATGATTCTTTTGTATCTTATCCCGTTCCACGGAATCTGAATTACGCTTATACATTTGGCGGCATGCTTTCGATCATGCTGATTATCCAGATTGTTACAGGTGTTGTTTTGGCTATGCACTATGTTGCAAGCGCAGATGCCGCATTTGGCGCTGTTGAGCACATCATGCGTGACGTGAATTATGGCTGGCTTCTGCGCTACGTCCATACAAACGGCGCTTCGATGTTCTTTATCGCCGTATATATTCATATCTTCCGAGGTCTCTATTACGGATCATACAAAGAACCGCGTGAGGTTCTGTGGATTCTAGGTGTGGTCATTTTCTTGTTGATGATGGCGACAGCATTTATGGGCTACGTGCTTCCTTGGGGACAGATGTCTTTCTGGGGTGCGACGGTTATCACCAACTTGTTCTCTGCCATTCCGTTGGTTGGCGAGAGCGTTGTGACCTGGCTTTGGGGTGGCTTCTCGGTTGATCAACCGACGCTAAACCGCTTCTTCTCTCTGCACTATCTGTTGCCGTTCATGATTGCTGGCGTTGTAATACTTCACGTTTGGGCATTGCACGTAACGGGGCAAACGAACCCAACAGGAGTTGAAGTAAAGCAGAAGAGCGATACGCTTCCATTTACGCCTTATGCGACAATCAAAGACGCTTTTGCGTTGGTTGTTTTCCTGGTGGTGTATGCTTGGTTCGTATTCTACTTGCCAAACTACATGGGGCACCCGGACAACTACATTCCTGCCAACCCGCTGGTCACACCGGCGCATATCGTTCCTGAGTGGTATTTCTTGCCATTCTACGCAATCTTGCGCGCTGTGCCTGATAAGCTTGGTGGTGTCCTGTTGATGTTTGGCTCAATTGCTGTGCTGTTTATTTTGCCATGGCTCGACACATCAAAAGTTCGTTCGGCATCATTCCGTCCGCTTTATCGCCAGTTCTTCTGGGTGTTTGTTGTGGTTGCTATTGTGTTGGGCTGGCTTGGATCGAAGCCTGCAGAAGGTGGCTATGTCATTGCATCACGTCTTTGCACTGCATACTACTTTGCACACTTCCTCATCATTCTGCCGCTGTTGGGCATTTTTGAAAAACCAAAACCATTGCCGAGCTCAATTACTGAGGCGGTTTTGGGTGATGGCAAAGCAAAGGGCGGCTCTAGTATGCCGGCTGGAGCTGCAGCATCTCCTGAGACCAAGGTTTAATCCGGTTAAGGCATACAGGTTTAAGGACAATACAATGACGACTTTCCTTACAAAGACTGTTGCGGCGGCAGCTGTAATATTTGGTCTGGCAGCCGGTGCGGCAAATGCGGCCGGTGAAGGACCGCAGATCGATGAGCAAAAGTGGAGCTTTGCAGGTCCATTTGGTAAATTTGATCAAGCACAGCTTCAGCGCGGCTATCAGATCTATACCGAAAATTGTTCAGCTTGCCACAGCATGGAGCTGGTTTCGTTTCGTAACTTAATGCAAGACGGCGGCCCGGATTTCCCAGAAGCTCAGGTGCGTGCAATGGCAGCTGAAGCGATTGTGGTTGATGGCCCGGATTCAGATGGCGAGATGTTCGATCGCCCCGGCCGTCTTTCAGATCGCATGCCTTCTCCATGGGCTAACGAGCAGCAAGGCCGTGCGTCTAACAATGGTGCGTACCCACCGGATTTCTCGCTGCTTGCAAAAGCGCGTGCGGTGACTCGTGGTTTTCCAACTTTTGTGTTTGATATCTTTACTCAGTACCAAGAGTCTGGGCCTGACTACATCTATAATCTTCTGACCGGATATGATGAAGCACCAGATGACGTTCAGATGCTTGAAGGATTGCACTACAATCCAAAATTCATGTCTGGCAATCAGATCGCTATGGCGCCTCCGTTAGATGATGGTTTGTTTGAATATGCTGATGGGTCACCTGAAACAGTCGACCAATATGCGCGTGACGTTGCCGCATTCATGATGTGGGCTGCAGAGCCTCACATGATGGAACGCAAGGCTATGGGTTTCAAGGTGTTGTTATTCCTACTCATCTTTGCTGGATTGCTTTATTTTACCAAGCGCAAAGTTTGGGCGAGCGCAAAGCACTAACCGATTTGGATGAATGCCCTTGGGCCATTTGCTCAGAGCATAACTTGATTAGAAAAGAGTCCCGATCGGGACTCTTTTCGTTTGTGGACGACAACGCAAAAAGCTTTGAAGGGCTGAAACATATGTCAAACTCCTCAGGTGATACAGCGACGGGTCATCCAGAATTACTTACCGCAATTCGCACCATTCCAGATTATCCAAAACCTGGTATCCTGTTTCGTGACATTACGACACTTCTTTCAAATGCCCGTGCGTTTCGCAAATCCATTGATGAAATGGTTCAGCCCTTTGCTGGAGAGAAAATTGAACAAGTCGCTGGCATCGAGGCACGTGGCTTCATTATTGGCGGTGCGATCGCTCACCAATTATCATCCGGGTTTGTGCCAATTCGCAAGAAAGGCAAGCTCCCTCATGCAACCGCCTCAATCGCCTATTCTTTGGAATATGGGATTGACGAGATGGAGATCCACAAGGATGCGGTGAAGCCTGGCGAAAAGGTTGTCTTGGTTGATGATTTGATTGCAACTGGCGGCACAGCAGAAGGCGCGATTAAGCTGCTTCAAGGCTTGGGAGCTAATGTTGTTGCAGCTTGCTTCATTGTCGATCTTCCCGACCTTGGCGGAGCTGACAAAATCCGTGAACTGGACGTGCCTGTTCAGGCATTGGTTTCTTATCCGGGGCACTAGTTCTGCGGATATCCTCGATCGACAAATCAGCCTGTTAATAAACTGAAGGTTGTTAACCTTGTATTAGGGAAAATTACCAAAGTGTTAATGTCGAGCTATGATAGCCGACATGAGTGATAATCAAAGAATATCCATTGGCGGTTCTTTTTCTCTGCAAATCCGTGACATTATTCGCGGTTTTGATTTCCGATATGGAATTGAACTTTTTAAGAACTGTCCACAAGCTTTCCGGCTTTTGATCGGGCTGTTGCTGGTGGATATAGCCTTTATTGCGATCTTCGTATTGTACGGAGTTTGGTTCGTTTTCAACGATCAACCCGTTAAATATCCACAAATATGGAGCCTTTCGGCAGATTACAGTGCATCCGAATTCTTCGGCTATTTGAACTTATTAGGCGCGGCTGGCTTGCTTTACGCAACCTTCAAGAAGGTTCGGCATCCATTACTGATGAGTTGGGCAATCATATTCTTACTCTTGCTCGCAGACGATGCTTTGCAAATTCACGAGTATGGCGGTGAATGGGTAGCTGGATTGTTCTCGGTAGATCAGCTGGCCGGTATCGCAGTTCATCACATTGGCGAATTGGTTATTTGGCTGGCACTTGGCACGGTAAGCATGATTGTTCTACTCAAGGCTATGTTTGAGAGTACTGGCGATGAACTTCGTTACAACGGTTTCTTTTTCTACGTTGTGGTTGGTCTTGTAATTTGTGGTGTCGGGATAGATCTAGTTTCGTCTTTTGACTATTTTCAAAATACGGATGAGGGCGGTGCCCTATCTAACATTCTCTACGGGTTTTTCTTGATTGCAGAAGATGGTGGAGAATTGATGTTCATGTCACTCGGCTTTGCTGGAGCATATGCCGTTTGGAAGGCTGCTACCGGGCGGTAATTGTTGAATTACTGTCCGTTGACTCTCAAAGTAACTGCCAAATTATCCAAAATCTTCGCGAGCTTTATGTCTAACTCGGCTAGATAGCGTGTCCAGTCATTGTAGTGCTGTAGCTCTTCCTTGCCATCTGAAATTCCACGAAGCCCTAACAGTGGTAGATTGTGCATTTGACACACGCGCATAATTGCAAAGGTTTCCATGTCCACCATATCCGCATCAATGTCGCCGTAAGCTGCACCTGATACAACAGAAGCGCCTGTTGAAAGACGGGCTTCTGGCACTCCCTCTATCCGTGGCCGGAGTGGAACATCAATAGGGTGGTCTACATATGGCGTGACGCCCTTTGTAAAGCCAAGAGGGGAGGCGTCCATGTCACGGTATGAAACAGACTTAACCTGATAAACGGCAGTCTGCTCTAAACTTGCCGACCCAGCAGACCCCAGTGATATTACAAGGTCTGGCAAGGTATTTTCTGCTGAAAGTTTTGCAAGAACATCTGCGCTGTTTATGCCAGCTTCAACCGGGCCGACGCCGATAAAAATTGGCGTGATACGTTTTTTCAACTCAGCGCCATATTCAGCTGGTGCGGCCATTAGCACGAGGCTTGTCAATGAGTCGTGTTTGAAGAACTTATCTTTCATATTTCACGTCCTCATAACAAAAAGCACAACTGGTAAATGCACTGAAGCAGACTGTTCAACAGCCTATGTGTTAAATTTAAACAGCATCACGTCGCCATCATTGGCAACATATTCCTTGCCCTCATCCCGGGCTTTTCCAGCTTCTTTAGCAGGAGCCTCACCACCCAATGTAACATAGTCATCATAGGCTATTGTTTGTGCGCGGATGAAGCCACGTTCAAAGTCGGTGTGAATAACGCCTGCAGCCTGAGGTGCCTTTGTACCACGCGTAATCGTCCAGGCGCGGGTTTCCTTAGGGCCAACAGTGAAAAACGTGATAAGGTCTAACAATTGATAACCAGCGCGGATCAAGCGATCCAGGCCAGGCTCTTCTAGGCCCATGCTTTCCAAATATTCAGCCGCTTCTTCAGCATCCAGTTGTGCAATTTCTGCTTCAATGTTGGCTGAAATTACAACGGATTGCGCGCCTTCACGGGCTGCCATCTCTGCTACTGCATCTGAGAAGGCATTACCTTTGTCGGCATCTTCTTCCATAACGTTGCATACATAGAGCACTGGTTTGGATGTTAAGAGCTGTAAGCCTTTAAAGGCTTTTTCGTCGTCTTTATCCACCTCAAGCGCACGGGCCGGTTTGCCGTCGGTCAAAAGCGCAATTGTAGCTTCCACAAGCGGCAAGAGTTCTTTTGCTTCCTTGTCATTGCTGGTAGCTCGTTTGCGCAGATTTGCAACGCGCTTTTCCAAGCTCTCCAAATCCGCCAGCATCAACTCGGTTTCAACAGTTTCCGCATCCGCAACCGGGTCAATGCGTCCATCCACATGGGTGATATCTTCGTCTTCGAAACACCGAACCACGTGGGCAACAGCATCAACTTCGCGAATATTGGCTAGAAACTGATTGCCCAGGCCTTCGCCTTTCGACGCGCCACGCACCAGTCCGGCAATGTCGACAAAAGTTAGGCGAGTAGCAATGATATTGGCCGATTTACCAGCAGCAGCCAGTTTCCCCAACCGGGGATCTGGGACTGCGACATCACCGGTGTTGGGTTCAATTGTACAAAAGGGGTAGTTGGCAGCTTGCGCAGCCGCTGTTTTGGTCAGCGCGTTGAAAAGCGTCGATTTACCAACATTTGGTAGTCCAACAATCCCACATTTGAAACCCATTGGTCAGTCCTTCTTTTTCTTGGGCAGGAGCGCTCTTAGAGCTGCCGCCATTGGCCCAGTTTTTATTGTGTCAGCATCGTCGTTCTTCGCGATTTTGACGGATGGTGTTGTTTGTTGTTTTTTTGCTTTTACAGGTGTCTCTGAGGCTGCTGCTTGTTGCGATAGAGCTAGTTTATTCAAAAAGTTGGGAGACCCATCACTCAGCAGTGTTGGTACAACTTTTGCCAACCCTGATAGCAATGGTTCTAACCATTCTGCATCAGCTTTCGCAAAATCAGAAAGTACGTATCGTGACACCAAATCTTTGTGTCCTGGATGACCAATGCCAATCCGAACGCGCTGATAGTCTTTTCCCAAATGAGCATCCATGGAACGAATTCCGTTATGCCCACCTGCACCACCGCCTGTTTTCACACGCACCTTTCCTGGTGCAAGATCAAGTTCATCGTAAAATACGGTGATGTCTTCAACTGGAATTTTGAAAAATCGAGCCGCCTCTCCAACGGAGCGACCAGATTCGTTCATGTAGGTGGAAGGTTTCAACAGAGTAACTTTTTCACCATCAATCGTGCCGGATGCAACTTCACCCTGAAAACGATCTCGCCACGGCGAAAAGCCGTGGCGAGAGTGTATTTCGTCAACCGTATGGAAGCCGATGTTGTGTCGATTTCCCGCATATTGAGTGCCAGGATTTCCTAGTCCAACAAGAAGTATCATTGGCCAACAGCTCGGCTTTCAGCAGGTTATTATTCAGCGCTATCTTCAGATGCTGCTTCAGCTTCTTCAGGAGCTGCTGCTTCACCATCATCAGTTCCTTCATCATCACTCTTAAGTGCAGCAGGAGCCGCAATAGTAGCAACAGTGAAGTCACGATCGGTAATGGTTGGTTCAACGCCTTTAGGCAGGTTGAATGCTGAGATGTGCAAGCCGTCGCCGACATCCAAGCCAGTCAAATCGCCTTCCAAGAATTCTGGAACAGCATTGCCTGGAACGATACACTCAACTTCGTGACGAACGATATTGAGAACACCGCCGCGCTTGATGCCAGGTGACTCTTCTTCATTGATAAATTGAACAGGTATGTTGACGGTCAACGTACTGCCTTTACCAACGCGCAGGAAATCGACATGAGTTACGAAATCCTTGACGGGATCACGTTGCACGTCTTTGGCAATAACAGAATGTGTTTTGCCATCAACATCAAGGTCGATAACACGCGCCATAAAGCTACTGTCATTTGCAGCCATAGCTGTTTCTTTCGCAGGAAGCGCGATGGAAAGGGGTGGTTTGCTGTCACCGTAGATAACAGCAGGTACAAGACCTTCGCGTCGCGTAGCTCGAGCAGCCCCCTTGCCAACTCGTTCCCGCGCAACCGCTTTGAGTTCATCACTCATGGGAGCACTCCAATTTTCTCTAAATGGGGGTAAGTTAGTGTCGGAACTACCAACATTCTCACCCGGATTGTGCGGTCCCTCCAAGGGTGTGACCGCGTGGGGTGGCTTTTAGGGTAGAGCCTAAGGAAACGCAAGGGTTTTGTGCAATGCAAGCGCCTAAAACATCCCGCATTCCGGGGCGCGCATTTCCGCTCCACTATGTATAGTCGATTACTACAGGTCCAATAGTAAAATGCTCCATTGTGTGAAGTAGGTTCTCCCCTACCAAATTTGTATCTCATTTTACGACGCTGGGAACGTTCAGCGATCATAACACCAACGAGAGATACAAGATGATCCACTATACTATTTACGATCAAAACACCGCAATCGCACCCGCCGACACAATATTCACTGGACTGAAACAGATGATTGGTTTTGTACCAAATGTGTTTGCTGTGATGGGCGGAACACCAAACGTTCTTTTGGCGTTTACGGAAATGAATCAACAATTCATGCAGAATGGCTTGAACCCAATTGAACGTGAAGTCATTCAGTTGGCGGTAAGCGTGCAAAACAGTTGTACGTATTGTGTTGCTGGACATACTGCATTTGCGCATCAAGCCAAAATGCAAGCCAGCGAGATTTCCGCATTGCGTGACGGAAGACGAATGGCAGATCCCAAATTAGAAGCTCTTCGAAAGTTTGCCGAAACATTGGCAAACCAGAAAGGAAAAAATTGCGACAATGCGCTTAAAACATTTTTGGATGCCGGATTTGGAACAGAACAAATTCAAGATGTGGTCTTAGGTGTTTGCGTTAAAATGGTGAGCAACATTATTGGAAATTTGTTTGATATCCCCCTCGATCCGGCATTTGCGAGTTATCGATGGGAGCACCCGGGTGAAGCTTCAAATGTAATTGCGGCGTAGCTAATCATTTAACTCTATCTGACGGTCGCTTTAGGCGAGGTTCAGTTGAATAGTGACCATCAAATTTTAAGGTTTGATCCATGAGAAAAAGTAATTCAATTCGTGAGCTTTTGGGAATAGATGTTCCGATTATTCAAGCTCCAATGGGTGGTGTTGGAACTCAGGACTTGGCTGTCGCAGTCAGTGATGCGGGTGGACTGGGCTCAATGGCATTTGCGGGAGCAACACAGGACTCATTGCGTCAATCCTTGCAAAGTGTGGCGCAAGCGACATCCAAGTCAATAAATTTCAATTTCTTCGCCCACGAGCGACCAGTTGTTTCGCAAGCAGATGATGACCGTTGGATTGATGCACTAACTCCGTATTTCAACGAGTTTGAAATAGATATTCCCGAACAACTAAGTAACAACGGAATTGAGATTTTTGGCGCAGATTTGTGTGATGTTTTGCTGGAACACAAGCCGAAAATCGTGAGCTTTCATTTCGGGTTGCCGGCAGATGAATTTATTTCCCAACTCAAAAATGCCGGCATCTTAATTATGTCATCGGCAACCACAGTGAGGGAAGCAATCTATCTGGAAACTAAGGGGTGCGATGCCATCATTGCACAAGGGTTAGAGGCTGGAGGGCATCGCGGAATGTTCCTATCGAAAGATGTGAGTTCTCAGGTGGGAACAATGGCGCTGGTTCCGCAGGTTGTGGATGCTGTTGGAGTACCCGTTATTGCTGCGGGCGGGATTGCAGATGGACGTGGTATCTCTGCTGCCATGGCACTTGGCGCTTCTGCAGTTCAAATGGGGACGGCGTTTTTACGTTGTACGGAAACCGCGTTGAACAATGTGTATGCGCAGGCGCTTGATGAAGCTGGGCCTGACGATACTGCGCTTACAAATGTCATTTCCGGACGGCCAACCCGAATTCGATCCAACCGGTTGGTAAAAGATCTAGGGCCATTGTCGGCAGACGCGCCGGTATTTCCAAGGGGCTTCGGAGTAAACTCAGCACTTCGTAGTGTCGCAGAAGCAAAAAATTCTGATGAATTTAGTGCCCACTATTGTGGCCAAGCTGTAGCTTTGGGCAAGCCTGGAAGTGCATCAAAACTGGTCGAAGAAATGTGGAGCGACGCAATCAATCGGTCTAGTCAAATTCGAGACGCTTTAATTTCCTAAGTCCGGCAACAAGATCATCTCCAGCGGTTTCTAATCGAAAAGGCTGGAGACTGATTTTTCAAGACTGGTGCGAGAAATAGCTTCGCCAATAAGTGTAGAGATTGGAATTGCACGAATGTTGGATGCGGATTCCACTGCGCCGGTAGGTTGAATGGAATCGGTGATTACCAGTTCTTTCAGCTTGGAGGCGGTTACTCTTGCAACGGCGCCGCCTGATAGTACGCCGTGGGTAATGTAAGCAGTTACAGATGTTGCACCTTGTTCGATCAAGGCCTCGGCAGCATTACACAGTGTGCCGCCGGAATCGACGATGTCATCGACGAGAATGCAATCGTAGCCGTCAACCTCACCAATAATATTCATCACCTCGGATTCACCTGGGCGATCACGGCGTTTGTCAACAATCGACAGCGGCGCATCAACACGTTTTGCAACTGCGCGTGCACGGATCACACCGCCAACATCAGGTGAAACTACCATCAGCTTGTTATTTGGCATACGGGCATTGATATCCCGAGCAAATAGCGGTGCAGAAAACAAATTGTCCGTTGGTATGTCAAAGAAGCCTTGAATTTGCCCGGCGTGAAGATCAAGCGTAAGCACGCGATCTGCACCAGCCTCAGTAATCAAGTTTGCGACCAATTTGGCAGAAATCGGCGTTCTGGCAGAAGGTTTTCTGTCCTGCCTTGCATACCCAAAATAAGGAACGACGGCTGTTATCCGCTTGGCAGATGAACGGCGCGCTGCATCCATAAGAATAAGCAACTCCATGAGATGGTCATTTGCGGGATAACTTGTCGATTGAAGAACGAAAACGTCCTCGCCACGAATGTTTTCCTGAATTTCTACGAAAATTTCCTGATCGGCAAATCTACGAACTGAACAGTGGGCGAGTGGAATATCCAAATACTCTGCCACCGATTTAGCGAGGGCAGGGTTGGAATTGCCAGCAATGAGTTTCATTGGAATGAATCCTGAGGACGAGGCCAAGGTCGCTTATGGCGCTGCTTCTAACAAGCTGCAGTGTGCGGTGTAAAGCAGCCAAAAGGCTTATTTCGCCGGTAAATGGAGATTCACTTCGCTATGTGCGGAAATCTATTGAAATGGAACAATATTTCGGTTGTCAATTTTGGGGGCACCGAGCTCAGTGTTGAGCCAGGAAATGATAGCTTCCATTGATTGTACTGCAAGCATATCCAAAGCTGTGGAATCGATGCTGCTCCATGTGCTGCCGCTGCCGGGGGCCAAAACTTGGCCAGAAATTCGTTTTGGAGCAGTACCGTTGTTCGCGCTTACGTCCCAGATGTAGACAACAACAGTTCCAAGCGAGTTTGAAGTCAGTGACAGATAGCCTCTAACCAGGTGACTTTGGGTTGGGTCACCGTTGGGTACGAGGAACATGTTGCGTTTGAATGCAGAGCGTCGCAATGATTCTGAAAGTCTGGATTCAATACTTTGCGGAATTCCATCGATCCTGGCGAAACCCAATCGTGCCAGTGATGCTGCACCAGACGCTCTTACTTTAGGAGCAGCGTCTATAGGCGCAATTGCTTCTGATGTCACTTCAGGTTGATAGACTTCGCCAGCCGCCTCAGTCTCCGCCTTATCCAAATTTTCTTCAAGCGTGCCAAGGCACGCGCTTAGTGCCAAGCACATAAGCGCAACAAGGAAGGTCTGAAATGGAGGACGCATCACTCTCATAGCAGGCGTTCTAGCTGTTGATTGAAACAAGTTCAATCGGTAGCCGAGACAAAGGTTCAGGAGCTTCCGTTGTGGTTAAATATGTCCGGCCCAGCGTCATTGCCGTTTCTGTATCGCTATCCATGATGATGATATGCAGGAACAGACTCATATTTGGTACGATTTGTTCGTCATTTTGGCGATAGAACATTGGAGTGTCTATCCACGATGGCGCAAAACTTGCGCCCAATGAGTAACCACAGGCGTTTATGCGATGAGGATGTAAGCCACGTTCATCCAGAATTTTTGCATGGGCTTCAAACACATCGCCAAAAGTATGTCCTGGCGTCATGACTTCTTCGCAAGCTATCAGCGCTGTTTGAGCAGCGTCAAACAGTTCCAGATGTCGTTCTGTTGGCTCCCCAATTACTACTGTGCGCATTAGTGCACTATGGTAGTTCTTCGAGGTTCCAGCAAATTCCAGTGTGATTTGATCTTGCTCTTCTAGCGTCCGTCGGCCGGATTTCGTGCGGCACAAAAGCGCATCCTTGCCAGAGCCGACAATGAAACCGTTCCCTGGATATCCACCACCTGCGGCAAACACAGATCCTTGCATGGCGGTCAGCACATCCGCATCATTTGCGCCGGGTTTAATCACTGCCAGGCCCGCTTCAAATGCATCATCGGCCATCGCCGCAGCTTCGCGAATATATGCCACTTCCGCATAGCTTTTCTTAACTCGCAAACTTGGGATTAACTTCGATGCATCCGTGAGATTGCAAAAGCTTTTCAGTCGATCGTCCAATTGGCGACCATAAAAAGCAGTCAGCCCCGCGGTGTCGTATTCAACACCGATATTCTCGCCAAGCATGTCCAGATTGTCCATCAGGTCTTTCAGTTGACCGACTGGGCCTACATCACCCCAGTCCATCCACACGTGAATGTCTTCAATCGTTGAGGTGTGCTTTGCTTGTCGCAAATCTGGCATGCGTGTGAGCAAACTCATATCGCCATTCGCACGCACAATCAGGCACTGGAAGAAACAAAACCCAAAGGAGTCAAATCCTGTCAGCCAGTACATGCTTTCTTGCGAAAACAGCAGCATCGCGTCCAGGCCAGATTCTTCCATGGTGCCAATCAGACGCTCGCGTCGATGATCGTATTCCTCGCGGGAAAAATGAAGTGTCATGAGCTTTCTCGCTATTGATCAAATGATTGATATTGCAGCTAACTGGCGACCGTAATCTGGTTCGCTTTTATGTGTTGTGCGACGATAGCTGAAATACGCCGCTTCCTCCAGATATGTACACTGACCGGTCCATTCTGCGTTGGCAATACCACAAGAATGCAATCTATCTACCACATAAGCTGGCAAATTGAATTGGAAATGACTTTCGTCGCGACCATTTTCGAAATACGCACTGTTTGATGGGTCGTACTCTAAAAACGTACTTTTGAATTCTGTTCCAACCTCGTATGAAGATTGGGAAATAGTGGGACCCAAAACCGCAAAAATGTTATCTCGCTTGGCGCCAAGTTCTTCCATGATGGCAATTGTGCTTTCCAGAACACCGCCGACAGCACCTTTCCAACCCGAATGAGCAGCCGCAATTACGCCAGCACCCTTATCTGCAAACAATACTGGTCCGCAATCAGCGGTGCCGATAGCAATTACAATTCCTGGAGTGGCTGTGGCCAGTGCGTCACATTTTACTTGCTCGTCATCCTTCCATGGTCCGGATACAGCTACGCAAGTTGGACTGTGAATTTGATAGGGCGTTATAAGTGGCGCGTTTGTGCCGACGAGATCGTCGACCAAACGATCCCTGTTTTTCATAACATCTTTCTGAACATCGTCCGATCCAACGCCGCAGTTCAATCCACTATAAATGCCTTTTGAAACACCGCCTGCACGGCCATAAAATCCATGCTTTAGATTTCCATCCGTCAAAGTGTCATGTCGTATTGGAGACAAGTTGTTCATGGTCATGCTCATTTAATAAGGTGATCGGATTGAGATGGAAAAATCAAGTTTCTTTGCTAAAGCCGGGCAGGGTACCATGACAAGTTGTTGCGGATATAACCTTAAAAAGTGTTCCCATTTCGTCCGGCGAGACCAATCGCGTGACTGCATTTTGCAGAGCAGTTTGTGTTTGCAAGTTAGCAGAGGCGCCTAAATGGCCAGCACGTTCCAGTACGCCAAGGTTCAATAAAAAATCCATTTGGCTTGTTGGGCCATACACATTCAAACCTTGCGTACGAAATTCTTTTTGCAAGGCTGTGAAGTCCACTAAAGACGTCAGGTCTGAACTACCGGGCTCATCAAGTGGATCGACTGATTTGTGATTTTTCAATGCCTGAAAAGTGGTTCCGGTTTTCGGCTGCTGGAAACCATAATCGACCAACAGAGCGCCGCCGCCATGCTGTTTTATGACGCTTGAGATTTTCTGCGTGATTTGATGCCGTTCAGGTGACAGTTCAAAAACGGTGTTTTCAGGCAGGTTCTCATATTCCAGCAATGTTGATTTGGGCAGGCTCGCTGGAAGGTCGGCAAACTCCAATGAATCGCTACCTGATCCAACGACATGGCGCTCAAAAATGCCAGAACTGGTTTTGACCAAAACATGGACGGGTAGTGCATCATAAAATTCATTTGCGATAATGAGCGAGGGTATTTCGCATTCTTCCAATGTCGTGCTCCAACAAACAGAGCATGGCGCACCGGACAGGCGCTTTTGCTGCTCAGTTACGAGAACCGGACTCATTTCGACCATCTCGATCTGTAGACCCTGTATGAGTTGAGGTTTCAATGTGAGGCTGCGAAGGCAGTCTGCCATTAAAGTTCCTCGTCCTGGACCCAGCTCTACGAGACGTATTTTTGCGGGAGAGTCTAAATTCTCCCAAGCGGAAATGAGCCATATGCCAATTAACTCCCCAAACATCTGGCTGATTTCTGGAGCCGTAACAAAGTCACCTTCAGCGCCAAAAGGATCGCGGTTGGTGTAGTAACCGTGTTCCGGATCGCTGAGGCAGATATTCATGTATCGTGACAATGGCATTGGACCATTGAGAGCAATGTCTTCGAAAATTCTTCGTTTCAAACTTAGCGAGCTGGATAACATGATTAAAGCGTGCGTTTCCGCGATCCCCAGATACCCCAAAGTCCCAATGCGATCATGGGCAATGACAACAGCATGCCCATCGTCAGGCCGCCTGCCAGAAACCCAATATGCGCATCTGGTTCTCTGAAAAATTCGACTATAAAGCGAGATAAGCCGTAGCCTGCTGTGAAGATTCCGGCGACTAATCCAGGCTTTTTAAAGGCCTTAAAGGTGTAGGTCAGAACGCACAGGACTATAAATAGTATTATTCCTTCCAATGCGGCTTCATAGAGTTGGCTTGGATGTCTGGGGTCAGGCCCCGCGCCCGGAAATACAAACGCCCACGGAACATCAGTTGTTCTGCCCCAAAGTTCCGCATTAATAAAGTTTGCGATTCGTCCAAAAAACAGTCCAATCGGAGTGCAGGCAGCGCAAATATCCAACAGCGACCAAATGCGGATGTTTCTTCTGCGTGCGAATAGAATAATCGCTGCAATTGAACCAATAAATCCGCCATGGAACGACATTCCGCCCTGCCAGATTTTTAACGCTTCGAGCGGATTGTTGAGGTAGACATCGGAGTTGTAAAAAAGAATGTATCCTATGCGTCCCCCAAGAACGATGCCTAGCGTCATCCACAAAAGGAAATCATCAAACGCTATCTTATCCATAGCTGGTGATGACGGCGCCCATAGAGATAAATTGGAAACCAGTCGGCGTGCATACCACCAACCCAGCAAAATGCCGGCGATATAGGCCAATGCGTACCAGCGTATGGCAAGTGGACCGAACTCAATAAGCACCGGGTCAATCATTGGAAATGGCAAAACAGATGTGGTCACAAATAAACCGCGTGTTGGTTGTTATTTTATCTTATCTAATGCGGGTGCAATCACATGTCAGGTCTTTTGTGGCGAAGGCTTGAGATTACGCCTTGAAACACGCATATAAGCATCAGTCTTTTTGAGGATAGAACCAATGACACAATCAAGTGGCCGCCTGATGGATGAAATTGCGAAGCTTGCAACAGATGCTGCTGGTGTTGCACAAGGCGTGCGCCGTGAAGTGGAGACCGCGGTCAAAAGCCAATTAGAACGCGTCATCGCTGATATGGATTTGGTGCCCAGAGAAGATTTTGAAGCCGTCAAGGAAATGGCTGCAAATGCACGAGATGAAAACGACGTGCTGCGCGCCGATCTTGAAGCCCTTCGCGAGATGGTTGACCAGCTCGCCAGCACCAAAACAACAGCAACTCGGAAAACTGCTGGTAAGAAATCCGCAAGTTCTTAAATAGCGCACTTACTCAAATGCACGTCTTCATTATCAGCTCTTTGCGTCAATCTGATTCGTCCACAGGATTCAGCTCACCCCTATAGAATTAGTGTCGTCACATACATGCCACACTATATAGTGGGGTAAGAGACGATTCTGCCTTGGAATAGTAGCAAGGCAGCAGCGGGGTGTCCCATGAGCGTGCTGGATATTGAACTAATAAGGGATGAAAATCCTGTCGATTTTATTGAGCAGCTGGCATCCTTGAATGACTGGGTGTTTGAGCGATCTGGTGATGATGAAATCACCATCACAGTGGTTGGTAGTTGGTGTGACTACCATGTGTCGTTTTCCTGGATGGACGAAGTTGAAGCTTTGCATCTGGCATGTGCGTTTGACGCAAAAGTTGCCAAGAAGCACCGCAGTGAAATTGTTCGTCTTCTGGCGCTCGTAAATGAGCAACTTTGGATGGGCCATTTTGATTTGTGGGCAGAAGAAGGTGTCGTAATGTTCCGGCAATCCTTGCTTTTGTCGGGTGGTGCAGAACCAACCCAGCAACAGCTTGAAGTCCTTCTATCTGGGGCCGTTGAGGCGTGCGAACGTTACTATCAGGCATTCCAGTTTGTCTTGTGGGCTGGCAAGTCTGCGCCGGATGCTCTTGCAGGCGCTTTGTTTGAAACAGTGGGCGAGGCCTAAGATTTCTCCATGACGGTTACAATTTCCAAAGATCGTCCATTGGTGCTGGTTGGCGCCGGGAAAATGGGCGGGGCAATGTTGGAGGGTTGGCTTTCAAGCGGCCTTCCCGAAGGTGCAGTGCATGTGATCGATCCTGGTTTGGATCAGGCACAACAAGCAGACCTGCGATCGCGCGGCGTGGTGGTACACACCGAACCGGATGCAGTTCCAACGCCGCTGCTCTTGATGCTGGCGATTAAGCCACAAATGATGGCGACCGTCTTGCCTTCACTTTCCAGCTTTTCCAAACGTGCCGACGCTGCAGATATGATGGTTTTATCGATTGCTGCTGGTACAACCATTGCAACGCTGTCATCGGCATTTGGGCCAAACGCTTCGGTAATTCGGGCCATGCCAAATACACCCGCGTTAGTAGGTCGTGGCGTAACAGCCCTGTATCCCGCATCAAAACTGTCTCATGGACAAAAAGCATTTGTTGCAGAATTGCTTGCCGCAATTGGCATTGTTGTTTGGGTAGACAGTGAAGCTGCGATTGACGCCGTGACTGCAGTGTCTGGCAGTGGTCCAGCCTATATCTTTCATATGGTTGAAGCTCTGGCGGCTGCTGCCGAAAAGCAAGGTTTACCTGCTGATGTTGCGATGATCCTTGCCCGGGAAACCGTCACCGGGTCTGGTGAACTTTTGCATCTATCAGATGAACTGGCGGAAACGTTACGGAAAAATGTCACCTCGCCGAACGGCACAACAGCAGCTGGGCTTGACGTGTTAATGGCGCCAGATGGGCTCTCTTCGCTGATGGAAGCAACAGTTAAGGCTGCACATGTTCGCGCGATTGAACTTGGCAAAGAAGTTTAGCAGGTTGCACTACATCTAATCTGGAGACACCGAATGGAACGTAAAGCTGAAATCAGTTTTGATGACTTCATGAAAGTTGATATCAGGACAGGAACCATAGTCGAGGCAGCGCCATACCCTGAGGCTCGCAATCCATCGATCAAAATGAAGATCGATTTTGGTGGATCCATCGGCGTGAAAAAATCATCTGCTCAGATCACGGTTCATTACGAACCGGATGAATTAGTTGGACGACAAGTTTTAGCCGTCGTTAATTTCCCTCCGAGACAAATTGGAAAATTCATGTCGGAGGTTTTAACGCTTGGGTTTGAAGACGAAGCGGGAGCGGTGGTCTTGGCGTCCGTGGATAAGTCCGTGTCCAACGGACAACCCTTGATGTAGCTAAGTTAAGCCTTGTCAACCGAGTTTGTGGAGGAAACGTTCAACGTCTGCAGATGTCGTTGCAAAACTGCAAACTAGGCGCATTAGTGTTTTGTCGGCCTGTTGTAGGTTGGAGGGTACGTCCTCATCGGGCCAAGGGTAGAAGGCAGCGCCATCATTTTGCAATCGTTGGATATCGTCAGCACTAAAATACGCAAATACTTCATTTGCTTGCGGTATTAACGGCACTTGGACCTTGCCGCTTGCAACTAAACCATTTGCCAAAAAAGATGCCTGATTGTTTGCATGGCGAGCGTTCTTTAGCCAGAGGTCATTGTCCAGCATTGCCAAAATTTGGGCGGCAATAAATCTTGGTTTTGAAAAATTATGTCCCATTTGCATGCGCACGTAATCCACTTCCGCGACACTGCCTTCGCCGAAGAAAACCAATATATCTGCGCACCATGCGCCATTTTTGGTGAAGCCTAATGACAGGCAATCTACGCCTGCTTTCCAAGTGATTTCCGCAGGACTGCAGCCCAAATGCGCCAATGCATTTGCAAAGCGCGCACCGTCCATATGCACGCCCATATTGAGGGCTTTTGCTGGTGAGGAAAGAGCCTCGATTTCGTATCCAGTATAAACCTGACCCAATTCTGTTGCTTGGGTCAATGTCAGGCTCGCAAGACGACCATGCCGGGATACACCGTCCGGAAAACGGGCCAATACATTTTGCAGCTCGTCTGGAGTTACCTTGCTTGAGTCGCCCATCAGGCCAAGAATTTTCAAACCGGGATTTACCCGCTCCGGCCCATTATATTCATCGACGGAAATATGAGCATTCCTTTGCGCAAGCGTTATGCCCGCAGGTTTGGCATAGGCCGATAACGCAAGTGCGTTTGCAGCAGATCCTGTTGCAACAATTAGGCTTCGGACAGGCGTCTCAAAAACTTCTGATAGCCTGGCATCCAGAGCCTGCGTCAGCTCATCTCTACCATAGGCTGGAGATGAGACCTGCTTCAAATGAGCCAAGGCTTGTTGAATTTCAGGGCACGCACCTGCCCAATTGTCGCTAGCAAACATCATGAGCCAAGCCGTAACGGCTCAGCTCAATTAATTCAAGTTCGGATGATGCCTATATCAATAAGTGTCACGGCGACCAATAAGATTGTCGAGGGATAGTTTGCCACCGCCTTTAACGACAAGAACCAGAAGCAATAAAATCCAGAACGCTCGCTGATCGAAGATTAAAGACCCGTTGTCACGATCAAACCAAGCGCCGATGGTTGTTGCATCAGCTCCATGCCCGGTAATATCAACGATTGTCATCACGGCTATAAAACCTATGAAGGCAAGGCTGGAGAGACGTGTGAATAACCCAAGCACGATAAGTGCTGGCAATATGAATTCTGCCCAAGTACCAAGAACGACAATGATGTCATGATGCAAGCCCAGAGCTGTGCTGTCATAGCCAGCATTTTCAAAGGCTTTGGGAAGAACCTGAATGTATGCCCCATCGGAAGGGAACAGGAATCCAAAGAACCCTTCGCCCAATTTCGTTATTGCCGAATTCCAGAAATATATGAGCAACGTGGCTGCAAATACAAACCGGGCTGCAAGGCTTAAAAGCCAGTCCTGAGTTGCAGATTCGATAGCGGAAAATACACGGTTGTGTAGTAGTGTCAGTGAGGTGATTAAGTCGCTCATATCAGTCTCTGTATTCTCTTACTTCAGTTGAAAACTTGTAAAAATTTGTGCAGAAAGCGCGCCGGTTAGCGCGTTCGCCAAGTCAAAAACAGGACTAGCCAATAGACCAGCTTGTGCAGCTTCGCCCAGAGTGCGCCCGTTTTCAATCTCTGTTAGAAAAGCAAATGCTCCATCGGGCAAGCTTCGGACCTCTACATCCATTTGCGGACGGCAAATCATTACGCTTTCTGGGGTGTCTATTGGCACCTCAAGCGCTGTTCCCTGGCTGTTTGCATGCCATATCGATTTTACGGCAAAATCGGATTGAATAAGTGCGAGTGATGGATGCGTTTCAAACGTCACTACTTCAAATTGCTCCTGTGGAATAGCTTCCAGAATCGAAGGATCAATGGGCGCAGTATCCACCGCATGATAAGCTGTTCTTCTCGCATTTTCCAATCGCGCGACATCCGGCAAATACGGTAATGATGCAACTGGTGGGAAGTTGGCTAAGAAGCTTGGAAACCCTTGCCCGTAACCGAGCATGACAGGCGATGTAGGGGGATAAGCCGTTACAAACTCCCGCGCCATGGCGCGGAAGAATTCCTCACCAACAAGCATTTGAATAATAGGATACCTGCTCGCCAATGCATCGATGAGACTGACGACCACGTTGTTCCGATAGACATCAAAACGCTTCGTTGCCGGAGCCCCATCGGGGTTGATGACGCCATCGGGAACTGGGTTTCCGGGTTGAAGTAGTGCATCCGCGAACGAACCCAAACCTTGGTTAGCCATGACGGCGTCCAAGCAATGGATTTCTTTCCATTATAACTTCTGCCTGTCCTGCTTGATCAAGCAGTTCAGAGAATTCTGGAACGTCATTATCCCATTCGATAAGGGTAGGGCGCGGGCCACCTAACATAATAGTGCGTTCGTAAAGCGCCCAGACTTCCTTATCAACGGCACGGTCATGCGCATCGATCAACAAAGGTGCGCCTGTCTCATCATGGTCAGGCGCATGCCCGCCAAGATGCAATTCACCGACAATATGTAGTGGGAATTGTGCAATATATTTTGCAGGATCATATTTTTGATTGGTGGCGCTGACATAGACGTTGTTCACGTCCAAAAGCAAACCACAATTCGTTTCATCTGTTATGCGTGTGAGAAATTCGATTTCACTCATCGAGGAACTATCGAATGCAACGTAAAGAGATGGGTTCTCAAGCAACATTTTGCGGCCGAGCACCTGTTGAACTTCGTCAATATGCTCCACGACTCGCGCCAAGGTCTCTTCCGTGTAGGGGACGGGCAGCAAATCATTGAGAAAATGTGTTTCATGACTGGACCATGCCAGGTGCTCTGAAAACAAGCCGGGTTGGTAGCGCTCATTCAAATGTTTCAAGCGCTGCAAATGGTCTTTATCCAAAGGCGCTTCACCACCAATTGAAAGACCAACACCGTGCAGGGAAAGTGGATATTTTTCGCGAATTTGTTCTAGGTAATGATGTGGAGGGCCACCAGCACCCATGTAGTTTTCTGCATGAACTTCAAACCAACCAAGATCGGGTGAGTTCGTCAGTATGTCGGCGTAATGTTCGGGTTTCAAGCCTACGCCAGCGCGGTCGGGCACCAGTGAATTTACACGATTGGTTTCTGCATCCGGCATGGCTATTCTCTGTTTCAATCAGGCATATTAACAAGCTTTCGGCCCGATCCGCACATATCACGTTCCGGGCCGAAAGTGCTAATTATAGCGAATTAATTATGCAGGTACATCGCGCTTCAAAGCAGCCAGTGAGCCTTTTTTGCCTGAAACAGGTTCCATTGTTTCGCAAGTGCCGGCGGCAACAAGTTTCCAAGCATTGCCCTGATAGTCAACTTTGGAGGTGCCTGAACATGTAGTGCCTGGACCAGCAGCACAGTCGTTTTTGCCTGCAAGAGCTACACCGTAGCATTTTTCTTTGCCAGCAGCTTCAGCATCAGTTGAAATTGCAACACCTGAAAGTGCTGTAGCCATTGCGCCTGCAACGAGTGCTGCGGACAGAGTAGTTTTTGTAAAAGCGGACATCGGTTTCTCCGTGATTTGACCGGTTGTAATATTAGCAAACGATGGGTGGTTGATTTGGGCCCCGCCGTTTGACTTCTCCAATATGTCCGAACGTCTGGTCAAATGGAAATCAAACAGACGTTATGAATCGTAACAATAGTATCACGGAACCGTGAGCGGATTGATGGAGCGCGAAAGGAATGCAAATAAATACTCCGTAGAATGGTGTTTTCTTTCGGAATTGGGCGGAAATTTAGCGCGTTAGGGTCCCATACATAGCATTAATGGCTTGCTCTTTACCTTCTTATCTGGCATTTTCAGACTGCAATTGGACAGCAATGCTGTCCTAAATTGTGGGGAAACAGCCCTGTATTGCAGGTTTGCTGTTGTGTAGATGCCAACGACATAGATTTGTCCCGAGCAATTCGCCGTGCCCCAGCGACACTATAGTCGCAATACGGATCATTTGATCATGCCACGGCATATCAGGTGTTATTCGTGCGCCAAATGCGACCATACAGGTCGTGGTGACCCAAAACAGAGCATCGGCATTTGCCGGCCAGCTCGCCCGAGCCGTATGTCCTTGAAGTTCAGGGTTATGCGACCCGAAGGATGGCCTGTCGCCAATTTCGGGAATGTTAGTGAAGTCTTAAAAGGGTGGTAGCATCGCTTCCATCCCAATACGTTTGGAGTGTTGGATATGACGCAGAAGAAGATCTCTCTTCTCAACACAATTGGAGCTGTTGATATTGACGGCGCCAAAACTTCTGGACGTAGAGACACTAAAACCACCGCGACTAAGCACAATGGCGTGCCAAATGCGCAAGGTTTATATGATCCGCGCAATGAGCATGATGCTTGTGGTGTTGGCTTTATTGCCAATATGAAAAGTGGCGCGACACATAAGATTGTACAAGACGGCATTCAAATTTTAGAAAATTTGGAGCATCGTGGAGCAGTAGGCGCTGATCCTCTTATGGGTGACGGTGCTGGGCTGCTAACGCAAATGCCGCATGAGCTGTTTAAACAGGTTTGCGAATTTGATTTGCCGGAAGCCGGTCAATACGCCGTTGGCTTCTTGTTTATGCCGCAGGACCCAAAGGTGCGCGCTGAATTTGAAAGCATCGTTGAAGACGTTGTAAACAGCTGTAACCAAGTTCTTCTTGGTTGGCGCGATGTGCCGGTAGACAATTCCGCCTTGTCTCAAACTGTATTGGACACAGAGCCGTTCTCTCGTCAGGTTTTTATTGGCCGGGGATCTGAACTTGCAGATCAGGATGAATTTGAGCGGAAGCTCTTTTTGCTTCGCAAGATGATTTCCAACAGAATTTACGATTCGAATAATGGCGCAGAAGATACAGATTTTTATGTCGTATCCTTGTCCAGCCGCACAATTGTTTATAAGGGCATGTTCCTTGCTGATCAGCTGGGACCGTACTACGTAGATTTGAAAGACGAGCGCTTTAAGTCAGCGTTGGCTCTTGTGCATCAGCGCTTCTCCACAAACACATTCCCGTCTTGGCGTCTGGCACACCCATATCGCATGGTTGCTCACAATGGTGAGATCAATACCCTGCGTGGCAATGTCAATTGGATGGCCGCGCGCCAAGCTTCTGTGCAATCTCCTTTGTTTGGGGACAATATGCCGAAGCTATGGCCTATCTCCTACGAAGGGCAGTCCGACACAGCTTGCTTTGATAATGCGCTCGAATTCTTGACGATGGGTGGTTACGAGCTATCCCATGCCGCAATGATGCTTGTCCCGGAAGCTTGGGCAGGCAACCCGCTAATGGGTGAAGATCGTCGTGCGTTTTATGCATACCACGCTGCCATGATGGAGCCTTGGGATGGTCCTGCTGCTATCGCATTTACCGATGGACGGCAGATAGCTGCGACTTTGGACCGTAATGGTTTGCGCCCGGCGCGATATGTTGTGACAGATGATGGGTGTGTCATCATGGCATCAGAAGTTGGTGTATTGCCAATTGAAGAAAGTCGTATCGTTCAAAAATGGCGTCTGCAGCCTGGCAAAATGCTACTTATTGATTTGGAAGAAGGCCGTATCGTTTCCGACGATGAGCTGAAAGCACGTATTTCCAATGCCAACCCATACAAAGAATGGCTAGCGCGGACACAGATAGTGTTGGAAGATCTGCCAGCTGTTGGTGCAAGAGCACCTCATGCACAGGCAAGCCTTTTGGATCGACAGCAGGCTTTCGGTTATACGCAAGAAGATCTGAAAATCCTGATGTCGCCAATGGCAACAACAGGGCAAGAAGCTCTTGGGTCCATGGGTACTGACACGCCAATTTCGGCACTCAGCCAGAAATCAAAGCTGCTTTACACATACTTCAAACAGAACTTTGCGCAGGTCACCAATCCACCAATTGATCCGATCCGCGAAGAGATTGTGATGAGTTTGGTGTCATTCATTGGGCCGCGTCCAAACCTGTTTGACCTTGAGGGGCAATCAGAGCGCAAACGACTGGAAGTTCGCCAACCGATTCTGACCAATGATGATCTTGAGAAAATCAGGATGATCGGTGATATCGGCGACAATCAATTCCAGACTCAAACTTTGGATATCACTTACGATGCAGCCAAAGCTGCGGAAGGTATGGAAGCTGCACTGGATAGATTGTGCGAACGTGCCGAGCGTGCGGTTCAGACTGGTTATAACATTATAATCTTGTCTGATCGCCTCATCAGTGAAAGTAGAATTGCAATTCCGGCTCTGTTGGCAACGGCGGCAGTGCACCATCATCTCATCAGAAAGGGTCTTAGGACCTCTGTTGGTCTTGTGGTTGAAACCGGCGAAGCGCGCGAAGTTCATCATTTCTGCGTGTTGGCTGGTTATGGCGCTGAGGCGATCAATCCATATCTAGCATTTGAAACGCTTTCCGAAATGCACTCTAGTGGTGATTTCCCTGAAGAGGTAGACGCACAAGAAGTAGTTGAGCGTTATATCAAGTCCATCGATAAGGGGATTTTGAAAGTCATGTCCAAAATGGGCATTTCGACTTACCAATCCTATTGTGGTGCACAGATATTTGATGCGGTTGGCCTGAAATCCGATTTCGTCAAACGCTTCTTCTTTGGTACCGCTACACAAATTGAAGGTATTGGCCTGAAGGAAGTCTCTGAAGAAACCATTTCGCGTCATCTTGGTGCTTTTGGCGGTGACCCTGTTCTGCGCAACGCACTCGATGTAGGCGGTGAATATATGTACCGCATGCGAGGGGAGGCTCACGCCTGGACCCCGGATGCTGTCGCAAAACTTCAACATGCTGTGCGCGGTGAAAGTTGGAACGACTATCAGGAATATGCTGAGGCGATCAACAATCAGTCCGAAGCACTGATGACAATGCGTGGCCTCTTTACAATTGAGATGGCAGATGAAGCGATTTCAATCGATGACGTTGAATCTGCTGCCGACATCGTGAAACGTTTCTCCACGGGCGCGATGTCGTTTGGCTCGATCAGTGCTGAAGCTCATTCAACGCTTGCAGTTGCGATGAACAGGATTGGCGGTAAATCAAACACGGGTGAAGGTGGTGAAGAGCCAGAGCGCTTCAATCCATTGCCTGATGGTTCTCCAAACCCGAAACGATCAGCTATCAAGCAAATCGCTTCTGGTCGTTTTGGTGTGACCACAGAGTATCTTGTCAATTCAGACATGATGCAGATTAAAGTCGCTCAAGGTGCCAAGCCGGGCGAAGGTGGCCAATTGCCTGGACATAAAGTTGATGCGGTAATCGCGAAAGTGCGCCATTCAACACCGGGTGTTGGTTTGATTTCACCTCCACCACACCACGACATATATTCAATCGAAGATTTGGCGCAGCTGATTTTTGATCTGAAAAATGTAAATCCTGAAGCTGATGTTTCTGTAAAACTGGTTTCTGAAGTCGGCGTTGGGACTGTGGCAGCTGGTGTTGCCAAAGCGCGTGCAGATCATATCACGATTTCTGGTTTTGAAGGCGGGACCGGCGCTTCACCGCTGACTTCTTTGAAACACGCTGGTAGCCCTTGGGAGCTTGGTCTTGCAGAAACGCATCAAACTCTGGTGCTGAATGGCTTGCGCTCACGGATTGCTTTGCAAGTGGATGGTGGCCTTAAAACAGGCCGTGATGTGGTAATTGGTGCATTGTTGGGTGCAGATGAGTTTGGGTTCTCAACCGCGCCTCTCATTGCTGCCGGCTGTTTGATGATGCGCAAGTGTCACCTCAATACATGTCCGGTTGGTATAGCGACGCAAGATCCTGTGTTACGCAAACGTTTCCGTGGAACGCCAGAACATGTGGTCAACTACTTCTTCTATGTTGCAGAAGAGGTGCGTCAGTTAATGGCGCAGATGGGATATCGCACATTTGATGAAATGGTTGGACAGTCAGACCGTCTTGGACAAGATCGCGTAATCGCACTTGGCAAGAGTCAGGGACTGGAGTTTGCTGGTTTGTTCTTCAAGCCTGGCGCCGAGCCGCATGAAATTCGTCATACACAGCTTCAGAATCACCCGATCCAGGACATTCTTGATCGCAAGCTGATTGCTGAAGCTATGCCTGCGTTGGAAAATAAAACACCAGTTACGATTGAGACGGAAATACGAAGCCTCAACCGTTCCGCTGGTGCAATGCTTGGCGGCGAAGTTGCAAAACGCTACGGCATGAAGGGTCTGCCCGAAGATACAATCTCGATAAAACTCACCGGTACTGCTGGGCAGTCCTTTGGTGCGTTCGTTACTCGGGGCATCTCAATAGATTTGCAGGGCGATGCAAATGATTATGTGGGCAAAGGCCTTTGCGGTGGTCGTCTTGTCGTGCGTCCTCCACAGGATTCAAGAATAGTTGCTGAGCAGTCTATGATTGTTGGCAACACGGTTCTTTATGGCGCTGTTGAAGGTGAAGCCTATTTCCGCGGTATTGCGGGTGAACGTTTTGCGGTTCGAAATTCGGGCGCTGTTGCAGTTGTCGAAGGCGTAGGTGACCACGGTTGTGAATACATGACCGGCGGTGTCGTTGTGGTTATCGGCCAAACTGGCCGAAATTTTGCAGCGGGTATGTCTGGCGGCGTTGCATATGTTTTGGACGGAGATGGCACGTTTGCAGAGCGTTGTAATCTGGCTATGGTTGAACTTGAACCAGTGCCGGAAGAAGACGATATTCTCGAAAAACTACATCACCATGGCGGCGACATCGAGCATCATGGCCGTGTAGATGTGTCATCGAACATGACGGCTCACGACGAAGAACGCCTGTTCACACTGATTTCCAATCACGCTCACTATACAAACTCAGAGCGTGCACGGGACATCTTGGAGAATTGGGAAACCTATCGTCCAAAATTTGTGAAGGTAATGCCGGTAGACTATCGCCGTGCATTGTTGGACATCGAGGCAAAACGCAAGAGCGGCTCTGCTCGCTCCCGCGTGTAGTTCGGATTTCAGGAGAGACTTATGGGAAAAGTAACAGGCTTTCTGGAAATCGACCGCCAGCAGCAGAAGTATCAACCAGCGTCTGATCGGATCAGGCACTTTAAGGAGTTCACCATTCCACTTCCTGATCAGGAAGTGGCGCGCCAAGCTGCTCGCTGTATGGATTGTGGTGTTCCCTATTGCCATGGACCAACCGGCTGTCCGGTACACAACCAAATTCCTGATTGGAATGACCTCGTTTATAATAACGATTGGGAAGAAGCTGCGAACAATCTTCATTCCACAAACAATTTTCCCGAGTTTACCGGGCGCATTTGTCCTGCACCATGTGAGGAAGCCTGTACGCTTAATCTTGAAGATGTTCCGGTCAGTATTAAAACTATCGAGCAAGCGATTGCGGATAAAGCTTATGATTTGGGCTTAATTCGGCCTGAAGTTTGTGATGATAAAACGGGCAAGAAAATTGCTGTTGTTGGTTCTGGGCCTGCAGGTATGGCCGCGGCTCAACAGCTTGCGCGTGTTGGTCATGACGTGCATTTGTATGAGCGTCAGGCCTATGCCGGAGGCTTGCTGCGTTACGGCATTCCAGATTTCAAAATGGAAAAGCACTACATCGACCGCCGCGTGGAGCAAATGGAAGGGGAGGGCGTTACCTTCCACTTCAATGTTGATATCGGTGGTGATAAGCCATTCACTGAACTGCAATCTGAATACGATGCCATATTGCTAACTGGTGGTGCTGAGGCTCCGCGTGACCCGGGCCTTGGAAGTCTGGACCTTGATGGCGTCCACTATGCAATGCCTTATCTGGTCCAACAGAACAAGCGCGTTGGCGGCGAAGATGTCAGCGGTGAAGAAGAAATCTGGGCCGGCGGTAAGCATGTCGTTGTGGTCGGTGGTGGCGATACGGCTTCGGATTGTGTTGGCACAGCATTTCGTCAAGGCGCATTGGCAGTGACACAGTTGGACATTCGTCCTGTGCCCCCTATCCATGAAGACAAGATGATGGTTTGGCCGTATTGGCCCACTAAATTTCGCACGTCTTCATCTCAGGCTGAAGGTGCGGAACGAGAATTTCAAGCCGCTACACTTGGCTTCGTTGAAGAAGATGGTGTTTTGACACATGTTAAGTGTGTGAAAGTGGATGAGAAGCGCCAGCCAATTGAAGGTGAGGAATTCTTCATCAAGGCGGACTTGGCATTTGTCGCCATTGGTTTCTCCGGCCCTAAAGAAGAAGGCCTGCTTGCGGAAGCGGGTAGCGCGATGGACCGTGATGCCCGCGCAAATATCTTGGCGGATGAGAAAAGCTACAAGACCTCAATCGATAAGGTTTACGCAGCCGGTGATATTCGACGTGGTCAGTCATTGGTTGTCTGGGCCATTCGAGAAGGCAGACAGGCGGCTCACTCGATTGATAAGGACCTGATGGGTGCAACCATTCTGCCTCGATAAAAATATTACTTACGACAAAAAAAGGGCGTATTTGAGCGCCCTTTTTTTGTCGTTTGAATGTCGTTCGATTAGTTCGTTTGGGTTGGCCAGTCGAAGTTATCGACACGGGATGCTGGCGCATTTTGTGCAACCCCGCGAATAAGGGCGTTGTAAGCATTGGAAACTTCTTCCCAAGGCCTACCCGGGTCCATAGGCGGTCCGATAAGCGGCACACCGCCCAACAGCGAGATACTATCTTCCAAGGCAAATCCAGAAAGGGGGATCACTGGTCCATCTTCCGTTACCACCACACCACCAGGCGTTCCGGCAATAGCGCCAGAGCCACTGAAAAATCTATCTACCTGGCGTTTGACGAAAAAGGTCAGTTTTTCTCGCCCAGCTGTGGTTAGGCCAAAGCCATCACCGCGTCGCAACAGGGTCTGTTGTCCATTGATATCAGGGCCATTTTCATCATAAACGCCTTTGTCGTTGGCGAATGCATCCCAGATATCCACATAGCGGCCATCAATTTTTTCGGATTCGGATTTGAAAACACCTGTGAGATTACTCAAATGTGCTGATGTTTTGGGGCCCCTGACCGGTGGCATTCCAACCCAAATAACGGGCAGCTCGGTATCTGCCAGTTGAGCGGCAAAGCCTTCCACGTTCTTTTTGAATTGCGCGCGCCAAGCATCTGTATCCAAACTGATGCGTGCAGGTGCGCGGAAAAACTGACGATCATTACCACCCATCATGATGACAATAAGATCCGCACGTCGGCCCAGATCAGCATCGTCAAGGACTTTGGCAAGCTGTTTATCCCAATTGAACTTATCATAGCGAACGAAGCCGGAGGAGCCATTGGTTGCAGTATCAATCGCCACTGTTCTGTCTTGGGCAAAACTCTCCGCCAAGCCCGTCGCCAAACTGGCGGCGAAAAAGTCTCCAATAACAAGAATGCGTCTTGCATCTGGATTCTTGTCGACCTGCTTTACGGCTGGTGCTTTCGCTATAGTCTGGGCTTGTGGAGCCCGTTTGCGTTTTGGCTGTGAACTTTTGGCCGCTGGCGCCTGTTCTTGTTTTTTGCGATTAAACTGAAAAAGCTTGCGCGGTTTACGCTTCTTTTTATTGCCGCGGAACATCCGACGCAGAAAGCCACCTTCTTGAATCTGCACAACAGGCGCACTTCGATCAAAGCTGATGACCGGCTTGATAGCTGCAGCTGCATGGACCTCATTGATTGGCAGAGTAAAACCAAACAGCAAAAGTACAAACAGCACCCCGGATAGAAGCGACTGCAGTTTCGATCGGTGGCGAATTTCGCTCATTGATACAACTCATGCAAAAAAAGATGCACTCTTATAGCAGTGCCTGTGGCTTGCCAAAAGAGTGCATCTTGAAAAGTTTACTCGTTGTAATATTCAGCTACCGCGGAGCCGGCCCAATACAGCTGTCGAGGCATAACCATCGGGGATAAGCCCGATTGAATTTTGATAGCGACGGATCGCTGCACGGGACATCGGCCCGATTTTTCCATCGACACTGCCGCCATAGTGACCCTTCGCCTTGAGAAGTTTTTGCAAAGACCTTCGCTCGGTTTTTGTCAGTGGCTTGGCATCACGAGGCCAAGATTTTGAAAATGTATCTCCCCCGCGCAAACGATCACCCAAATGACCTACTGCCAGAGCGTAGGCATTCGCATTGTTGTAACGTTTGATTACACGGAAGTTTTTCAGCAGAAGAAATGCTGGTCCATTTGCACCGCTGGGCATAAACAAAGTTGCTTTGTCGGAAGGCCGCGGGAAATTGCGTCCATTTGGACGGGCAACCCCTAATCGTTGCCAATCAGCAAGCGTGCGTTGGGTTTTTTCATCCGCATATTCATAGTTGAAATTGTTTGCAAGCCTGACTTCATAGCCCCAGGTTTTACCAGTTTGCCAACCCATTTTTTTAAGATAAGCAGCGGTGGAACCCAGTGCATCTGGAATAGACGTCCAAATATTGCGGCGGCCATCTCCATCGAAATCTACTGCATAGGCTTGGTACGTTGTGGGAATGAACTGAGTGTGTCCCATCGCGCCGGCCCAAGAACCGGTCATTCCTGCCGGGTGAATATCTCCACGCTCTAAAATTTTGAGAGCTGCAACCAATTGTTGTCGGCCAAATTTTTTCCGCCGTTTATCGGCATAAGCAAGCGTTGCAAGTGAACGTATAACGCTTTTCACAATTTTTGGATTATCCAGAACCTGACCATATGAAGATTCCATGCCCCAAACCGCTACCACGATATGCCGATCAACGCCATATTTGGCTTCAATAGCATCCAACGTGCGTCGATACTGGACGAGCTTTTCCTTGCCGTTCGAAAGCCGTTTTTTGGAAATGGCGCTGTCGAGGTAACTCCAGATAGGGCGCACAAATTCTGCCTGGCTACCTGCGCTTTTCAAAATTGACGGATCAGGTCTAACACCTGCGAAGGCGGTATTATAAGTATTTGCAGAGACACCTGCGGCTCTGGCTTTAGGCCAAAAGTCTCGGACCCAATTGTCAAACGCATCGGCGTGAACATTGGTTGGCATCAAAAAGAGCGTCGCAAATACAATTTGCAAGAAACGCAGTAATGTAACTTTCTTGGCTTCAATCATAATCAGGTACCGTTTCTGAGCATCAGTTTCGATCCAACTTCAGACAAAATACGTAATAAAATCTGGACCACAAATTATATGGTTAATGCTTTGTTACCAACAAAACGTTAACGGAGCTTTCGTCTTATGATGGGACTATTGCTTAAATAATCAAGTCTGACAGGAGTTTGACGACATCATGGCTCAACGTATTCGCAAGGCAGTATTTCCGGTTGCTGGTCTTGGAACCCGGTTTTTACCGGCTACAAAGGCAATGCCGAAAGAAATGCTAACTGTGGTAGACCGACCGGTAATCCAATATGCGGTCGATGAAGCACGTGCAGCTGGAATTGAGCATTTCATTTTTGTAACGGGACGCAACAAGGGCGTCATCGAAGATCATTTTGATGTTCAGGTCGAGCTTGAAGGCACGCTGCGCGAGCGCGGGAAAACCGAAGCGCTGGAACAATTGCAAAGAGATCTGCCGCCAGCTGGATCCTCCAGCTTTACTCGCCAGCAGTCCCCATTGGGTCTGGGCCACGCTGTATGGTGCGCTCGGGAATTGGTAGGCAATGAGCCTTTTGCATTGTTGTTGCCGGACATGGTCATGAAAGCCAAAACACCGTGTTTGGCCAGCATGTGCGAACTGTATCAAAATACAGGCGGCAATATTGTTTCAGTTGAGCAGTGCGCACCAGAACTCACCCATCGATATGGTATTGTTGGTGTCGGGAAAGATGTTGCGGATGGTGACGGAAGCGCATTCCAAATCTCTGAAATGGTTGAAAAACCAGAACCAGATGTTGCACCGTCAAACCTGTTTATCAACGGCCGATATATTCTTCAGCCTGAAGTGTTTGACATTTTGTCACGTCAGGAAGCTGGCGCGGGCGGCGAAATTCAAATTACTGATGCGATGGTTGAAATGATGTCAACGCAAGGCTTCTATGGTCAGGAATTTCATGGTCAGACGTTTGATTGTGGTTCAAAAATTGGTTTTCTAGCTGCCAATGTTGCCTTTGCTCTCGATCGAGAAGACATCGAAGGTGATTTTCGTTCAGAGCTAGAGCTCATTTTAGGGCTGTAGGTGATACTGCTGCGACGGGCGACAAGGCGGTCAATCCGAAACTCTATTTACGAAGTTGGTAACGCAGTGAGATGCCATTGCTGCGTTCATCATCTTCATTCTGATCGATGCCAGCACTGCTTGTCCGTTCGTGGGTCACTTCGCCCAGCAAGCTGCTGTCTGGTGTGAGGTTGTAGGTAAGTCCAGCTCCTACAAGAAATGTCCGATCAGTTCTGTCGATATCACCATAGTCTTCGTGGCTGATGCTGGTGTTGAAGAAACCATCAAGACGGTAGTTGAAACTGCGCTCGGCTCTCAAAGCGATGCTATTGTTTTTCACACCGCTGGTCATAGTTGTTCCGGCGAGGTTGGTTGTATCGTTGAAGTCGAGGCTGCCAGAAGCATCAAGCGAAACGGTTGTGAGCCGCACCGGTGACCACACAAGGGAGGCCGCCCAAAGCAGCGAGCTCAGTTCATCGCGTGACGCATCATTTGTATTAATACGGCCTGTGCCGATTGAAACTTCACCGCTGAGTTTTTCACCGCGATCAATTAATAAACCAGTACGCAACTCCCAACGGCTGGCATCCCCGTTGAAATTGGAAATCGTGCCGGTGTCTTGTCTGGTGTAGTCCGCTTGAACAAATGGTGAAAAGACAGCATTGCGGCGATAGGCAACGCGCATTTGTGCACCATATTCCTTGAAATTGTTGCTTGTGTCTGCGCCTGCTACTGCGTCACCCACGTGCTGTCCGTCAAATGAACTACGCAGTGTGAACTCCAAAGGGCCAGGCACCACCGTCAGTGTGCCTACTGTGCCATAAAGAGTTTGGTCTTGTTCATCATCAGACCCTTGATGAGATAAACGCAGTTCGCCAGTAACATTAACACGTTCGGAAATATCGCGGCGACCTGTAAGCGTTGCCCCCGCCGACCAGTCAGAAACCGTCAGGCCTCTTCTGCTGGCTGTTTCTACCTGAGTATCTAAACGCAAGCTGTGCCTAGACCATTGAGATTCAATGCCAAGTTCGCCGCGTAAGGTTTTAGTTGTTTCACTGTCTTGGTGCGCAATGCCAGCTTCAAGAACCGGATTTACCTGGAAACTACCCAGACGCAGTCCTGTTACACGGTCGACTTCATCTTGTTGTGCAAGACTTTCGCGCAGTTCCAGATCAAGCGTGTCAAACGAGTTTTCCTCCTGAGCGAACGCGGCAAGCGTCCAGCTCAGCAAAAGCACTGCCGCACTGATTATTAATCTGTTAAGCGGTCGAACCACGTAACCAACCTTTTTTGACAAGGTTATCTTTTGCGGTTTTATGGTTAATAAGCTCTTACGAAATTCGAATCTGAACTAATTCTACGCCCTTTTCAGCGCAGTAAAACGTGCTAAAAGCTGCACACCATATCAAATTGATGAGTACCTTGTGATTGCGCAATCCAAAACGCCTCTTTCCGGTGAGAACCTTGTTGGCTCTGTTCGTAGGTCGCTCCAGACGGGAGCAAATGGTATTTCAGCACTGTTAAATTCGCTGGATGGACACCTGGCTGTTCCATTGGACGAGAGCATATCATTGATGCTTAGCATTAAAGGTAGAGTCATTATTACCGGGATGGGTAAAAGTGGCCATGTTGGTGGCAAATTGGCTGCGACATTTGCTTCTACAGGAACGCCTTCATTTTTTGTGCACCCTGCAGAAGCAAGTCATGGCGATCTGGGTATGATAACCGAACATGATTTGGTGTTGGCATTGTCATGGTCTGGTGAAACACCAGAGATGCGTAATTTATTGGAATTTTCCAGGCGCTATAATGTGCCATTGGTTGCCATTACATCAAACCCAGAAAGTGCGCTTGCCCGCGCCGCTGATATTGCATTGGTGCTCCCCAAGATTAAAGAAGCGTGTCCGCACGGATTGGCTCCAACCACATCAACCTTATTGCAGATGGCAATGGGAGATGCATTGGCCGTGGCGCTTCTTGAAGCAAGAGGCTTCAGTGCGAATGATTTTGGTGTGTTTCATCCAGGTGGAAAGCTGGGAGCAACCCTGCGTTATGTGAGTGATGTTATGCACAAAGGTGCCGCGTTACCGCTTGCACGCTGCCAGACCTCAATGAAGGAAGCCTTAGTTCATATGACAGCCAAGGGCTTTGGCGCTCTTGGGGTTGAGGATGAGAACGGCTTTTTGATCGGGATCATCACCGATGGCGATTTACGACGTAACCTGGATAGTGACTTGCTGTCTTTGTGCGTTGACGATGTAATGACGCCGAGTCCCAAAACGATTTCACCTGATATGCTGACTGCCAAAGCATTGGAGGTGTTAAATGCATCCCAGATTACTGCGATATTTGTAGTTGAAGATGGGAAAGCAGTTGGAATTCTGCATTTGCATGACTTACTCCGCATTGGAACAGCATAATTATACTGTCAATATTATCAGTTTTTTAGCTTCATTTAGGTAAACCCAGAACTTCGAGTGTTTGAGTTTTATCTTTCTGGAGCGATAGTCTTATGGATCTGGCTTCCATTTTAGGCATCATCATCAGTTTCACTGTTGTTGTGGTTGCGATTTTTCTTGGCGGCAGCATTTCGCAGTTCATTGATGTTCCGTCGATGCTGATTGTGATTGGTGGCGGCATGGCCGCGACGCTAATTCGGTTTCCTCTTGCCGGCCTTATGGGAGCATTCGCTACTGGCGGCAAAGTTGCTTTTAAGCACAAAAAATCAGACGCCCGCAGCATCATCGAAAAGGTTGCTGAGTTAGCTGATATTGTTCGTCGTAGTGGTCCGTTGGGTCTGGAAACTGTCGAAATTGATGATCCTACAATGGCCAAGGGTGTCCAATATGTGACTGATGGCTACGAAGGCGATTTTATCCGGGATGCGATGGAACGCGAGAGGGATTTGTATCTGGAGCGCCTCGAAGAGGGGCAACGTGTTTTTAAAGCTCTTGGCGATTCTGCACCTGCTTTCGGAATGATTGGAACATTGGTGGGTTTGGTGCAGATGCTTGCCAACATGGACGATCCATCTGCGATTGGTCCATCCATGGCGATCGCTTTGCTTACAACACTTTATGGTGCTTTGATTGCCAACGTTGTTTGTATGCCTATCGCCGATAAGCTTGCTTCGAAATTTAAAACCGAAGAGCTGAACCAGAGCCTCATTATCGATGGAATTATGCAGATCAGAGACAATAAGAGTCCTGATGCTGTGAAAGAAGCCTTGATATCTTACCTGCCTGAAACTGCGAGAGCGGGTATCCAGGAAGCCGAGGCCGCTTAGATGGCACGTAAGAAAAAACCTGAAGGGGGCGGTGGTGCCCCAGACTGGCTCGTGACATTTGCGGATTTGATGTCACTTCTTGTGTGTTTCTTCGTTCTCATTATCTCATTCTCTATTCAGGACAAGGAAAAGCTCCAAGTTGTTGCCGGATCTATGCGTGAGGCTTTTGGTATTCGCCCAGATTCCAGAAAAGCCGGTATGATTGAAATTGAGGGCACACCGGTACGCGACTACGCGAGACGGGTTGCCGCGGTTGATAGAGATACTGACACGGATTATTCTGAAGTCCGTCATGATGAGCGACGGGCGCAGGGTCCTGAAGCCAACACCCATGATATTGACAAGGCTGAGATTGAAGTACCCAGACAGTTCGCGACGGCTGCTGCATCTTTGCGCCAAGCCTGGCAAGAAATGCCTGAAATCGCAGAGCTGTCCAAAAATATCATTATGGAAGAAACAGAGGACGGCTTGAACATTCAACTCGTCGACCAGGATGGTCGCGCTATGTTTGCTGAAGGTTCAAAATTTCCAAAGGAAACAGCCCGCAAACTCTTGAAAGCGATGGCGCCTGTTGTCCGGGAAATGCCTAATCGTGTGTCAATTACCGGACATACAACCGCATCCAGTGCTCTTTCCAGCTCTTACTATACGACTTGGGAATTGTCGGCAGACCGGGCAAATGCAGTGCGTTCTGTATTGTCAGAGTATGGGATCAAGAACGACCGTTTCCACTCGGTTTCAGGGAAGTCTGATCAGGAACCATTGTTTCCCAATGATCCGTTTCTCGCGGCAAACCGACGTGTCAGCATTTTGCTGATGGCTGAGGAGCCACCGTTGCCTTTGGGGTTTAAGCCTTAGTTTTGAAGTCGCTTGGTGCACGCAGACAGCAGATATTTTTGCTCTGCTGTATTTTCAAATAAAACCAATCTGTATAGCGTTTCTTGTAACTCTGCGGAAATGGCAGATTGTGTTTACGCTTCATTCTGTTTTGGTTAACGATTGCTTGCTATTCTTGGTTTGCATATGGTTACCGTCTAGGTAATTTAAACGATATAAGTTCGAATCCACTTTTGATATCGCTGATCGAAGGACATTTGTTGTGTTGAGCGTCATTGCCCCATTGCATACCGGTTTTGTAAAAACCATGAAAATAGTCGCGTTGTTTGCTTTGGTACTTAGCCTAGGCGCGTTTGCTGCCGAAGCCAGAGACAAAGAAACAGACTTTCTTGCGCAACTTCAAGGTACATGGAGTGGCACAGGGCGTGTGTTGGCCGGACCAGATCGCGGCACAGATTTCAAATGCTCTCTTAAAGGAAAGCCAAGCCGGACAGGCGTTAAAATTTCGATGGATGGCAAATGCTCCATCGGCCGTTTGTCTGCCAGAATGGGTGCGAGCATTAAATACTCCCACGGTGTTCAAAAATACATTGGTCGTTTCCTTGGCGGAGCGAAAGCTAATGGTATGGACATCTATGGTGATCGTCGTGGTAATGGGCTGAAGCTACGCCTTAGCCGCGGCCGGACACAAGGCAACATGGATCTGCTTTTGCAAAAGAAGAACCTGATGCGCGTGATCATTTCTGTGACAGACAAAAAACGTGGCAGGGATATTCCAGTTATTGCATTGAACCTCAACCGCACCAGAAGTTCTGCTGCATTGATGGATTGAACCATCTAATAGATTTCGGCCTGATTGGCCAAGCATTGTAAGGCACTCCAAAGCATTGGGGTGCCTTTTTGGTTTTTAACATCTTCGTGATCGCTTGGGTGGGTATTGCTCACGCAATGGTTCATTGCGCGGATCAGTAATTGGCTCGATATTGTGCGCAGGATAAATATAACCATTGGGCGAACATCATGAAAAAACTACTTCTCACAGCTTTCGTTGCAGGCTTTATCGGATTTGTTGTTGGAAATGCATTCTGGTATTTGGCATCACCCTTGTGGATCGACAATGTGGTTTCAGAGGAATTGCCAGCGGCTTTGCAGATGGATCAGGTTGCTCAAGGTTCTTTTCGTGATGCTGACAGCTCGCACAAGGGCAAGGGCACTGCGACCATTTTCAAAATTGCGACAGGCTCTAACGTTCTGCGCCTCACGGAGTTTGAAACAACCAACGGACCAGACTTGGAAGTTTGGTTGGTCAAAGCTGGCAATATTCAATCGTCTGCAGATGTCAAAGGAAGTGAGTGGCTTTCTCTGGGACAATTGAAGGGAAATATTGGGGATCAAACCTACATTATTCCTGAGGGCACCGACGTGTCAGAATACAGTTCTGTCGTGATTTGGTGCGAGCAGTTTGGTGTTCTTTTCTCGCCGGCAGATTTCACGAGCTAGTGCTGCTCAAGAATTGAAACACCAAGTTTTGCTTGCGCTTCCCAAAACCGAGACCCATAGTAATGGTGCTCGGGTGGCAGCTATACCCGAGGGATATATGAGACGACCCGGCATTTATGCCTCGGGATATAAGAATAAAAGCGACGGTTTCGTTAGAAACAAAGCCTGCGAAATGTTGGAGGACATGTGGGTTTGATGAGATTGTCGCATTAATTAGATCCGATTCCCTTTGAACTAATGCTGCTGAACGTGCGTAAACGCGTGTGCCCAACCGGTGCCCGCACAGTGAGACTAAGGGAAAAGGATACCTCCCATGCGCCAAAGTGGCACAGTAAAGTTTTTTAACGGCTCAAAAGGTTTCGGCTTCATTACACCAGATGATGGTAGTACCGACGTTTTTGTTCACATTTCTGCAGTGCAAGCATCTGGTTTGCCTGAATTACAAGACAATATGCGTGTCTCGTTCGAGACAGAGCCGGACAAACGAGGCAAGGGGCCTAAGGCCGTAGATTTGCAGATGGAAGGCTAGTTTGTACTAAATAGCCTAGTTTTTCTTGGGGGCCCGACAGATTTTCTGATCGGGCCCTTATTCTGCGCGCACTGAGGTGTTGCTGCTTAGCCCAGCTTACCGTTGACCAGTTTATCGTAGTCTTCCATCAGAGTGCGTGCGATTTCCCCTACAGAAAATTTGTAAGGCCCTATTTCTGAAACGGGTGTGACTTCGGCAGCCGTGCCTGTGAGGAAACACTGCTCAAATTCAGCCATTTCTTCAGGTTGAATAACTCGCTCGATAACTTCGATGCCACGTTTGCGCGCCAAATCTATAGCCGTGCGCCTGGTAATGCCATCTAGAAAGCAATCTGGAATGGGAGTGTGAATGGCACCGTCTTTGATGAAAAATACGTTTGCGCCCGTAGCTTCAGCTACTTGTCCGCGCCAGTCCAACATAAGAGCGTCCGCATATCCCTTTGCTTCAGCTGCATGTTTCGACAGGGTGCAAATCATGTACAGACCAGCGGCTTTGGATCTGCAAGGAGCTGTTCTAGGATCTGGCCTGCGGTACTCAGCCATGTCGAGGCGAATACCTTTTAGGCGCTGTTCAGGGTCGAAATAGGATGGCCAAGCCCATGCGGCGATTGCGACATTGATGGTGTTATTCTGGGCGGATACACCCATCATTTCGCTGCCACGCCAAGCAATGGGCCGGATATATGCATCGACAAGTTTCTGGCGGCCCAACAATTCAATAGTGACTTCATTTATGTTTGCGCTTGAATAGGGAATTTCAAAGCCAAGGATTTTCGCCGACTCATGCAAGCGGTCTGTATGCTCTTCCAATTTGAAGATTTTCCCAGAGTAGGAGCGCTCACCTTCAAACACTGCGCTGGCATAGTGCAGTCCGTGTGTCAGAACATGCAGTTTTGCATCTTCCCAAGGTACGAATTCGCCATTGAACCAGATTTCACCGTCCAATTGATCGAAAGGAACACCGGCCATTCTATTCTTCCCTGTTTCTCGACTGGGCCAAAATCACACAGCCATTATCAATTTTCTATGCCAAGAAAACTATCGCTGTTTGCGAACTACCCGAAATTGACCTTATAAAGCAACAGTGAGAATTTGTGCTGCGCAGCATAGTTTTGTTCGAATGGTGTTTTGCGAATAATTCTGTATTTCAGCGCTTGTTTTGGGTAACAAATGAAAAGAAATATGTCAACATGACTGACATAAATATATGACGAATACTCCTGAGATGCATTCAGATGATGAGGATGTCGAAGTAACATCCTTAATCGAGCTATTATTTTTTGCTTATCGAGATTTCGTAAGCGATCCTGATGTTATTTTGCAAGAGTATGGGTTTGGGCGCGCCCACCATAGGGTGGTGCATTTTGTTGCGAGAAATCCCGGGATTTCGGTGGCAGAGCTTTTGGATATTTTACAGATCACGAAACAAAGCCTTGCAAGAGTGTTGAAGCAACTTGTCGAGACCGGCTTCATTTTGCAGGAACAAGGATCCCAAGACCGCCGTCAGAGACTTTTGTTTACAACAGACAAAGGCACTCAGCTCTTCAATCAGTTGCGAGAGCCACAGTCTCGCCGTATCCGTCGTGCACTAGAGCAATTGGATGCACGTGATAGAGATGGTGCAGAACGCTTTTTGTCTTTTCTTGTCAATGAAGATGAGCGGTCTTTGGCACAACGTGTGTCTAGCTTTGCAAAATCAGATAATGGGTGACGCTAAACGATGACTGTTTCGAACCTGGCCGAGAAGGCGCCTGTTTTGGCTACTCTTGATGACGACGCTCCACATTTGCTTGTTGTCGATGATGATAGCCGAATTCGTTCACTGCTATCCCGATTCCTGACCGAAAATGGTTTCCGGGTTACATTGGCAGAAGATGCAGCTACAGCGCGCAACTATCTTGAAAATTTCCATTTCGATCTGATGGTGCTGGACGTCATGATGCCGGGCGAAACAGGACTGGAATTGACGGGAGCAATTCGTAACAAGAACAACATAGCCATTTTAATGCTGACCGCTCTTTCAGAAACTGACGAACGTATTTCTGGGCTTTCCGCTGGAGCTGATGATTATCTTGCCAAGCCGTTTGATCCGCGCGAATTGCTCTTGCGCGTGAATAGTATTCTGCGTCGAAGTGCTGCGCCGGATGTGCCTATGGTAGAGTTTGTGTGTTTTGGTCCCTACACATTTCATTTGGAAAGAGGAGATTTGAAACGCGGCGACGAAATTATCCGGCTGACTGACCGAGAAAAAGAAATGTTGCGTGCATTTGCCGAAAGAGCAGGGGAGACGGTTCCGCGTCTTGAACTGCTTGGTGACGAAGGAGAGGCAAGTGAGCGGACAGTGGATGTTCAGATAAACCGCCTACGCCGTAAGATCGAGATTGACCCATCTAATCCTCTGTTCCTTCAAACCGTCCGTGGTATTGGCTACCGTCTCATGTCAGAATAGCCACTGACTGTTGTTACAGCTGGAAGAGACGTGTCGGATATAGCAGACAAAAAAATCAAACTCTCTGCAGACCCGGATGATGTATCCAAGTCTGGCCGCGGAATTTTGGGCATTTTGAAGGGGCTCTTGCCTAAAAGTCTGTTTGGCCGGTCTCTCATAATTGTGGTTGCGCCAATGGTGTTGCTGCAATCGGTTTTGACTTTTGTTTTCCTTGAGCGGCATTGGCAGCTTGTGACGCAAAGGATGTCACAGGCGGTTGCACGCGAAATGTCGACGCTTGTTGAGGTGCTTGAGGCTTATCCTCAGGACGCAGACAATAAGACTTTCAACAGAATTGCATCCGATTCACTGGGTATGCGCGTGGATGTGTTGCCGCTGGGTCCTTTACCAATCCCATCGGCAAAACCATTTTTCAACTTGTTGGACAGAACGCTTGCTCGAGAGATTAGCGCCGCAGTCAGGAAACCGTTCTGGATTGATACGGTTGGCGATAGCGCGCTTATAGAAGTGCGTTTTCTGTTAGAAGACAAAATTTTGCGCGTTATTACGCGCCGAAGCCAAGCATATGCCACCAATTCTCATATCTTCTTGGTGTGGATGGTTGGCACATCATTGGTATTAATTTTAATTTCGATTCTATTCCTTAGAAATCAAATACGGCCCATTCAACGCTTGGCCAAAGCCGCAGCTCGTTTTGGCCGCGGGCAGTCTATTTCAAATATTTCGCATGCAGGTGCACGCGAAGTCCGACAAGCGTCACAAGCGCTTGTCGAAATGAGCGAACGCATTGAGCGGCAGATTGATCAACGCGCAATCATGCTTGCTGGCGTAAGCCATGATTTGCGGACCATTCTGACGCGTTTTAGATTGCAATTGGCAATGATTGATGCATCGGAAGACCGGGATGCTCTGGTCAACGATGTGGATGATATGGAGCAGATGCTGCAAGACTATATGTCTTTTGCCAGTGGTACTGCTCAAGAAGCAGATCAAACGGTTAACCTTCATAAAATGCTGAGTTCTTTTTGTGAACACGCCGATCTACAGGGCGTTCCGTGTAGGTTTACGCTTGAAGGTAGCCAAAGCATTGAAGTGCGTCCGAATGCGTTTAAGCGGTGCGTTGGCAATCTGGTTAGCAACGCCTGTCGGTATGGGCAGAACGTAAAAATTACAGCACGCCATCGGTCGGCTGATCTACTTATCTCCGTGGAAGACGATGGCCCCGGCATCCCAAAAAGCGCCAGGGAAGATGTTTTTAAACCATTTTTTAGGCTTGATGAAGCGCGGAACCAGGATCAAAGCGGAACAGGGCTTGGTCTGGCTATCGCCAGAGATATCGCCCTAGTTCACGGTGGCGATATTGTTCTTGGCGACAGCGATATGGGTGGGCTTAAAGCTGACTTGTGGATTCCAACCGAAAAAGCCTGACAATCAGCGATACCTGCCAGGCTTCTGTGTTTAATTTATTCAGGCCACAGTAGCTTCGATTTGCTTGGATGCGTCGCCATTTGCAATTGCTATTTTTCTAGGCTTCATCGCCTCTGGCAATTCTCTTATGAGCTCAATGTGAAGTAAGCCGTTTTCCAATGCGGCACCAGAGACATTTACATAGTCTGCAAGCTGGAAACGGCGTTCAAAACTTCGACCCGCGATGCCTTGATACAAAACATCCCGTTCATTATTTTCTACTTCAGGCTTTTCACCTTTGATGGTGAGGCTGTTCTCCCGGGATTCGATCGACAGCTCTTCCTCTGAGAAACCTGCAACAGCCATGCTGATGCGGTAGGCGTTTTCGCCAGTTCGTTCGATATTATAGGGCGGGTAGGAAGATCCGGGTGTTTCAGATGTTGCCATTCCATCCAGCAGTTTGAAAAGGCGATCAAACCCTACAGTGGATCGGTAAAGTGGGCTTACGTCGAATGTGCGCATGTCTATTCTCCATTGAGCAACAGTTGCGATTGAAGTTTCAGCTATGTGATCCCGTTTTGGCGATCAGTCTGCTGAGCAGACCCGTTTTGGCGCCTGCATTCAAAATGTAGGTGCATAATTTTTTCATTCAAGATTTGAGGTCGTTTCACGGCACTGGTTGCCATTGTTTCTGCATCTTTTGAATTCTGAACCCAATATGAACAGGTCTTTCCAAATCTGTTCAGTATGAGTTGTGCATTGTCGCTTCATCAAATCCGGCATGACCTTTCCCTTCCAGAAAGGCTGGATAAATTAGTTAGGAGAGTAACCATGATTAAAAAGTCAATTATTGCGGCAACCGCTTTGACAATGGCAACGTTTGCGACAGCACCTGCACAAGCAGACGGCTTTTATTTTGGATTTTATGGAAACAACGGTGGCTTCGGCATTCATAGTGATCGCCACACCCCGAGATATCATAAGCCACGTGCTGTTCACCGTGCACTATCGCGGAAACAGGTTCGCCGCAGTTTACGTCATCGTGGATTTCATGACTTTCGCCGTGTCGAGCGACGTGGAAACCGATTTGTGGTTGTCGCTGAAAACCGCAGAGGGCGTCTGATTCGCCTCCGTGTGAATGCATACACCGGCGAAATTGAACGTCGTCGTCGCCTTCGCTAGATCCATTCGATTTGCAGGGTCGTTTAACGGCACCCCCCGACGGCTGTGGAACAAGTAATACCTTACCACACCAGCCCTGCATACCCGGCGGCGCATTTGCGCCGCCGGTTTTTTTGCTTGTACAGGCTTCACATGATACGACGGATTCGAGGAATTCTAATTGAGGTTCTTACGTGAGCGACGCAGTGCTTTTGGACGAGGAAACTTCGTCTGCAGATGCCATTACACCTGAAGCAATTACCAGACCAGGCTTGGTTTCAACGATTGAAAACCCGGTGCCGGAAGGTGCTGTGCTGCATTGGATCGACAATGGTGGTGTTGTTCTCAGATGCGCTCGATGGCCGGCTGCCACGAGGGACGTAAAGGGTACCGTTTGCCTTATTCAAGGACGGTCAGAATACATAGAGAAATATTATGAGGTCATCTCTGACTTTCGCAATCGAGGCTTTGCCGTACTAGCTTTTGATTTTCGCGGGCAGGGCGGATCTGACCGACTGTTGCAGCAAGCTATACGTGGACATGTCGATACGTTTTCCGACTACGTTTCTGATTTGGAAACGGTTATGTCCGAAGTGCTGCTGCCCGAGTGCCCGGCGCCGTTTTATGCGGTTGGGCATTCTATGGGCGGTGCGGTTATGATGCACAGCCTTGAAAAAGGACGGTTGGTTTTTGATCGCATTGTTTTGTCTGCACCCTTGATTGCTTTCGCGCGTAAGCGTCCAAAGCAAAGCACAGTGGCCAAGCTAGCAAAAATTTTAAATGGATTTGGGTTAGGAGAACGCGGAATTCCATTTGCGCGTAAAAAGAATTTTGACACATTGGATATCTCGCAAAATATAATGACAAGCGATCAAGCTCGCTTTCAAAAATCCGTTCGTTTGCGGGAAAAAGGACCTTTCTTGAAGGTTGGTAAGCCAACCATAGGCTGGCTTCATGCGGCCTGTTTGGCCATGGAAGCATTTGAAGATATTGAATTTGGCAACAACAACCGCACACCGGTTCTTGTGGTGGCATGCGGAAATGACGAAGTGGTTTCTTTGGCTGCGATTGAGAAACTTGCCCACTCAATGCGCTCGCTCTGGCATATTGTCGTGCCTGGAGCCAGGCACGAAATCATGCAAGAGCGAGATATTTTTCGTGATCAATTTTTTGCGGCATTTGATGCTTTTATCCCCGGAACTGATGCTGAGCGTTGATGATATTTAGCGCATCCATGTGAATTTTACTGTTTGCACTGGCTAACACTTGTAGACGGTTTGTGTGAATTAGGCCTTCAATCGGCTTTCCCTGCCAATCTGTGACCACACCGCCTGCTGCCCGAATAAGCGGAATAAGAGCAGCAATATCATAAATTTGGAATCCGGCTTCTACTGTGAGATCACCAAATCCCGCAGCAACCATTGCGTAGCCATAGCAATCGGTGCTGTAGCGATGAAGTTGGCAAGACTTTTCCAGAGCCTCGTAGCGCTCTCGTTCTTCTTGCTGAAATAGAGCTGGTTCAGTTGTGAATAAAGTCGTTTCGCTCAGATCGGGTTCTTGACTGGTCTTGAGACGTTTGAGAACAGTTTCATCAGACATTGCTCCCAGCCAGCTATGGTTGCCACCGCCTACGTAAATTTCATCCAAGAACGGCTGTATCATTGCTCCAAGAACGGGGCTTCCGTTGTGATAAAGCCCAATGAGCGTGCCCCATAATGGAAGGCCAGAAACAAAGGCTCGGGTTCCATCTATCGGGTCCAACACCCAGACAAACTCGGCATCCAAATTCTCCGCGCCATATTCTTCGCCCAATATGCCGTGATCGGGGAAGGTTTTGTTGATGAACTTCCGCAGGGCCGCTTCAGCATTTTTGTCTGCAATCGTAACCGGATCAAAAGCGACACCTTCTGGTTTCAGTGTTGAAGCCAGTTTGTTTTCAACGTCCATTCGTTGTCGGAAATGCGGTAAAATTGCCTCTCCCGATACGTGTGCCATCTCTCTGATGACTTGGGGGACACCTTTCTCTGTGGAAAAAATTTCTTGCATATCAGCTATGTGTTCCGTGCATACCTTAGGTTTCTCTGTAAGCTTGTAATGTGTTTTTTCTTCTAAGTCATTGATTAAAAGCCATAAATATTATTACCGGGCATAAGTTGTGGGCTTAGGTAAATTTTTTAATCATCTTAAGATTGAAAAATCGATTCAATTTCTTGGTTCTCCATAAAAAACTGAGTCAAAACCGTTGACATTTGTGCGTCGCAATATCATATTTACTGCATAGCAACACTCACTCCTCCCGAGTGTTGCTTCCGCCCCTCGTGGGCGTTTCCTCCCTAGACTTAAGGCCGTAGCTTCGTGCTACGGCTTTTTTTTGTTTAAATTCAGTTGGATAGTTGTTTTTAAAGCAACTCTATTCTGCAGCTAAGGGGGTAGTGTCTCGATCTTCGTGAACTTGCAATGAGGGATGAGCAAGCAGGTCCGCAGCGAAGTTTGTCAAAATTTGTTGCAGCGCATCAAATCCTGAATGTCTCACCAGTTGAACTTCATCCATGTAAAGACGCCGGTTGATCTCAATTTGAATTGCGTTCAGTCCGCGTTGAGGTCTGCCGTAGTGCTCGGTAATGAAGCCGCCGGCATAGGGTCGGTTTTTCACGACATCGAGACCAGCGCCTTTTAGTAGCGCAATGACATAATCCACCAGATCTGTTCTGCAACTTGTACCGTAACGATCGCCAACAATGATGTCTGGTCTAAAGTCTGGAGTTTTCGAACTTTTACTGGTTATTTGTTGAGATGGCATGGAGTGACAATCTACCAACAACGCTTGGCCGTAACTTGCATGGGTGCGTGCAAGCAAATGCCTTAAACTGTCATGATAGGGCCGATACACGAGTTCAATTCTTGCCAAAGCATCATTGGGATCCAGTTTTCCGTGGTAGATCTCTCTATTCTCAGCAACGATTTTTGCAACCGTTCCCAATCCGCCACTTACTCTTAAAGACCGAGTATTTGCAAAACTTGGCAGGGGACCTGAATACATATTTGTATCCAACTCGTAAGGCTCGCGGTTTACGTCCAGATACGCTCTTGGGAAGTTTGCAAATTGTAGCAATGCTCCAAGCCCATCAACTCTGCCAAACAACGCATCAACCGCCATATCTTCTGATACACGGATGTTGTGCTCATCTAGCCTGGACATTGCTTTGAAGCGCTCAGGATAGTAGGCGCCGCTATGTGGGGAGTTAAACACCACAGGAGCTGTCTGACTGGCGATTCCGGCTATTTCAAATGAAGGCACATCCCGAAAATCATGGAATTGGGCAAATTCTGAATTTTCATCAATTGTCGGTGCAGTGTATCCCATAGAAATTTGGTCATCCTGATTTGTCATCGCAGCTATGGTGACAGGAAATTTCAAATGCGTCTATTTGAAGTGCTCAAACCTTAGCGAATTCCAAGAAACATTTACCATATGAATGTTTAGTTGTGCAGTACCGCTTGAAAACCGCCTAAAATTTGCTTCAAAACAGATAAAATTTACGTTTTCTGTGCATCTTGGGTTTGCTCAGGCATACGCAGACACGTAAATATGCGACAAATAGATGGCAGCGAATGCATGCCACCAATAAAGAAAGACGAAATTAATGGCTCATATATTGCTTGCCGAAGATGACGATGATATGCGCCGTTTTCTGACAAAGGCGCTTCAGACCGCTGGTCACACCGTTGTTGATTTTGATAATGGTAAAAGTGCCTACGAACGCATGCGTGAAGAGCCATTTACAGTTTTGCTTACAGACATCGTAATGCCGGAAATGGATGGCATTGAATTGGCGCGTAAAGCAACAGAACTCGACCCTGATTTGAAGGTCATGTTCATTACTGGATTCGCCGCGGTTGCACTCAATCCAGATTCAAATGCCCCAAAAGATGCAAAGGTTCTTTCAAAACCATTCCATCTTCGCGAGTTGGTGAGCGAAGTTGACCGGCTTTTAGCGGCATAACTGCTTTTCTTTCCTTAATTCCGCCGAACAGGACTTGCGCAGCAGCGCTGGCTTTTGTATATCGCTGCATCTTCTCACGTTAGATTTATGATAGCGGCGAAATAGCGGGGCGCGTAGCTCAGCGGTAGAGCACTACATTGACATTGTAGGGGTCACTGGTTCAATCCCAGTCGTGCCCACCATTGTTTCGCTGTTAATTTGTTTGATGTTGGAAAAGCCGTTTTTTCGAAATGACGCGACAATCTGGCGCGATGGTTTTGAGAGAACACAGAGTAACCTTTTGAGAATTCTTAGAGCAGATCGATGAAAATTAAAAATTCACTACGCTCCCTTAAAAATCGCGACCGCGATAATATTGTTGTTCGCCGTAAAGGGCGTGTCTACGTAATCAACAAAGTTAAGCGCCGCTTCAAAGCGCGTCAGGGCTAATTTATATGCCTGAGCGCAATGCTTGGGTGATCTGAACTGAATTCGGTGCGTGAGATCTGCTCTCACGCACCTTTTGGTGTTTTATATTTTCTTTTATTTGAGTTTAGGCTAGAGTTTTCTCGATAGTGTTGAGAGGAAATAGCTTTGATGTTTGCGTCCATTCGTATCGGTTTGATGGTTTTATTGATGTCTGTGACGTCGGTATTTTCCGCTGATGTTACTGACGAAAAACGTCTGGACAGACTCTTTGAACAGCTAAAAAATGCCGAGACTGAAATTGAAGCCCGGCAAGCAGCAAACCAAATAGACAATTTGTGGCGTAATGCCTTTGGTGAAACGGCCCATCTGCTTCTAACCCGTGCAGATGATGCAATTGCCGATCAAGATTTTCCGCTCGCCTTGGATGTGCTCGACCAGCTCATTGCTTTAGAACCGGAATTTGCGGAGGCATGGAACCGAAGAGCGACCGTTTTCTATCTCAAGGATGACTATGGACACTCCTTGGCGGACATTGCTGTCGCCCTGTCTTTGGAACCCAGGCATTTTGGCGCATTAACTGGCCTTGGTCTTATGCTTGAAGATTTAGGTGAAAACGAGAAGGCCTATGAGGCTCTCAAACAAGCACTTGAGTTGAACCCGTTTCAGGACAATGTTCGTGCCGAATTAGAAGCGCTCGAGCGAAGCGCGCTTGGCCAACCTATTTAGGGGACGGCGTTTAGTTCATTGGCTTTCTGGTTTTGGTAGGCAGGTTTTTCAGCTGGAATGTCAGAGCGGTTTTTTCCTAGGCCCTGACACATCATCAGATGAAAAAAGAGGGAATTAACTTCCACCTTTTCCATCGCTGGCGACACACGCAATCCGCAAAAGATTTGTGGTTCCTGAAATTCCGAATGGCACGCCAGCAGAAATAATCACACGCTCGCCCGGTGATGCAAATTCCTCATCATGAGCAATTTTACAAGCACGGCCCACCATGTCTTCTTCGTCTTTCACATCATCACTTACTACACAATGCAAGCCCCACACGATGGTCAGGCGCCGCGCTGTCTGATTTACGGGAGACAATGCAATGATGGGCGTTTCCGGGCGCTCACGAGATGCCCTGAGGCCGGTTGCACCAGAAGATGTGAAACACACGATTGCCGAAAGATCTAATGTTTCGGCGATTTGACGAGATGCGGCCGAGATAGCATCGGCACCTGTTGGCTCCGCTTCAGCTCTCTGCGCATAGAGAATTTTTGCGTAATTCGGGTCACATTCAACTTCTTCAGCGATCCGGTTCATTGTCTCAACTGCTTCGACAGGATAATCGCCAGCTGCAGATTCTGCAGACAACATCACCGCATCAGCACCTTCAAACACCGCTGTTGCAACGTCGGATACTTCAGCACGTGTCGGTACTGGAGCCGTAATCATCGACTCCAACATTTGCGTGGCAACCACCACAGGCTTACCAGCACGCCGGCAAGCGCGAATGAGTTGTTTTTGAATGCCTGGAACCCGCTCAACAGGAAGCTCAACGCCAAGGTCACCGCGAGCAACCATGATGGCATCCGACAGATCGATGATTCCTTCGATTTGGTCGAGCGCCTGCGGTTTCTCAATCTTGGCCATGATGCCAACTTTGCCGCGTGCGATTGTGCGCACTTCTTCAATATCTTCAGGGCGCTGTACAAATGAAAGCGCGATCCAATCGATATCTTCTTTTAATGCGGCATCAAGATCTGCGCGATCTTTTGGAGTTAGAGCGCCAGACCTGATAAGAGTGTCGGGCAGGCTTACGCCTTTTTTGTTTGAAAGCTTTGTTCCTGAAACAACTTTGGTTACAGCGCTCTTTCCATCGGTGGAAACAGTCTCAAGGCTCAAACGGCCATCATCTAACAAAATTCTGTGGCCAACTTCCAAGGACTCAAGAATTTCTGGATGAGGTAATTGTACCCGTGTTTCGTTTCCAGGTGTTGGATCGCTATCCAAAGTGAAGCTTTGGCCGGGCTTCAGAGTAATGGCGTCATTCTCGAACATTCCAACGCGCAGTTTGGGGCCTTGTAGATCCACCAAAATTGCAATCGGGCGGCCAACTTCAGCTTCAACACTACGGATATCAGCAACAAGATCACGCATGTGATCGTGAGGCGCATGGCTCATGTTGATGCGAAAAATATCAGCTCCGGCTGTATGGAGCTTTTTTATCATTTCGGCGTTGGAGGAGGCTGGACCTAGGGTGGCAAGAATTTTTACTTTGCGATTACGCCTCATTTACCACCGGTTCCTCGTTGTGTGGGTTCAGTAAGCTGAATTGTCCAGCTCGTCTGAGTTCCTGTATCTATTTCAAAAAAGCCCGTACGCTGAAAGCCTCGGGCCAGGCAATCTTCGATGCCGTGAATTGTATAAATTTTGTCTGCTGTACACATAAATGCGCTGCCGGCCCATTCGCCGCCTTCGTCATAATCTACAGCGAACATATAATAGTATTGTGACTTTAGATCGCCAGGCAGCATAACTTCGCAGGAGCTTGGTTCAAGATTCCACCAACCCTCTGTCGTCCAGCCGCGATCACTTCTGTAGCCTATAGAAATTCCAACACGGCTTTCGCTCTTGTTGCAAATCCTCAAATCTGCGTGTGCCTGATCGTTACTTATAACACTCATTCCGCCAAAAAATGACACAGCAAGCGCTATAACGATGCTGGCTTTCGTCACGTGCGAAAGAAAAGTTGACATCAGATTAGACAAACCAGAATTGTGTCCTGCGTGGTGAGACAAAATTTCAGCATTCTCGCTGGAATTGTCAAAAACGTGTAATTTGCTTTTGTTGTCCATGGTGAACGAACGCACTAAACCTGAGAAAAAGCGAGTTTATCGGCTAACCGAATATATTTATTAACGTTTATTTTGCGCAATTGCCGGCGTTTTGTCAATTAATCGACAACGAATTAGCCAGCGTTTTCGCTTGTTGAGAGGCTTATAAACGTCTTTACAGGGAAATCAACCACAGCTTACGAAAGCTCAATTTTCATATTCTGTATGATTTGATTGTGTTTCACGGGTGTTTTTTAGTCTTTGGTCTGGCCAACGCAATTCCAAGCAGGATCAGTAGTCCACCAAAAAACTGCATTGTGGAAAGCACTTCTCCTAAGATCAACCAACCAAATACAGCAGCAGATATCGCTTCCAAAAAAATAATGAGAGACGAAAATACGGCTGGTAAAAAGCCCAATGATATTGCGAGTAAACCTTGGCCCAATACATGCGCTGTTAAGGCCAGAGCAATAAGTATTCCAAGTCCTGCCATCGACATTGGTAGAATATCATTTTCCGCGATTGCTGCTGCCAACCCCAATACAGCTGCAGTTACACAAGAGCTGAAAAACATGATTCTGGCGGACCCAAGGGTTCGGCGCGCGATGCGAACGCATAGAAAATACCCTGCAAAGAAGGCAGCAGTGATCAAGCCATAAACGTCACCGACCAGATTTTGCGGTTGAATTGTCAAAGTGGAGCCCATGAGTGCGCCACCACCTGCAATACAAAGCGCCAAGCCCAAAAAAGAACGGCGATTCGCCGGTTCTCGCAAAACCAGCCCGCTGAGTAAGATCACAAACACCGGTGCGGTGGTCGCCATAAAGGTAGCATTGGCGACACTGGTCTTCAGTATTGCCAGATGCCAAAAAATAAGATCGCCCGCAAAAAAGAACCCAGACAATACAGTCGCGGTAGTCAGGCCATTCAGCTTTTTTGTATTTATGCCGGAAGATCGTTCACGTTTGCGTCGGTCCTCCCAAATCATCCAAATCAGTAAAAAGGGGAGAGCAATTGCGACTCGCCAAAATGCGCTTGCAAACGGGCCTACATCCGCCAAACGTACAAAGACCACCGAGCCTCCCATTGCGACAGCACCAACGACCAACCCGAGAAATGCCGGAACTTGTTTGTTCTGCATGTTCTTTGTGGCGGATGTAGCCTGTCCGGTGTCTGCGATTTGGGGCATTGAGTTCATTCACAACTTAGATTTTTATGTGGGCAAAGCCAATTGAATGCCAATCCCTATGGCATAGGCTATGCGGGCACACTATGTTTTGAAGTCTTGGCGCAGGAAATAATGCGTTTAAATTCTACAACAAATTGGTCGCCGCTTTGAATACAGTCAATCCTATATCGGCATCGCAAGATTTGAACACCGAATGGCCGGCAGCAGAAATAGTAGATGGTCATTGGGACGGCCAATTGCTCTTTGTGTGCGACCATGCGCGTAGCGCAATTCCCGCTCGGTACGAGAATCTTGGATTGTCTGAGGCGCAATTGTCTCGTCATATTGCCTACGACATTGGAATGGAGCCGCTCACCCGCGCTCTTGCACACAAGCTCAGCGCTCCGGCCGTGATTTCTACCTATTCTCGATTATTGCTCGACCCAAACAGGGGCGAAGATGATCCCACTGTATTGATGCGCTTGTCTGATGGCGCTGTCGTGCCGGGCAACCGCTATGCGGATGCAAAGGAACGCGAGCTTCGGTTAAACTTATACCATCGCCCTTACCACAGGGCTATTTCTCAAAGCATTGATCGTATGATCTCGGGCGATAGAGCACCGCTATTGGTTTCAATGCACAGTTTTACACCGGTATGGAGGGGCGTATCCCGGCCGTGGCATGCAGGTGTGCTTTGGGATCGCGATGGGCGTGCCGCGCATGCGTTGCTGAGCGAGTTGAGTGCCGACAAAGATTTGGTCGTAGGCGACAACGAGCCATATTCAGGAGCGTTGACCAACGACACAATGAACCGACATGGAACCCAGCGCGGTTTGAGTCATGTCCTGCTGGAGGTGCGACAGGATCTTGTTGCTGATGATGCGGGCGTTGACGCTTGGGCTGAAAAGCTTGCTCCAATCTTTCAAAGAATAGTAGATAAGCCCAATATCACCAGCATATTGCCAGAAGCAGAACGATAGGATTTGAGGATGTTTACATGACAAAAATTTCAAGTAGCGATCAAGAAAAACTGGATGCCAAACGAGAAGCTCTCGAGGCGGCCACCTTTCGGCGGCTCCTTGCTCATCTGGAAACAAGATCTGATGTCCAGAATATAGATCTTATGAATCTTTCCGGATTTTGCAGAAACTGTTTATCAAACTGGTATCGCGATGCAGCAGATCATGAGGGTATTGAGCTTTCCAAGGATCAGAGCCGCGAAATTGTTTACGGTATGCCTTATGAAGAATGGAGAGCCAAAAACCAAACGGAAGCAACTCCAGATCAGAAAAAGGCATTTGATGCCTCCAAACCAAACCATTAAATCCAAGGGATTGAATATATGAGTGACGTATCCTCCGCGGCAACAGGTATTGCACGGGATCAGTTGCGCTCCATCGTGGAACGTATTGAAAGATTAGAAGAAGAAAAAAAGACGATATCTGATGATATCAAGGAAGTGTACGGAGAGGCTAAAGGCAATGGCTTTGACGTGAAAGTGTTGCGCCAGGTCGTAAGGCTACGCAAGCAAGATCGAGAAGAACGCGCGGAACAAGAGGCTATGCTGGACCTCTATTTGCATGCATTGGGAATGGCGATCAGCGAACCCGAAGCTGAATAAATTTCTATAGGTAAAATGGCACGTCTAGCGTTGTGCTAGGCGTGCAAGCTTAGTTGCCACAATTGCTTTCCCGAAGAATTTGTCAGTTCTCAATGTCGTACTTCCAATCTCGAAGTTATTATCGACAATTGATATTGGCATCAGGAACACGTTTTGCATTTTGTATGGGTTTGGCATTTCAAATTTTGCAAATGCCTCTGACCGAGTTGTTTCTGGGGTTGTCATATTTGCCAAAACAGCCTGGTCTCCACCGTGGAACGATAAATCCGAATTTGTTTTACGCAATGCAGTTGACGGTACACGACCACTTATAGTGGCTTGTCGACGTTCTGGCAGCTCGATCGGTTGCTCAGGATTTGTACGATCCACGCGCGGTTCCTGCTGCTCTGGTAGTGCTGCAAGCACTCTTGGCTGAGGCTTTATGCGCGGCGCCACACCAAGAAAGCGTGGTTGTTCCACCACAGTTTCTTCGCTTGAACGCAAATCATCTGGAAGCTCGGCTTTAACAATTTCTGAGCTTGTACCGCTTTCTGAGCTTGTACCGCTTTCTGTATCGCGATCAAACCCAAGGGCTGTGTCAAAGGCAGGCCTTGTATTTGGTGTAGGTGCAGACGGCGCATAAGCAGTTACTAAACTGCCATCTAGGCTCTGCCTTGCTTCTAAATCATCCCCTGGCTTTGGAGCCAGTATTGCAGCTGCAATACTGGCAGCCGCTGATGGGGGACTTGCCTGAATTTCTTCAGCTGTATCTTTAGGCTCAACACCGGTTTTACCGCGTGTGGAATTGAGCGCGGTCATGACCGCCTTGGCGACATCGGGCGCGCCACTATTTTCGCTGTTATCCTGTACGTTTGCCGCGACAAGTTGAGAGACATCTGTCGAATGATTGTCTCCGACCTGCGACCAGACGCTTGCTACAGCTCGCTCTGATGTCTCGGCTTGTTTTTCCTCAGCTGCTTTGGCTGCTGCCGCTGCAGCAGCCGCTTGCGCGGTTTTTTGTTGCAACGTCGTGCGAGCCTTGTCGGCATTTCTCAAGGCTACCAGTTGTGCTGGGAGTGGGCGTGGCGCAGGAGCTTCTAACGTTGCGACTTGAGTTTCTTCCGTCGCCAGTAGTTCAGTTGGCACTCCTGCAGGCTTCACGCGCGGTATGACGTCAATCGGCGATGCTGCAACTGTTACTTCAGAATTTCCGCTGGAGATTGACTGTCCTGTCGTTGGGATGGTTGCGGGTTTTTGATCTCGATTAAATACGCGGGCAAACACTCCGCCACGTCTGCTGTTAGGTGGAGAAATCTCATTTCGGGCAATACGCTTTTGCCGTGCTAAAGACTCGCTGTATCGTTTTTGGCGTTTCCCATTGGAAGGGACCTGCGTCGTGTCACCTTTCGGGAATACTTTGGCCAATTGTTTTTGTGTCATGCGTGGCCAATGCCTGACACTGCCAGTATCCATATGAACAAACGGTGAGCCCGACGTTGGATAGTAACCAACCCCGCCAACTTCCATTCGCAAGCCGGCTGCACGCAGTTTTGCCAAGTTTACACCAGGGATGAAGAAATCTAGAGCCTTACCTCGGGTGTGCTGACTGTTCTTCGCGACACCACGGCCACGTCTGCGCAGCATTTTGTTGGTCTTAGGTGCCCTGAAGGCGGATACGACATGAATTGCCTCGCGTGTGTCCATCTGCTGATAAACAGACCAGATGAGATCAAAAAGGCGTGGGTCCATTTTCGTGGACTGATCTTGACGCCAATCACGCAGGAAGCGATTCAGTTTTTTCATCGCCTTCGGTATGTATCGACCATTACGCTTGTAAACGATGTCGATGCGTTCTTTTGTGTGCGTGAAGTAAAACTTCAACCGTCGTTCTTCTGCCGCTTGCGCTGGAACGACCATGCTGAGCAACATCATTATGGCTGTTGCCATCGCGGTCATTTTTTGCAGCAGCGTAGCTGAATTAGATGAGTTGGAAGCGGGCGCAGCTTTCTTGTAAATTGTCAGCGCGCTGACAATTCTAGTTATTACATAAGATATTTTCGCACGTGGCGTCAGCGTACTGTACCCATAGCTTTGCCCAAGGACCTCTCACCTTTTAGAGAAGTCGGATGGGACGATCAACCAGCCCTACCTAAAAGTTTAATCAATCTAGGTTAAAGTGATCTTTCGAAAACTGGTTAATTTGTAAAAAATCTCTCTTTGAATTTCGTCTGGTATAACTCGTAAATTATGTCGCAAAAAAGCCGCTTCCTGCAATTTACACGAAGCGGCTTAAGGAATTCCTAGGTTTATAATCGATTAAAGGCTGAGTGCCTTCACCATCTTGCGATCGTGACCATAGACATCTGCGAGATATTTTAGGGTGCCATCTTCTTTAATGGTGGTCGTAAAATATGCGATGTGCACTGGAATATTCTTGTCAAAATTGACAGTTGCTTCCTTGCCTCCGATCAATTTTTTGATACGAGATGAATTCCATTTTGGTTCATTTGCGAGAATCGCATCTGCAAATTCCAATGGATTGTGAATACGGACACACCCATGGCTGAATGCACGGCTATCGCGTTTGAACAGGCTTTTCGACGGCGTATCGTGCATATAGATGGCGTGTTTATTTGGGAACATGAACTTAATTTGACCAAGTGCATTACGTGCACCAGGCGGTTGGCGGACAGAAATCTGTGACGCATTAACACGGCGCCAATTCACACGGTTAGGATCAATCCGTCTCGTCTTGCCACGGATACGAGCAAATACTTGGTACCCTTTGCGCGAGAAGTAGCTAGGGTTTGAGCGAGCAGACGGAAGCATTTCATTTTTAATGATCGACTGCGGAACACCCCAAGATGGGTTCACAACGAAATGTTCCATTTCATCAGAAAAAGCTACGGTCTTGTGCTTGGTCTTACCGACAACCACACGGGTTGTGTGGGTGACTTCATCACCTTTTTTAACATAGACTCGGTATTCAGGAATGTTTGCGAAAATATGGAATGCGCCCAAATCTTTAGGCATCCAACGCCAGCGCTCCAGATTAACAATAATCTGGGCTTTACGGTCTACACCGTGCGCACCATTTAAGGTGCGCAGAGTCGAAGGCCCAATAATGCCATCTTGTGAGAGATTTTCGCTTTTTTGGAATTCCTTCACAGCGTCAACAAGGACTTTGTCGTAGATTGTTTCGTCAACACCTGTTGCGGCTGCAGCTTTTATTTCTTCCTCGGTTGCATCCTGTGCAACTTCAAGAACCGGAAGATCAACTTTCAAACGTGCGCGCAAAAGCGGCACCCTCGGGTCGCTCATTCCAGGCTTTAGCATCTTGCCCTTTTCGATAACAATCTGTTTCTCGACTTTCTCGGACCTTATCGCCTTAAGCTCTTTCAAAAGTGCAATGTAGGCTGAATGCTTTGGATGATAGTCGTTCAGCTCGGCAACCGCATCATCCGCTATACTCAAATCTGCCAATACCGCTTTCGGATTGGGACGAACTGGATGTATGTCCAAAGACGCACTGACATTTAGTGGCTCTAAACGCCCAGAAGCAAGATGCCGGGTGAAACGGACAGCCGCGAGACTCATTTCAAGTTCAGCAGCAAAAAGTTCGTTTTCTGAAAGCTCAACGCCCGCTTCAAAAGCTGGAACCGTGTAGTCAGATGGGTTCAAACCGATGTGATCAGCTTTTGCTATTTCGTCGGCAAGAGAAAGCGCTGCATTGCTCAACTTTCCTTCTTTGACCCAGACTTTCGTGTAGCTGTTGTCCTCGTAAAAGGCTGCAATGCCAGCACGATCAACACGGTCTAATTTGTCCTTGGTTGCTTTGCTGAATTTTTCTGTCGCTTCCGCCAGTTCCAATGACTTTGCATTCAATTCCGGTGCGACCGGTTCTGCAACTGCTGTCTCGTCATCTAAGACTTGAGATGTCGTTGCCACGTCAACAGAGGCAAGCTCTACCTTCGCATCGGGCGCAATTGTCTGCGCATAAACTGCTGATGATACGAAAACGGCAGGCGCAACCAGTACAGATAAAAGAAGCTTTTTTCGGAAAATTTTGGACCAAGATTTAGTCAAAGAAAATTTCACGGGGAACATCTCCGGTTTCATATCAGTGGCGATAAAGCGCCTTCTTAAAGATTAAAGCATGTATCAGCATTAAAGTTAATATCAAACAAATGTGAGAGCAAAATCAGCGCTTTTTCTAGCAAATGTGACATTTTGATCTCCTTTTGAAAGCTCATGCTGCGCGCGCTGTTACCTTCTCTTTTTTAACGGGAACAAAGTCGCTGTTTTGTTCAATGCTATTGTGCTCTTCAGGCAGAGCAAGCTTTTGCTTTATGAGCTTTCTGTAGAGCGTTGTCCTGCTAAGTTTCAAAGCTTTCGCAATCTTCCCCACTCTGCCGTCCAGGTGACGGTAGGCGAAATTGAGTGCTTCAGCTTCTATAAGTTCCAATGGGCGGACGTCGCCGGCTGCATCTGTCAAATCCACTGAGGCTTTCTTCAAAAACGAGATTTTTGAAACCTCATCTACTCGGTCTATTTTTTCAACGAGGTTGAGAGTAGCAACAGCGGAAGATTGGTTTGCTGCGGCAGCGTAAATTGCTCTTTTTAGCCCTTGAAGATTGTCTTTGAAACCTGTGCCCGGGGTTTGAACCATTGGAATGATGGCTGAAACCGGAAGATTGGTGCCTAGTTCGCAATTCGCTTTTCCCAAGATAAACTGGCCAATGGCTTCAGCATCATGGGGACGCTCTGATATTGGAGCGAGCCAAAGCGGTGCTGCGCTCATCTTGCTAAACAAAACACGATCTATAATACCATGTTCCATGTGATCCATCAGCCTGCCGCGTGAAGTGGCGATCACAGTCGTGTATGGCGTGTCTAGCAGTGTCTTTATATCGTTTTGAAGCGCTTTGCTGGCGGCTTCCAGATGTTGAATGACAATTCCATGCTGCGATACAGCTTTGCCAGTCATCCGTTTTGAGGTTTGCTCTCGGAATTCATCGTGTGAATCCGTTCGGGCATTAAACCAGGTAACCGCCATGTCTGGCGCGACCTGCTTGAGAAAGTGTCTGGCTGCAGTCGTTTTACCTGTGCCAATGTCGCCTTCAAATATGACTGGGATATTCAGCATGATTGCTTTTTTGAATTTTGAGAGAGCAACCATCAAATGATGTTTGTCATGGTTGAAAAAAGCGTTTTCTAGATAGCAACTGTCAGGTTTCGTCGGAATTGCAGGGGTTAAATGCGATAGAACGCAGGCTATTCTCAGGCCACTGATAGGTTTTTCCAGATAATCAGTTGCACCCCATTTGAGGGCTTCACGTATTGCATCTTCAGAGCCCGACCGCGCAATGACAATAATTTTTGCCTTGGGAGCGAGGTTTTGGATACAGTTGGAAAATTGCCGGTGGTCAGAGTCTGGAAGAAGCAAATCCAATATTACCGCATCTGGACTAGATGTTTCCAACCAAGTTTCGGCTTCAGAAGCAGACGTCGCGCAGTAGCAATTATGGCCCGCAGCTTCCACATGGAGTGAAATGGACTTTTGCGTTTCCGCATCATGTTCAACAACTAAAACCAGCACGCTAACAAGAATCTCTCTGTTGACCTTATTCGAATCAAAACAAGTGTCGTTTTCATGTTTTTTGAACAGTGTCGTTGGAAGCGTTAACAAGATGTTAGCCATAAAAACGCCGATGCGAAAACTGATGACTTGATTGGGGCGGGATTTGCGCTCTATCAGTACGTATCAATCTTACAGGAACCCAGATGACAAAATTTTTTCATCCACTAACAGTGTCTGACCTTGTTGTTCGAGATCAGAAGGAAAGCGTTGACGCATCACAAGCGCTCGGGGCGCTCCCTGAATGGAACCTTACTGATCTCTATTCTGCAATGGATGGTGAAGATCTTGCTGCTGATCTCAAGAAGGGGGAGGCTTTGTGCAAGGCATTTGCCGAGACTTACAAAGGGCAAATTGCTCAGTTGGCGAAAGATGCTCCTGAAAATCTTGTCAAAGCTCTCGTGGACTACGAGCAGATTGAAGATTTGCTAGGACGGATCATTTCCTATGCAGGTTTGGTTTACTCCGGTGACACCACGGATGCACAGCGCGCGAAATTCTATGGCGACATCCAGGAAAAAATCACCAATGCCAGCACCCAATTACTGTTTTTCGGACTTGAACTCAATAAAATTGAAGACGCTGATTTCTCTCAACTTTTGAAGTCAGAAGCTGTCGCACATTATCTTCCATGGTTGGAAGATTTGCGAAAGGACAAGCCTTATCAACTGGAAGATCGTGTTGAAGAGCTATTCCATGAAAAGTCGATCACAGGACGTGGTGCCTGGAACCGGCTGTTTGATGAAACCATGGCGTCCCTTCGGTTTGATATTGACGGTGA
>JBGCFS010000094.1:0-3717 GCA_045107035.1 Hyphomicrobiales bacterium
CGGGTTAAATGCTGTGTTGTTCGTGTCTGCGTTTGTTAAAACGTCGTCTCTCTCAACGTTGAAACCACCCTACAAACACCAACCAAAACCAACACTGAACCACACATTCACATCCCGTTCAGAAACAAAAAAAAGACATGACACTCAAAATAAATACAATTAAATCAATGGGATAAAGAAAGTAAAAACTATTGTAAAAAATGACAAGAGAGTAAAACTCTTTGTTTTTCCCGCTTGGGAACAAAATCTGAATTCGCAAGTGCCGGAAAATTACAAAAGTTTAAGCCCCGTGACAGCACGCGGTAAGGTGACAGTCCTTATTTATCTCCTCAATGGCGACAATCGCTTGACTACCTATGATGAGGAGCATCACACATTATGTCTCAACCCACACAATCGAATTCACCTGCTGTTGCTTACGGCAAATTGCGTAGCAACGCCTTGCGCGCTGGTGTCGCAGCACTTGGAATAACAGGTGTCCTGGCTGCAGGAGCACTTCTAAACGGCACGAGTGCCGTACAGGCTGACCCTGTTCGGGTTGAAGCGGCCGCCCCTGTAAGTTTTGCGGACGTAGTTGAGCGCGTTCAGCCCGCTGTTGTTAGTGTTAAGGTTCGGGGTAAAACACGGCAGGTCTCGCAACGCGGAGAGCGTGGGATACCTCGTGAATTCCGTGATCTTCCAGAAAACCACCCGTTCCGTCGCTTTTATGACCGTCGCCAAGGCGGCAATGGCGGAGAGCGCGCACAACCCCGCCAATCTCAATCGCAAGGGTCTGGCTTCTTTATCTCTGAAGACGGTCTTTTGGTGACGAATGAGCATGTCGTAAATGGTGGTGAAGAGTTTACAATCGTGCTGAGTGATGGAAGCGAGCTGGACGCCGAATTGATCGGTGCCGATAAACGTACAGACTTGGCAGTGCTGAAAGTAAACGAAGACCGTGAATTCACATACGTTAAATTTGCAGACGCTGCATCTCGTGTCGGCGAGTGGGTTGTTGCAGTCGGTAACCCATTTGGTTTAGGCGGAACTGTGACGGCAGGTATCGTATCGGCCAATGGTCGCGATATTGGTTCTGGTCCTTATGATGACTTTATCCAGATTGATGCTCCGGTTAACCGCGGTAACTCGGGCGGACCCGCGTTCAACATGAATGGTGAAGTGATTGGCGTGAATGCTGCCATCTTTTCTCCTTCCGGTGGCAATGTAGGTATTGCTTTCGCCATTCCTGCCTCCACGGCAAAAATCGTTGTTGCGGATTTGCAGGATGACGGCGCGGTTGAGCGTGGTTGGCTCGGTGTACAAATTCAGCCTGTGACAGAAGAAATCGCAGACAGTCTCGGTTTGGACATGGCAAGCGGTGCACTTGTTACTCAACCACAAGACAACAGCCCAGCCGGCAAGGCTGGTATCCGGGCAGGAGACACTATCTTGTCGGTAGATGGCACAGAAGTTGAAGGCCCTAAAGAACTGGCACGACTGATTGCAGGTTATGCGCCAGATGCGAAAGCCAATCTCACGATCTGGCGTAATGGCAAACAGATGGATGTGGCCGTCACCTTGGGAAGCCTGACTGAATCTGATCGCAGAGCTGATGTTGCTCCAGCAGATGACACCATGATGAAGCCTGCTTCGGTAGATGGTCTCGGGTTAACGCTTCAGGCTGGTGAAAACGGTGTGACGATTTCGGAAGTTGATCCCGATAGTCCGGCTGCTGGCAAAGGTCTTGGCCGAGGAGACATCATTCTCAATGTGGATGGGGAGCCAGTTGAAACTGTCAAGGACGTCGCAGCAAAAGTCGCGAGTGTCAAAGAAGATGGCCGTAAGGCCGTGCTCATGCAAGTCCAGAGCGAGCAGGGCGTGCGTTTCGTCGCCGTGCCATTTGCGAAAGCTTAGGACTCCAACGAAATAGGATGGCTCATCCCCCTCAGTCATCCTATGAAACGGTGAAAGACAATAATCGTGTCGCCCCGATTGTCTTTTACCCATTGGTGGCGGGGTGCGTATTTTGCCCCGTCGCCAAGCCTCTTTCAAACCGATATTAGATGCAATTAATGGTGCTAGATCCGCTGGTAACACAATAAGGATTGCGCTACTTTCTCGAAGTGCTCACATAACCCGATAGATCTTATGAAAATTCTCATCATTGAAGACGATCAGGAAGCTGCAAAATACTTGGTAAAGGCGCTCACAGAAGCCGGCCATGTAGCAGACCATGCCGCGGACGGAGACACCGGAGCGCATAAGGCGCTCGTGTATGATTACGATGTGCTGATTGTTGATCGTATGCTGCCAAAGCGTGATGGGCTTTCAATTATTGAAGAACTGCGTGAACGCGACAAGCAGACACCTGTTATGATTTTATCAGCCTTGGGTCAGGTCGACGATCGGGTTAAAGGTCTGCGCGCTGGCGGCGATGATTATTTGCCCAAGCCTTACGCGTTCACCGAGCTTTTAGCTCGTATTGAAGTGCTGGCGCGCCGCCGAAAGCCAGAAGATGTAGAGACCATTTATACTGTTGGCGATCTTGAGCTTGACCGCCTCTCGCACACTGTTGTGCGAGAAGGCCAGAATATCATTCTTCAACCACGCGAATTTCGCTTGCTTGAATATTTAATGCGCCATGCTGGGCATGTCGTGACACGTACAATGTTGTTGGAAAACGTTTGGGACTATCATTTTGACCCTCAGACGAATGTCATCGATGTTCACATGTCTCGCCTTCGCGGCAAGGTAGACAAAGAATTCGATAAGCCTTTGCTGCACACCGTTCGCGGTGCCGGATATGTAATTCGTGACGACAATAGGTAAATTTTTTCGTACGACTGCGATAAAGCTTTCGCTGATCTACCTGGCCGTCTTTGCAGGCTTTGCTGTGTTTCTGGTGCTTTACCTCAACACCAACACGGCAACGTTGCTCACCCGTCAGTTGAACGACACCATCAATGCAGAGATCAAAGGTTTGGCTGAGCAATATGGCCAGCGCGGGCTTCCCGGTCTTATTGCCTTGGTAGAGCGCCGTTCCCGACAGCCCGGTGCTAACCTTTATTTGTTGGTGAACGACAGTGGCAATGTCTTTGCAGGCAACATTGCGCGTATATCTCCCACCCTGTTTCAGAATGTAAATTCAGAGCCAAAAGAAATCCGCTATCGCCTCATTGAGGAAGGTAACGTGGCCGAGGGGCACGTTGCGCTGGTGCGTGTTTTTGAATTGCGTGGTGGTTTCAAAATCCTTGTTGGAAGAGATATTGGAGAGCGCGAAGCATTGCAGGAGGTGGCACGACAGACATTCGCAATTGCTGGCGTGCTTTTGGTCATTCTGGGCCTGATTTCATGGGTCTTCGTGTCTCGCCGCGTGCTGAAGCGGATCGATGCTGTTTCCAGCACAACACAAAGCATTATATCTGGTGATCTATCTCGTCGCTTGCAGATTATTGGCAGTGGCGATGAGTTTGACCGTCTTGCAATAGGTCTCAACGCCATGTTGAGCCGTATAGAAGAGCTGATGCATGGACTCAAAGAAGTATCAGACAATATCGCCCATGATTTGAAGACCCCGTTGACTCGCCTGCGAAACAGGGTGGAATCAACCCTTGCCGAAGAAGGTAAGTCAGAAGGGTATCGAGACGCTCTAGAAATGACGATTGATGAGGCGGATCAACTCATCAAGACGTTCAACGCGCTCTTGTTAATTGCACGCGTGGAGGCGAAAGCCCCGGG
>JBGCFS010000095.1:0-7520 GCA_045107035.1 Hyphomicrobiales bacterium
AGACGAAAATTGTATGTTGTTCATTCGCGGTACTGGCCCGATTGGTTATCCAGGTGGAGCTGAAGTTGTGAATATGCAACCGCCGGCCTACCTGATCAAAAAAGGTATTCATGCATTGCCTTGTATTGGCGATGGCCGCCAGTCCGGCACATCAGGATCGCCATCTATTTTGAACGCGTCGCCAGAGGCCGCAGCAGGTGGTGGCCTTGCGATTGTTCAAACCGGGGATCGTGTACGAGTTGATCTGAAAAAGGGCGAAGCAGATATTCTCATCAGTGATGAAGAATTGAAGAAACGCTTTGCGGATCTGGAAGCTGATGGTGGATTTAAATTCCCGGATAGCCAGACACCTTGGCAGGAAATTCAGCGTGGTATTGTTGCGCAATTCGATGAAGGTATGGTGCTAAAACCAGCTGTCAAATACCGCGAAGTAGCAACAAAAATTCCTCGCGATAATCATTAAAAAGAATTTAGGGAGAGTTTTATGGGACGGCTTTCAGGAAAGCGCGCGATCATTACTGCAGCTGCCAATGGCATTGGTCGCTCTACTGCTTTGGCATTTGCCAAAGAAGGTGCACACGTAATTGCAACAGATTTGAATGCATCTGCATTGGATGGATTGGAGTCTGAGGGTGTTGCACAATGTCTGGCGTTAGATGTGTGTAATACAGACCTGGTAAATGCGTTGGCGGCAGAGGTGGGTGCAGTCGATGTACTTTTCAACTGTGCAGGATTTGTACATCACGGCACCGTTTTGGATTGTTCGGAAAAAGATTGGGAATTCTCTTTTGATCTCAATGTAAAATCCATGCATCGCATGATTTCTGCATTCCTTCCGGGCATGCTGGGAAATGGCGGTGGCTCGATTGTTAACATGTCCTCGGGAGCATCCTCTATTAAAGGCGCTCCTAACCGCTATGTGTATGGTGCTACCAAGGCTGCAGTTATCGGACTAACTAAGGCTGTGGCTGTTGATTACATCAAACAAGGAATTCGCTGTAACGCAATTTGTCCAGGAACTGTACATTCGCCATCTTGGGAAGCCCGTGTAGCGGCTCTTGGCGAAGAAGTTGGCTCCTATGAAAAGGCGTTGGAAATGTTTGTGGCCCGCCAACCAATGGGGCGTGTTGCCACTGCAGAAGAGATTGCAGCACTTGTTGTCTATCTCGGTGCTGACGAAAGCGCGTTTACCACAGGTACAATAAATGTCATCGATGGTGGTTGGACACTGTAAGGGGAATTGAATGAGGTATGCTTGGATTGTTGCTGCATTAATATTGTTTGTACCTGTAAATGCACCGGCGCAAGAGCGTGCAGAATTGCGCGCTGAATGCCGATCTCAGGCGCTCACTAGGTATGATCCTGGTGACGTTGGTCGCCCGCTTACTTGGCGCGACAAATCCAATGAGACATATGTATTTCGTCTGGAGCCCAATGAAGCTGGCATTTTTGTAGGCCGGGCAACTCTTATTCCTTCCAATGGCGAGGCTTCAGAATATGCAGCCTCATTTAATTGGAGAGAAGCTAGCTTGTTTATGCAGGATTCTGAAAAGAACTTTCCGCATGCATTGATGCGGTTGGTAAACACCGGCGCTGGGCCGGTGTTTGAAGCATTGGCGATGAAACCGGCTCGCTCTGGCCCTCAAATCATTCGCTATAGCTGCACATTCACCTGCAATGACAGGCCTTTGCGCAATTTGTTAGCAACAGCTTGTCCTGTGCCAGAATAATGCAATGAAATTTCCTGCGAACTATTTCGCAGGAAACGGTGTTTCGGCGACGGGAGTAACGGGTTTTCCGTTTTCAAACCAGTTTGTCAAATTGTCGACCACCAATTGTCCCATAGCATTGCGCGTATGGACGGATGCGGAGCCAACGTGAGGCAGCAGAACCGCGTTTGACAACGCCATAAGAGCCTCAGGCACATTGGGTTCATTTTCAAACACATCAAGGCCGGCTGATTGGATTGTACCGTTTTCGAGTGCGTCAATCATGGCAAGTTCATCAACCGCGGAGCCACGGCCAATATTGACAAAGGTTCCTTGTGAACCAAGAGCTTCAAAGACTTCAGCGCTCACTACTTTGTTTGTTGCAGCGCCGCCTGGAAGTACGCTGATCAAAATATCAACATTCTCGGCAAGGCTGACTAGGTTATCGTAATAATCAAATTCGATATTCTGATTTGCGCGGCCAAAATAAGCAACGCTTAGGCCAAATGCCTTCGCGCGGGCGGCAATTGCTTTGCCGATGCGACCAAGACCAGCGATACCCACCCGCTTGCCGCGGAGTGTATTTGTTGTGAGAGGGTACTCACCATTTGGCCAATTTCCGGCGCGTAGATACTGTTCCGCCTGTGGCAACTCACGTACAGCGTTAATCATTAGGCCGATGGCAGTATCTGCAACTTCGTCAGACAAAACATCGGGCGTATTGGTAACGATAATACCCCGTGTGCCTGCGGATTTTGCATCCACATTGTCGTAGCCGACTCCAAAATTTGACGCGATCTCAAGGTTTGGCAACTTATCCATCAACGCGACATCTACTGCCTTGTGCGAACCAGCAGCAATTCCGCGAATTTTTGATCCAATATCGGCGATAAGTTGGCTGGGATTATCGGCCTCAAAAAGTTTGTGTGTGCGGAAATTCGCATCAAGGCGTTCCATTACATAATTGCCTAGATTCGCCATCACCAGAAGATCAACGTTAATTTTTGGCATATAGCCTCCAAAGTTTATGTGATGCAAAGCCAGCAATGCTTGCCTTTGCAATTTCTCTCAGTCATTAATAGCAAATCGGGACCCTGCGGTCTCCCGGTTAAGCGTTGGTTGCCCAAGAACCGCCCAAGATGTCCAATGCTCTGCAAAGGCAGTCGCTTTGGCTTGGGAGAGCTATGACTAATTCTACGCTACCTATGTCCTATTGTGCTGGTGATACTCTGTCCAGAGCTCACCCCCAATTGTCTGCGGATTCAATGGTGAAATCCTTGATTTTGGATGTTCGTCGACCAGCCGCGATGGAAGCTAAGCCAAGAACAATACCGGGCGCACTCCTCGTCTCGGACCTTTCAGAAATTTCAAAGCAAGCTGCCCTTTTTAGCGACGTGTCCAAAGTGCGCTTATTCTGCGTTCACGGCTACGAACGCAGCATCTCGGCATCTGTCATTGTTCAAAAATATGGATGTGAAATCGAAGACATCCCCGGTGGGCTTGAGGCTTATGAAATGGCCGGAGGCGAAACCGTTAAAATTGTAAACGGCAAAACTGGATTGTTAGGCTCGCGGCGCATTTGGTTATTCGACAACACTATTGAAAGCGCATTTGCAGCTTGGGTGGTGGCACAGTTTATAGACCCGTTGTCAGACTGTCGGTTTGTCCCGAAAACTCATGAGGAAAAGTACTGTTTGAGCTGGACAATGCCGGCTTTGGCTCTGCGTTCTTTCATCTGGTAAATGGCGAAAACCAGTTGGAATCGTTGGTAGAGGAGTTTGAATTTTAGAATTTTTCAATTCTGACAAACACTATCATCTCATTTTTAAAACAATCTGCCACCAAGGATATTTTACTGGGTGTATCATGTCAAAGTGTGTTCGCGTTCTGCGACTATGTTTGGGCGGCAGCTTACTATAAAAACCAAACTTCATAGGGCGGCAGGGATATGAAAAAGAGTACAGTGACCCAATCGATCCCATTTGCTGACGCTTTCAAAGTTTGGATGAAAATTGGCTTGCTCTCCTTTGGAGGGCCTGCAGGTCAAATTGCCACTATGCACCGATTGCTTGTGGAGGAAAAAGGTTGGCTGTCTGAGGATAGTTATCTACGGGCGCTTAATTTTTGCATGCTGTTGCCGGGCCCAGAAGCACAGCAGTTGGCTACATATGCTGGTTGGATCACGCACGGTGTGCGTGGTGGTATCGCCGCTGGCTTAATGTTCGTATTGCCTGGTGCGCTGGTCATGCTTTTGCTGAGTTACCTTTATGCAAATTTTGGTGCTGTGCCCGCAGTTGCGGGCATCTTTTTTGGGATAAAAACCGCCGTTTTGGCGATCGTCGCCCAAGCGTTATTGAAAGTGTGTGGTCGTGCATTGAAGGGGCGAGTTTCGGGGGCAATAGCAGTCGTGGCATTTCTAAGTTTGGCGGTTTTACAAATACCCTTTCCAATTGTTGTTCTATCTGCAGGTCTCCTGGGAGCACTATTCTTTGGTAAAGTATCGTCCCTGCCAGAACCAAACACGTCACCTAACGGCGGCAGTCTGTTTCCAGCTTTGGTTAGTGCTGTGCTTTGGGCATTACCGATTGGCCTGGCGGTGCTTTTTCTTGGGTCCGATAACACATTGTCCCAACTGGGTTTATTCTTTTCCAAAATTGCGATGGTGACCTTTGGCGGTGCTTACGCTGTTTTGTCATATGTTGGCCAGCAAGCTGTTGAACTCTATGGTTGGATGGCGCCGGGAGCGATGCTGGATGGTCTGGGGCTGGCAGAAACTACCCCCGGTCCTCTGGTTTTGGTAAATGTCTTTGTAGGATTTCAGGCTGGGTTTGGCTCCGGCACACCGTTTTCACCAACAGTTGGTGGTGTGCTCGGTGCCTTGATGGCCTTGTGGGTTACATTCGCGCCAAGTTTTCTATGGATATTTGCTGGAGCGCCCCATCTCGACCGAATTCAAGCCAATCCGAAATTGGCAGGGGCATTGTCTGCAATTACTGCTGCAGTCGTTGGGGTGATTGCAAATCTGGCATTGTGGTTCGCACTGCAAGTACTGTTTGAAAGACAAACGCGCATTAGTATTGCGTGGATGGAACTTGATTTGCCTATGTGGAGCAGTGTGAACGGCGCGGCCCTTGTGTTGACCGCGCTAGCTTTTATCGCACTATTTCGAATAAAAATTGGACTTTTGACCCTAATTGTTAACGCTGCTTGCGGGGGCTTTTTGTGGCAGATCCTGTCTTAACGACTGCTGCGACCAGACCGGCAACAAATACTCCGACAACACCAAGTGCGAGAGCATGATCTGAACCAAAATGTAGATGAGGCACTTGAGTCATAACCGCGCCATGTGCGCTTGGATCGGCGTGAGCCATCACCAGGCTAGTGAGAGCGGGTGTGGCTGTGATTGCAAGTGCAAGTTTTTTAAACATGTGTTTTCAATGTCCCTTTGTTTGGTCGACATAGCGCCCGGGATTCGGTCACGCCAGTTCAATTGTGAACGCCGGCGAAGCTACAGGCTGAGCTTCTCCAGTCAAGCAGATTCAACGGTATCAAATGGAATTATTTGCGCTAGTCTCCTTCAGCGGCAGTGTCTTTGGAATTCACATTGAGATTTTGTTCAATCTGTTTCAACAGCTTACGCATTAATTTGTGGTCTTTGTCTTCAATACCCTTCAAAGATGCCTTTTCCAGAGCTTTCCAGGCCTTATCAATTTCACTCAACAGGCCTATTCCAACAGCCGAAAGATAGACGTGAGATTGGCGGCCGTCTGTCTTGGATGCACGCCGTTCAACATAGCCTTGCGCGGAAAGGCGATTGATCATTTTGGTAACGGTTGGGGGCCGCACTCCAAGCTCAACCGCCAATTTACTCATGCTTTGGCCGTCTTCTTTGTTCAGCGATTTCAGGACGGTTTCCTGTCCAGGATGCAGGCCAATTTCTGACAATAACTTTGCTGAATAAGTTCTTTGGGCGCGTGCTGCTTGCGTGATGCGCAATGAAATGGACTTTTTGTGATTGAACGCCATGGAAGTAACCGCTTGCCTGTAAAACCAAATAAGGCAGTTTGTTATCCGCCTTACATCTTTTCATAAAGCCTGAGCATGACAGTCCTGTGACGCTTTTGCTTCACCTTAAAACCCACGTCGTTTAACAGTATTATTGTTTAGCGAATCGTTCAATTTTTTGATTTATTTTGCTCAGATAAGCCGTCAGATTGGCTGCACTCGTAGTGTCCATTTTATAGTGAGCCATATAGAGCGTTTTGCACCCTGGAGCGCAAAGTGCTCGTATCCCGCGTAAGACAGTTTTCTTGCCTGGCTCACCAATAAGCTTTGAAACGCCCCAGGAGGCTCCGCAAGTGGTTATGGCTGCAAGTTTATTGATATGTTGCATGTTTGGCCGAATCGGAGTCGAATCTGTCGGCATCACAAATGTAACATGTGGAACCCAGACGCGATCAAGCCAGCCTTTTAGCATCGCTGGAAGTCCATACCACCACGTTGGATAAACCAGAACGAGTGTGTCACACCATTGAATATCAGCAACATAATCTTTGACCGACTCTTCGTTCGTGCCGGCATCATGATATTGGCGGCGCTCTTGGTCGAGCATCACAGGATCAAATTTCTCAGCGTAAAGATCGCAAAGTCGAACGTCATGTCCAGCCCGTTCCAAAGCACCTACGATTTGTGACTTCATGGCAGCGCAAAAGCTGTCTGCGCATGGGTGGCAATAGACGACAAGTGATTTCATATGATTGACCAAGCTGGGAGCAGCCTCACCTCTTATGCTCTATCTCAGCTCAAAATGTAAATGGGTCGGGCCGCCGTTGATTTAAGCATCGTTAGGCAAACGTATCTTTGTAACGATCACGCAAAACATTCTTTTGAACCTTACCCATGGTATTTCTAGGAAGCTCCGTGACCTCAAACAATTGTTTGGGTTGTTTGAACCGCGCCATGTCACTTCGCAGGGCGTCTAGAATTGCTTGTGCTTTTACGGTCTTGCCGTTTTCGGCAACAAAAACACCCACTACTGCTTCACCGAAATCTGGGTGAGGTACGCCGATAACTGCTGACTCTTTTATTCCATCTTGATCATCGAGGAGAAGTTCTACCTCTTTGGGATAAATATTGTAGCCACCAGAAATAATGAGGTCTTTGGCACGCCCAACAATTTGCAAATAACCCTGATCGTCTATGAGTCCCATATCTCCCGTTATAAAGTACCCATCAGCACGAAATTCAGCTTTGGTTTTCTCGGGCATTTGCCAGTACCCCATAAAAACGTTGGGACCTTTAAGCTCAACAACCCCAATGTCTCCTTGCGATAGTTCTGTGCCTGTCTCGGGATCAGAGATTCGAATGTCTATGCCAGGTAGTGGGAATCCAACGGTTCCGGCACGTCTTGCGCCCTTATAAGGATTGGAAGTAATCATATTGGTTTCAGTCATGCCGTAACGTTCCAAAATAAGATGGTTGGTACGTGTTTCAAATTCCTTATGCGTCTCAGCAAGAAGCGGTGCGGATCCGCATATGAAAAGTCGCATATGGGCTACAAGTTCGCTGGTAAGGCGTTCATCATCCAAAAGCCGTGTATAGAACGTGGGAACGCCCATCATGGCTGTGGCTTTGGGAAGGTTATAGATCATATCGTCGGTTTTAAAGCTAGGAAGGAAAATCATACTCCCACCAGCCAAAAGACTCACGTTTGAACCGACAAATAGTCCATGGGTGTGGAAGATTGGGAGGGCATGCAAGAGGCAATCGTTAGAGGTGAACTCCCAAGCGTCGATCAGCACTTCAGCGTTT
>JBGCFS010000096.1:0-3514 GCA_045107035.1 Hyphomicrobiales bacterium
TTCCGATTTGTGTTAAGGAGAGGTGGCGAAACCACCTCTCCCATCCACGCTCAAATTGTGTCTGTTGGAAGGGACAGGATGAGAGCATGGATACCAGTTAACCGCCCACCTTTTACACATTCGAATGCTAGCATGTGTGCACCTTCTTTGCATTGATTTGGGTCAACAAGGAAAGTCGGCTCAGTCCGCATGGCGGTCATAGACCAATTTCGAAGAATGTCCGGTTTTGATAACAGCGGTCATTCAGGCGGGAAAACTCGGATTGGTTTTTATCTATGGTAGCTAACGGCCGCAAAGCAGAATAGCCAGCCTACGGTTTCGTGCTGACATCGATCCCGCGTTCGCAAAGCAGGTCTTCGACATTCCGAAGCGAAAGCGGGAAACGGATGTATAGCATTACCGCCCGGCGGATAATCTCGGTGCTCGTTTTGAAATAACGAAATGGATCAGGTTTGGTCATCCAGCGATGCTACGAAACCACCCTGCCCGCCTCAAGTCAGTTTCCTCCAACGAACGTGCAAATTACTGTTTTCCCTAAGGCTAGGCGCGTTATACCTAACGAAAGCCAAAAGAAGGATGGCAGTATGAGAAGGTTTGCCTGGGTTCTTGCTCGTATCCTTTTGGGTCTTGTAATAGCCGCTGCTGCAGCGTGGGGTTTTTTTGCTCTATGGTACCGCGGGCCTGCCCCGGAAGGGTTTAAATTCGCATTGTGTGCTGCCTTTGCACTAATCGGGCTTGTGGCCGTCCTCCAACAATTTGGAAAGCGAAGAAACTTCTGGGTACTAGCTTTTGCTATGACTTTTGGTTCGCTTTTGATTTGGTGGACCTCACTCGAACCGCCCAAAGATGGCAACTGGTCGCCGGATGTGGCACGGCAGACAACCGGCACGATCGAAGGGGATACACTTAAGTTGGCGAACGTCAGAGGGTTTGAATGGCACTCCAAAACTGATTTCACGGAGAAATGGGCGAACGAAACCTATGATCTTGGCAAGTTGCAAACACTAGATATTTTCCTCTCGTATTGGGGCGTGCCGCACATGGCGCATTTCATTTTAAGCTTTGGTTTTGCAGATGGTGAATACCTCGCGTGGTCAGTAGAGGTGAAGCGCGAACGCGATGGTGAGTTCTCTCCGGTTGCAGATTTATTCAAGGCCAACCCGCTGATTATTCTGGCTACAAAGGAACAAGATGTCGTTGGGGTTCGCAGCAATATCAGAGATGAAGATGTCCATATCTTCAGAATGCGTGCGCCACCCGAACGCGCGCGCAAACTATTGGAGGAATATGTACGCGAGGCGAACGATCTTGCGGAGCGCCCCCGATGGTACAACTCTTTCAGCACGAATTGCACAACTGTGATTTTCAAGATGCTGAGGCTGGCCGGCGAAGGTGTTCCTTTCGATTGGCGGGTTGTTGTCAACGGATACCTTCCTGAGATGATGCACGACAGAGGCTCTGTTAATACAAGCGTTTCCAGCGCGCAGTTACGCGAATTGGGTCGTATTGCACCAAGAGCTTTGGCAGTTGGTCTTGGCCCAAGATTTTCTGAGGCGATCCGGCAAGGCGTACCATTGCCGGATTGATCTGCGTTTTTGCGCGAAGTTGGCGGTATATTTTTGCTGCTATTATGCTTTTGAGGGTGCTCCAACGGAGCATGATCGCTCCAAGCCCGGAACGGAACTTCAATATGGAGTTCGAGGGCTCAGTTGCTTGCTGTCACCACCCGTACCGGAAGGTCTCCGAGGATTTTTTCCAAAACGGTTTGCCTTCGAGAACCATAGCCTGGAGCATCGTTGAGCCCTTTTCCGATCAATTGGACGACCTCTGGTGATCCCGAGAATTTTGAATGACTGCCAGTTCTGGAATCTTTAACTTGCGACAGGTCGATCGCTGTAACACCAAGAGCGCTGAGTTCTTCAGCGTCTGAGGCTCCAACGCGCGGGACGCCACCAGCGATCCGGCGTGACGCAGTTAATGCAGCATCATCTTTAGACAAAAGAACGAAGAAACTATCGAATGTGGTGTCGATCTCGCCCATCTGCGACCGGAACAAGTCAATATCAATATCCGGCGACGCGAGGACCACGTTTTGCAGTCGTCCTGTTCGATTGAACTGACCTTTCTGCGCAACGTCGACAATTGCCTCCATCGTCAAAAATCCACCCATTGAATGTGCAAAAACATGGTATTTTGTAGCGATGCTTTGGCTCAACATTTCAGACGCGTCGATCAAAAACGGCCGAGCTATAAGGGCACTGTTGAGGTCGTAAACATATCTGGAGAGTTGGCCCGCTGAAGCCCATGTGAACAGCACAGGGACTCCACTAAAGCCACTGTCTTCAACGAATTGACCTACCTGCAGAATGGCATCGCTCGTCGTCATGTTGTATCCATGAACGAACAGCAACAGCTCACGTTGTGCTGTAGAGCGGGATCGGAGTTCTGTATTCAGCGACGATAGAAACGCGCTTTCTGAAGAGTATGTAGCGGGGTCAATAACGGCGAACTCGGTTCGAGGATCAGGTGGAAGGCTTTTGGGTCGTTCTAACACACCAGGCACATGGGTTGGAGGAACAGATACTTCCACTGAGGCCAGTCCCAATTCATCTGCTCTAAGTTCAGAAAAAAGTGCCCCAACGACTTCTGTGTCTTCGCGTGTCGTGACAATGAAGACCTTGTGCTTTGTGGCCTCAACAACTGATCGGGTTGGGATTTTGAGATTGTCGACCCCGATCAGCTCTGGCGGACGAGTACAAGCAGAAACCATCAGAATTAGAAACAGCGCCAAGAAGCGTATTGAGGTCACTATAAAATCCTAAACAGCAGGGCATGAACCAAATTTGCAGAAGCTAGCAAAATAGTATCCCAGTCATCAAATTTGGCCAATGATTTTGGTAGCTTTGTCCAAAACTCGGTCATGGGCTCTCCAGATTTTGCTGCGCTTACAACGAAGGACCGCTTTTTCAAACAATGTTTCATTGGGCCAAGTCCGCAGGAATAATGTTCCGATATTTTGGAGTAAATTTTGCTGCAACGAGTTTTTCAACACAATCAGCCCAAAGCGACCAAAACACTTTCGTCTCATGAATTGAGAAAGTGCCAAGCATCAAAATAGATGGCCATACAGGTTCCGCCAATGCGATCCGTTTTACTGTAGTTCTACTCACCACGCTTGAATGCAGGCAGGTTTCGCTCAATCCTATGCTCTGCGCTCAGTTTGCTTTGCCGTGCCTCGAAAACCATGCACATCAGAGGGGGTGCATTTTCGCAGCCCTATCGCATTTCAACATCATGAGCTTCAATTCGCTGAGCGATCATTAGTCTTGGCGAGCTCTTGCTGATGTGCTCAAGCTGAGCTTGATATTTTATCAATCTCATTCGATAAAGCATCATCATTTACTAGGGCCTGTGGACAATCAGGGTTCCCATTTGGCCTGATTTCTGATTCAAACTTCCAAAATGGAGGTTTGAATGAACGAGCAGCGGTTTGTGGTGTCGGATGTTTTATGGC
>JBGCFS010000097.1:0-2611 GCA_045107035.1 Hyphomicrobiales bacterium
ACAGCTTGGGACCTGCTATCAGGCTCGGTGAAGGTTATGAAACATTCTGGACTTATATCCCGCACTTCATCCACTCACCATTTTACGTCTATGCATATGCTTTCGGGGATTGTTTGGTGAATTCACTTTATGCGGTTTACCAGTCAGGAGAGGCAGGGTTTGAAGAGAAGTACTTCGACATGTTGCGCGCTGGTGGAACCAAACATCATACAGAGCTTCTTGCGCCGTTCGGTTTGAACGCCGGAGACCCAGAGTTCTGGAATAAAGGTGTTTCTGTCATCTCCGGTTTGATTGATGAACTTGAAGCCATAGACGACTAGTTTCTCCCGTTGCGCGCAGCAGATTTAGCCAAGAGTGCATTGCGGTAGTTGTGGTCGTGTTGTAACAGTGACCTGAAATGCCCGTGTTGAGCGGGTGATGATTGGTTGACGAGATGAGGCACCTATGTCTGAAGAAACAAAAAATGCCATGGACTACCCAGAGCACGAAAGCACTTATGACCTGTTTATCGCGCTTTCTAAGTATGGCTCGATTGCTGTAATCGTTATCTTGATTTTGATGGCAATTTTCTTGCTCTGAGGCAAAGGCTTCAACCAAGAATGAAACTTTAACGTTTCCAACAAAGGCCAAAATTGATGAAAATAGCGGTTTTGAGCGAAGCAAATGCTCAAGAGACACGCGTAGCGATTTCTCCATCCATGGTGAAGCGTTATGTGGGACAGGGTGCTTCTGTAGTAGTGCAGGCTGGTGCTGGTGATGCGTCCAGGATTCCAGATGATGAATTTGTAGATGCCGGCGCAACCATCGGAAAATCATCAGCAGCGACCGTGAAGGGCGCTGACGTTGTTTTGACAGTGCGGCGCCCAAACGCTTCTCAGTTGAAGAGTATCCCCAAAGGCGCAATGTTGTTGGGAATGCTGGAGCCCTACGGCGATCGTTCAGATCTGGAAGCAATGGCAAAGGCTGGTGTATCCGCGTTTTCGATGGAATTGATGCCCCGCATTACCCGTGCTCAGGTTATGGATGTTTTATCCTCTCAGGCGAATTTGGCTGGCTATCAATCCATAATTGATGCTGCAGAACAATTTGATCGCGCATTTCCAATGATGATGACTGCTGCGGGTACAGTGCCTGCCGCCCGGGTTTTTGTAATGGGTGCCGGTGTTGCTGGTCTTCAGGCAATCGCTACCGCGCGTCGACTTGGTGCTGTTGTATCTGCAACCGATGTTCGTCCTGCTGCAAAAGAACAGGTTGAATCACTCGGTGGTAAATTTGTTGCTGTTGAGAACGACGAGTTTAAACAGGCAGAGACTTCTGGCGGTTACGCGAAAGAAATGTCTGACGACTACAAGAAGCAACAAGCTGATCTTGTTGCTGCGCACATAGCAAAACAAGACATTGTTGTTACAACGGCTCTTATTCCAGGGCGTCCTGCGCCCCGCTTGATCACGAAAGATATGGTCAAGTCGATGCGCCCAGGTTCGGTTCTGGTGGATTTGGCTGTTGAGCGTGGCGGTAATGTTGAAGGTGCCAAAGCGGGTGAGGTTGTGGATGTTGCTGGCAAGAAGGTTGTTGGACACAACAACGTTCCAGGCCGAATTGCAGCCACAGCGTCAGAGCTTTACGCCAAGAACCTTGCTTCATTCCTTGAGACGATGATCGATAAGGAAAGTGGTGGGCTTGCAACCGATTGGGAAGACGAATTGGTAACCGCCACTCTGCTCACCCGCGACGGCAAGATTGTTCATCCGAATTTTTCCGAAAAAGCAGAAGCATAAGCGAGGTCTGACATGACAACCAAAGTTGAACAGGCTGCCGAACAAGCTAAGGCTGCTGCAGAGGCTGCCAGAGCGGCTGCCGACCAAGCGGATAGTGCGGCAGCTGCTGCTCTTTCGGCATTAGAACAAGCTGGCGACGCCGTTGGCGCAGCAGTGCAGGGTGCAACAGGTGGGGCGGTTGATCCGTTTGTATTCCGCCTTGCAGTTTTCGTGCTCGCTATTTTCGTTGGCTACTATGTCGTCTGGTCTGTGACGCCAGCACTGCACACACCATTGATGTCTGTAACGAATGCAATTTCGTCGGTTATCGTGGTTGGCGCCCTGTTGGCGGTGGGAGTTGATTTAACTTCTAGCGATGGCGGCGGTATGGCCCGCGCATTTGGATTTATTGCGTTAATCCTCGCAAGTGTGAATATTTTTGGCGGCTTTCTTGTGACCCAGCGAATGCTGGCGATGTACAAAAAGAAGCAGCGGTAAGGGGCCGAAGACATGTCAGCTAGTTTTTCCGCACTTCTCTATTTGGTTTCAGCAGTTCTGTTTATTTTAGCACTGCGCGGCCTTTCCAATCCTGAATCAGCACGTCAGGGCAATCGCTTTGGCATGATTGGTATGGCCATCGCCATTATCACAACACTGTTTTTGGCAGGCACATCCTTCGGCAGCATTGTCCTGATCGTATTGGGCTTGGGCATCGGTGGTGGTGCTGGCGCTATAATTGCCAAACGCATCCCCATGACAGCTATGCCGCAGCTTGTGGCCGCCTTTCACTCTCTAGTGGGACTTGCGGCTGTGTTTGTTGCAGCAGCAGCGCTTTATGCACCTGCATCCTTTGG
>JBGCFS010000098.1:0-3401 GCA_045107035.1 Hyphomicrobiales bacterium
CAGCATGAACGCGTCCAATTGGCGTTTCACCATCAACATGTTTTCCAACACCAGCCAAGGAGGAATAACCCACAGAATAGTCCAGCTTGTCTTCAGGCGTTGTCCGTCCACCGCCCAGTGCAATAACAGCCAATCCAACATCACGTGTTTTGATATCGGTTATTGTACCGGTGTCCTTTGAAAAAACATCGCGCACCACATTTGCCTTCGGCAGTATTGTTCCCGCATTGTCAACAAAACCAATTGGACCCCCAAGTGCTGCAACCATCTTGTCAAAGGCTTCGGCAGCTTTGCCATTTTCCCAAACCGAACGTAGTTTTTGTTCAGCTTCCATAAGAGTGCTTGCCAAATTTCCAAGGACCAGCATTTCGGCTGACAAAGCCAGCACAACTTGCTCCAAGCGCGGCATCGAACAACTTCGTGTGAGAAAATCAACAGCATTTTGCATTTCGACGGCATTTCCTGCGGCGTCTGCAAGCGGTTCATTCATATCTGTTACAAGCGCGAGGGTCGGCATACCTGCACCATTCGCCACAGACCCAAGCGAACGAGCCAAACCAAGGGCTTCTGCTTCCGTCGTCATGAATGCACCGTTTCCACATTTCACGTCGAGCACCAAAGCAGAAAGACCTGCTGCGAGTTTCTTGGATAAAATAGAAGACGTAATCATAGCTTCAGATTCCACCGTCGCGGTGACATCTCGAATGCCATAAATCATCTTGTCCGCAGGTGCGAGATTGGATGTTTGTCCTATGATAGCGCAGCCCACATCGCGCACTGTTTTGCGAAACAGGGCGTTGTCAGGGCAGGTTTTATAACCCGGAATCGCATCAAATTTATCCAGTGTTCCACCTGTGTGTCCTAGACCACGGCCAGATATCATTGGAACATAGCCACCGCATGCTGCAACCAAGGGTGCAAGCATCAGCGAAACATTGTCTCCTACACCGCCAGAAGAGTGCTTGTCCAGTGCTGGGCCCGGGAGATCAGACCAGTCCAATACATCCCCGCTGTCGCGCATGGCTTCTGTCAGGGCAACACGCTCAGGCATCGTCATGTCGTTGAAGAACACGGCCATAGCAAATGCTGAAATTTGCTCGGCTTTTACGCTTCCGTCTTCCAAACCATGAATTAGAAATTTGATTTCATCAGGTTCCAACGATTGTGAATCACGTTTTTTGCGGATTAGCTCGGATGGGAGGTAACTCAATGGGTTTAGCTCCAGTGATAAATTTCGGGCTTCAGATTTTGGCGAGCATTTCGTCCAGCACATCATTTCCAATTAAACGGAAATGATTGGCATCCAGCGTGTTTTCACCATAGATACTTTTTGCACTTTCATAGAGCGATTGAGCTTGTACGATTGATGTAAGACGGCCTCCAAATTTAATCCCAGGAGCTTTGTTCTGTTTTGCGACAACTGAAAGCACATTTTCCAATTGAGCTATGTTTAAGTTGGCATCAGCAGTATCGCTAGCTGAAACCAAGATGTCCGCACCCGCTGCCAATGCAACATCGGTGGCTTCGCGTATTGTCTCGTTGCGATCTAAACTACCAACTTCAAGAATAACCTTCAGTGGTTTTTCACCGCAGACGCGTTTAATTCTTACGATTTGTGTTTCTGCAAAGCCTGGTCTTCCCTCTGAAAGAGCCTTGTGGGCCATTAGAAATTCAATCTCATCCGCGCCATTTGCAATTGCTTCTGCAGTTTTTTGTTCAAGTGCCAGCGTATCTTCGCCGCCTTCAGGGAAATTGATTACAGCAGCTAGCTGAACGCTGGAGTTTGCCAATTGTTTTTTCGCCTGAGCAACAAACTGAGGCTTGACAGAAACTGCGGAGACATTGCCGTGAGGCGTGTGCGCTCTGGAACACATTGCGTCGATTGTGGCGGTATCGTCTGCGTCGATTGCACTGAGGTCGAGGCAAGCAATGAGTTTCTTAAAGAGTTTTGAATCGTTCACTTAATTGCCATTTCTGACAGCACGCCGCTGATAAGAGATTTCAGCTTTTCGGCCGCCTTTGGTGCGTTTTCTTTGGTTTCATCGTGAGAGAGTTCTTGGCCTGTCATTCCAGCTGCTAGGTTTGTAATCGCGGATAAGGCCACCACTCGCATTTCGAAGAAACGAGCGAGGATTGCTTCCGGTACAGTGGACATACCGACAGCATCAGCTCCAACGATACGGGCCATTTTGATTTCAGCGGGCGTCTCAAATGATGGCCCCGAAAACCACATATATACTCCTTGATGCAATTCAATGTTTTGTTCGCTGGCGACGCCATCAAAAATATCACGAATTTCTTTGTCATAGGCTTCAGTGAGACCGACAAAACGACGATCGGTTGGTTCCCGAAAAAGCGGGTTTGAGCCCGAAAAGTTGATGTGATCCGTTATCAGCATCGCGGACCCCGGACCCATTTCGGGATGCAGGGATCCTGCTGAATTTGTAAGTAATAATGTCGAGCAACCAAGCGCTTTTAAGAGCGCAATTGGTGTCCGCATTACTGATGCATCTTCCTGCTCGTAAAAATGGGAACGGCCAGAATACAAAACGACGGGTAACCCGGCAAGATCGCCCGCAACCAAGGTTCCTGCATGGCCGGAAACACCGGATGCAGGGAAGCCTGGGAGATCTGAAAACGGGATTTCAATCCGATTTTCAACAAGGCAAGCTAGCTCACCAAGTCCCGATCCAAGAACAAGGCCCATTTCGTATGAACGGTCTGTGCGAGTCCGAACAACTTTCAGCGCTTCTGCAGATTCCCTAGCTGCCAGTTTTGCAATCTCACTCATGATCAGTCCAATACAAAACCAGCGGGCAGTAGATCGCCCAACTTAAAGGTCTCAACAATTCCGACATCGTTGGCGATATGCACTGGCACATCTGCTTTGCCAAACTCTGCTAGGCGTTGTCGGCAGCCTCCACACGGAGTGCAAAAGACGTTGCCTGTTCCAATCACACATACTTCTGCAATACTTTGCTCGCCATCCATCACCATGTGAGAGATTGCTGAGGTTTCCGCGCACCAACCTTCGGGGTAAGCGGCATTTTCAATGTTACAACCGGCGTAAATAGTTCCATTGTCACCACGAATAGCAGCGCCAACCGAAAAATTCGATGCCGGGGCATACGCCTTACTTCGCGCTGCAAGCGCGGCTTCAAACAGGTCTTGAGACATACTAACGCTCCTTGACGTATGGCACGCCGCCAGCCTTTGGAGGGATTGCCTTACCAATGAAACCTGCCAATAAAACAACAGTAAGTACATATGGCAGCGCCTGCATAACCTGCCCTGGTACGATGCCAATTCCTGGCAAAGAAATTTGCGGATACTGAATGGGAATTGCTTGCAATAATCCAAAGAGTAAGCATGCCATCATTACTGGAACTGGCTTCCATTTA
>JBGCFS010000099.1:0-4076 GCA_045107035.1 Hyphomicrobiales bacterium
GATTACTTAAGGCGGCACGTATGCCATCTACATCATAAACCTTCGAGGAAAAGTGGACATCGGCTTTGCGTAGCGCTGTATCTCGATAGTCTGCAAACGCCAGTTCAAATGTATTGCCAGTGTATTCGATAAGCGGTGTCACATCTGGCGAGTTGTACTCATCAGGAACCATTTCGCTGATCGCCATTCCACCAACCATTTCTATGGTGTCGCTCATTTCTGTAGTTTCCAGCCCCGCAAATACAGGTGATGCAGCCAGTGTCATAAGTGGAAAAATATATCTAAGTTTCACTGCGTTTCTCCGCCAAACCGTGTTGAAGTTGGCTGGATAAGATCCGCCAAACGAAATGCCCGATAACTACTCAGGCAACTATATGAACAAACCCCAGAAACCCCAAATCTGCTGAACGCATTCAGAATAACTCATTCATCTGCTGTAAATCTGAGTTCAAACAACGTGTGGGTGTGCAAACGCACAAGGAACCCAATTTGGGAACCATAACCAAAAGGAGAAACCAATGATCTTCCCCACACTAAAGGCCATCACATTGGCCGCTGTCTTTGTCACCAGCTTTTCGGCTATGCCGACGACAGTCATTGCGCAAGACCTGCCAACGTTGTTAAACGACGACCCGTTTCCGCGCTGCCTGGCCCGTATGGTTACAATTGGCGAGAGCAACGGATTGTCGAAACGTCTTCGGCTAAGACGCGCAAAGCGCCGCGCAGAAGCGAAATGGCATTTTGAGGTGGATAACCATCCTGCGTCATCTAGATTTGTCTATCGCTTGTCAGGCCGAGCATCAATGACGTGTTCTGCCGTACCAAATGTGCGGAGAAAAACGCGCTGTCAGTATATTGCTCAAGCTTGCAGACGTTAGACGTTGATCGATCAATTGTTGCCAAGCGCGAATGCTTGACAGCAATTCAAACACCTCATACTAGCCACCTCCAAATTGGCTTTCGGAGCTGTAATTCAGGGGCGTATCCTGCATTTCCAAATGCAATTTCTGTCCAGAATAAGGATTAGCTCTCGCAACGTCTTCATTCAGCGTTGCCCCTAACCCAGGCTCCGTCGAAGGAATGATATGCCCTTCCTCAACACGGATAGGGTTAGACAATAATTCGGCATGAAATCCGCCATAGGTTTGGATCGCTTCAATGATCAGAAAGTTCGGCAAAGTGGTCGCAAGTTGTATGTTGGCAAGCGCAGCAATTGGTCCGCAATAGTGGTGCGGTGCGACCTGCGCGTAATATGTCTCCGCCATTGCCGCGATTTTCTTCGCCTCAAGAATACCACCGACCCTGCCTAGTGCGGGCTGTAATATAGCTGCTGCACCAGTTTGCAGAACTCGTGCGAACTCATATTTGGTGGTGAGTCGTTCACCTGTCGCGATGGGAATGGATGTGCCCTGCGCCACCTTTGCCATTGCTTCTGGCATTTCGGGCGGTGTTGGTTCTTCAAACCAAAGCGGATCATATTTTTCAATCGCAGCAGCCATACGCAACGCGCCAGCTGGCGAAAACTGACCATGGGTGCCAAACAGGATATCTGCTTTGGTTCTAACTGCGCTCCGGATTGCAGCCAAAATTTCCACCGAACGTTCAATGTCATATTGGGCAGGCTGATGTGGATCGTAGATGGTGTAGGGCCCAGCAGGATCAAACTTCAAGGCTGTAAACCCCGCATCAGCCATAGCTCCAGCGCACGCGCCACAATGCTCCGCACTGTTGTAGAATTCTGCGGCGTCCTGACCATCGCTTGGATAAAGATAGGTGTAGGCCCTCAATCGCTCATGCAATTGACCACCGAGTAGTTTGTAGACCGGCTGGTTTGCAGCTTTTCCAATGATATCCCAGCAGGCCATTTCAATGCCACTGAATACGCCCATTATGCCGGGGTCCGGCCGTTGCGTGAATCCAGAGGAATGGCAGCGCCTATAAAGCTTTTCAATATCATGCGGGTCTTCCCCAAGCACATGACGCTCCATGACATCGGCGACCATAGGTTCCACTACTGTTGGACCAAAGGTGGCGCTGTAAATCTCGCCATAACCAACAATGTTGTCGTCAGTGACCAATTTGACAAAGACAAAGTACCGCCCCCCGAAAGAGGGAGGCGGATTGCCAACGATAAATGTTTCAAAGCTTTGCAATTTCATGGGCTAAGTTGAAGTCAGAACTGCGCCAAAAGCAATGGAATTTGAGACCTATTCACCCAATTTTATGAACCGGATGCTAAGGATGTCATTTTCTTCAAGGCGCCCTGCATTTTCTTGATGGCAGGATGATCTGGCGCAATGCCATGGGCTGCGGCGGCCTCGGCCGGGTCGTTATACATTAACCAAGTTTTGCCAGTGGCATCTTCATAGGCCAACACACGCAGAGGCAGATAAAGACCAATGGTCTGTCCCGCCTGAAATGCTGACGAGCCAATTTTGGGGCTACCGAACAAAACAACAGTTGTTGGGCGAAGCGTTTCACCCACGCTGGCAGCACCTGCTGCAAAATTGATCTCAGTGAAGACCTTTGCGCCCGCCTTTTCTACGGCCCCCTTCAGCCTCATAACGGACTGGTCAACGTTGTATTTGCTCTCAACTTTGACTGCATCCGCATTTGCGTTTGTAGCCATCATTATGACGCCTGTTAAAAGAGCGACGAAAGTAGACCTAATTGGAAATTTTAACATGGCAGTTCTCCTAGATTACGATGATCTGGAAACTAGCCAAGGCCTGAATTTAGTGCTTGAAGGGTACAGGAAGAGTTTTGGAGGAATTTGGGAGGATGACGATTGCGGAATGGAACTAGACTGTCGTGATCTATCGCTTCGCCCCTTTTGAACTGAATACAGATGCGTTTGAGTTGAAGTGCGATGGCGAGTTGATTTCAGCTGAACCACAAACCTTGCTCATTCTCATATACCTTTTGGAACAGCGCCACCGCATGGTTTCCAAGACGGATCTGCTTGACGAAATTTGGCAAGGACGTGCAATTTCCGACTGGGCCGTGTCTGCCGGCATAAAATCTGTTCGGCAAGTGTTGGGTGACACCGCGACAGAACGCAAGTTTCTTCGGACAGTGCACGGCAAAGGTTTTCGGTTCGTTGGGCAGGTCAGCATTGCAGGAGACACTGCTCCTGTGCCCCAATCTGTAACCAATCATCCATCTCTGGCTGTCATTCCCTTTGAAAACCTGTCTCCACCTATCGCGACCGAAGAAGACGCGCAGCGAGACTATTTTGCAGATGGCATCTCCGAAGATTTGCTGACGGACCTCTCCAAAATTCCAGAGCTAAAAATTTCCTCGCGCAACGCCTGCTTTGCCATCAAAAAACAGCGACTGGAAGTTCAGGAAATTGGCCAGAAGCTGAATGTCGACCATGTGCTGGAAGGCTCAATTCGTCAACAAGGTGGTCGGTTGCGCATAAATGTTCAGCTGAGTGAAACCCTCAATGGCCGCCAAATTTGGGCAGAACGGTTTGAAGGCAGTAGCAACGAAACCTTTGCGCTACAGGACGAGCTGAATGCAAAAATCATCGCATCGCTACAGCTTCGATTGACCATGCCTAAGGCGCGGCGTGGCACAACAAGCCACGAGGCCTATGACCAATGCCTGCGAGGGCGCGCAGAATATTATCGCTACACGCCAATTCATATGGCCAAGGCATTGACCTTCTTTGAAAACGCGACGCGAATTGATCCAAACTATTCAGATGCATTTGCTTATCAATCCTATTGCCGAACTGCGATCTTTGTCTTTGCCCTGCCCGGATCAGACAACAATTTGGACACAGCGCTTTCGTTAGCAGACAGAGCAATTCTCCTCGATAAAACTTCTGCAGTCGCTCGAGCGCGTCGCGGGTGGGTGCTGGGCTATGAGAATCGGCCGGAAGAAGCAATAGCTAGTTTTGAGGCGGCTATAAAACTAGACCCGGAAAACGCGGAAGTCTTCCACAGCTATGGTGAGACGCTCAACAGGCTGGGCCAAGCTGACAACGCATTGCCGCTGTTGGATCGCGCATTGGGATTTGATAGCTTCGTGCCACCAAGCTGGATTTTTCCAAAGGCGCACTCATACAC